>NZ_VYXP01000006.1:138023-369848 GCF_008725655.1 Marinihelvus fidelis | reverse complement strand
GGGGGTGGGGTGGGCTTGGTCCAGGACCTTCCGCGGCCATGGATGGCCGCGGAAGAGCGCCACATGGATGTGCTTGAGCGCGTCCTGGACCAAGCCCACCCCACCCCCACGTACGCGGCCTACGCCAGCGCGCGGTAGCGCAGGTTGCGGAATCGCACTTCGCCGTCGCCGGCCGCCATCAGGCCGGGGCGCAGGCTGAGGAAATCCCAGGCCACGTTGTGGTGGTAGCCGGAGACCTCCATCTGCACGTAGAACTTGGTCCAGTTCTTGCCGTCGGGGCTGTGGTGGATGGTGACGATGTTGTGGTCGTTGGTGATGCGCAGGTGCAGCTTGCGGCCCAGGTCTTCCGGGGCGCGGACATTGCGCTGCAGGCCGTAGCGTTGCATGACGAAACCGTCTTTCGAGAAGCTCAGGCCGCAGTACAGGCGGCGGTTGTAGAACAGCAGGATGCCGGCTTCGGCGTCATCAATCACCTCGCACTCCACTTCCACCTCGTAGGCCAGGTCGCCGCAGATAAAGCACAGCGGTGAAGAATCAGAGGGGGTGGAACCCTTGCCCTTGATCACCAGCGCCTTGTCCTCGTAGCGGACGCGGTCCATTTCGTTCTCGGCCGGGTCGTAAAAGCCCCACTGCGTGCCGAACTTGTTGGTGGAAAAATCATCCGACAATGCCGCGCCGTGCGGGACGGCTTCGCCGCCTTTGGGCATGGCGATGGGCGCCGACAGGTCGCCGCCACCAGCCTCGATCCAGCCGTCATCCGTCCACGTGATCGGCGCCAGCAGGCACTGCCGGCCCAGGGTCCAGTAGTTGTTCTCGTAACCGTGGTAGACCATCCACCAGTCGCCGTCCGGGCCTTCCACCGCGGTGGCATGGCCGCGCGACCACCATTTCTCGTTGCGGCTCTCGGTACGGACGATGGGGTTGTTGGGCGCGTCTTCCCAGGGGCCGTCCAGTGATTTCGAGCGCGCGACGATGACCATGTGACCGGTCGGCGGGCCGGCCGTGCCGCCCACGGCGGTGATCATGTAGAAGTAGTCGCCGCGGCGCAGCATTTTCGGGCCTTCCGGCGAGAAGCTTTCAACCACCCAGTCTTCGGGATAGCGCCACGGGTCGTAGACGTGCCGGACCGGGCCGGCAGTGGCCAGTCCGTCCGGGGTCAGCGGCACGATGTCGCCGCCGGACAGGCACAGGTAGCGGTCGCCGTTGGTGTCGACAATGTGGCCGGGGTCGATGTGGTCGGGCAGTTCCAGGTCGATCGGGTCGCTCCAGGGGCCTTCTATGTTGTCCGCCCAGATGACGTAGTTGGAGCGGTAATCCGGAAAGCGAGCGGGGATGTACATGTAGTAGCGCCCCTCGTGCTTGCACAGTTCCGGCGCCCAGACGGCGCCGATCGGCTTGGTCAGCGCAGCAGTGACCGGCTGCCAGTTGACCAGGTCTTTCGAGTGCCAGATGACCAGGCCGGGATAGGCGTCGAAAGACGAAAACGTCATGTAGTAGTCGTCGCCGTCCTTGATGATGGACGGGTCCGGGTGGTCGCCCGGCACGATGGGGTTCAGGAACGTGCCGTTGCCCAGGTCGGCCTTGCGCTGGCCTTCAATACCGCGCGCCCATTCCAGGCTGGACCAGTCACCGGGGGCGATACAGTCAGCGGCTGGCACGTTTTCGGCCAGGACGCGGGTGCCCGGCGCACCCAGCAATGGGATCGCTGGCAGGGTGGACAGCAGGGAACGGCGGCGGAATTTCATGTCATCAGTGCTCCATTCGAACGTTTAGCAGAAAAAAGAATCCCCGCCGAAGCGGGGATTCCTGGTCTTGCGAAAGTGCGTTTCCAGCATCAGAACTGGTAGCGCAGGCCCATCTTGTAGATGCGGCCGGTGTGGTCGTACTCGTAACGACGACGGGCGTCGATGTCGGTCCAGCGATCCTGGTACTCGTCGGTCAGGTTCTGGGCTTCCAGCAGGATGGTCAGGCTTTCGGTCATGTCCCACCCGGCCGAGAAATCGACGTATGTGGTGGCCGCGTAACCTTCGAAGCGGTTGCTGTTGCCAGAGGTGCCGGTCAGGTACTCGTCACGGTAGGACGCCGAGATACGGGCGTTGAACGTGTCACGCTCGTAGTAAAGCGTGGCGTTCCACGAGTCGTTCGACAGGCCGAACAGGCGTTCGGTGACAATGTCGCTGCCGAAGGTGTAGTCCACGCTCGAGTCGACGTAGGTGTAGTTGGCGATCACACCCAGGTCACTGAGGAACGGCACGTTCTCGGTCATCACGCTGAAAGGCATCTGGAAGGCGATTTCGAAGCCGTCCAGGTCGCCGCCCGGGCCGTTGTCGATGGACGAGATCGTCCAGGGCATGCACTCGGGGCACTGGCCCGCCGGAGAGGTCGGGTTCAGCAGGTCCAGCGGCAGACCGGTGGAGGCGTAGGTGCCTTCACGCTCGCTGCCAATCGGACGCGACTCGATGTCCTTGTAGAAGTATGCGAAGGACAGCACGGCCTCGTCGGCAAAGTACCATTCCAGCGAGGTGTCGAACGACGTGGCGCGGGTCGGGTCCAGGTACGGGTTGTCGTAGCTCACCCGGTAGTTGAACGGATCCACGCTGCCACCCGGTGACAGGTTGCCGAGGCCGGGACGTGTCATGACCTCGGCGGCCGAGAAGCGCCACACCAGGTCCGGCGTGATGTCCAGGGCCAGGTTCAGGGCCGGCAGTACGTCGTCATACGGGTCGCGGTCGACGGTGACCCACGTGCCGGAGTTGTAACCGGACGAAGACTGGTCGGTTTCAACGTAGCGTACACCTACGTCGAAGCGCAGGCGCATGCTGCCCAGGTCGACATCACCGTTCAGCTGAACGAAAGCGCCCAGGTTTTCCTCGGTCACTTCGCTGGTGCCACCCTGGTCCAGGTTGGCCGGCAGGTTGTACAGGTCGAAGTAGTCGATCCACGCGTCCAGGCTGGGGATCACCCAGCTCTGCGTCGAGCCCGGACCCATGGTGTCGTTGAACGTGTAGATCTCGCTCATTTCCGGGGTTGCCGGTACACCGACCAGGTCGTCGACGCCGTCGCCATCTGTATCACACTCGTACAGCCCGGCGGCACAGACGCCGGTATCACGACGGTAGCCGATGGTGTCGAAAGAAAATTCCTTCCAGCTCACACCCGCCTCGATGGAGAAGTTCTCGTGGAAGTCCCAGACAATGTCGCCGGCCACGGTGTCGAAGCCGTGCTTGGTGTTGGTCGGGCGATCACGCAACTCGGTCAACTGGAAGTTGGTGGCATCCGTCACATCAGGGCCGTTGAAGGCGATGGTCGGGAACTGGTCATCACGGTAGTCGACCAGGAAGTTGTTGTAGTCGCGGTCGTCGTACATGAACGTGATCTCGTGCTTGAAATCCAGTTCAGACTGGGACGTGCCGACCAGCAGGTTGCCACTGAAGTTGTCGGAGAAATGATGCTCCAGGTCCAGGCCCACCTGGTAAAAGTCCGTGGTCCACGCCTTTTCGAAGTTCTCGTTACGAACCCAGGCGTTGTCCATGGTCAGGTAGGGGATGTTGTTGGTGGCCGAATCGTAGATGTAGTCGGTCACCGTCATGAAGCGCTCGTTGCCGCGCATCAGCACCTCGCCCCACTTCTCGGCGCGGGATGCGTCGTACTGTGAGTAGAGCGCGTCCAGCGTGATGGTGGTGTCGTCGCTGGGTGCGAACTGCAGTGATCCCGTCAGGCCCAGGCGCTCGCGATCGTACTGGATCAGGCCGTAGCGCGGGATTCGGGTGTGGAACGCGTTGGCGACTTCGGCACAGTTGGCATCGGTCGGGTTGGCCGGGCAGTCGACGCCCATGACGTTGGCGAATTGCGCCTGCGCCCAGCGAACGGTGTTCTGGCCCAACTCGTCGGTGGTGTTGTCAGAGTAAGCGGCGGACAGGGAAAGGCCCCAGTTGCCGGCATTGTGTGACCACAGCGCGGCGGCGCGCGGGCCCCAGTCTTCGCTCAGTTCGTTGAACTGGGCTTCGCCGCTGACGACGAAGGTCGTGCCTTCTTCGTACTGCAGCGGGCGGCCCGTGTTCAGGTCGACCACGGCACCCAGGGAGCCTTCGTCCAGGTTGGCGGACGCGGTCTTGTGCACCACCAGCTGGTTGAACAGTTCGGAAGCGAAGACGTTGAAGTCGAATGAACGACCACGGTTCGGGCCGCCTTCACCACCGGTGGCGGCGACGGACTCGATGCCGTTGACGCGCACGCGGGTGAACTCGCCGGACAGACCGCGAACCGAGATCTCACGGCCTTCGCCGGAGTCACGGGTGATGGTCACACCGGGAATACGCTGCAGTGATTCGGCCAGGTTGGAATCCGGGAAGTCGGCAATGTCCTCGGCGAAAATCGCGTCGACGGCGCCGACACTGTCACGCTTCAGGTCTAGAGCGGCTTCAAGAGACTGCCGGAAGCCGGTGACGACGACTTCTTCAAGTACGTCTTCGCTGGCGTCGGAGTCCGGGGCGGTAACAGGCTGTGCCAGGGCGGCGCTGCTCATGGCGGCAACGTAAGATGCCGTCGCAAGCTGCAGTGCCCTTTTATTAAAAGTAGTTCTGAACATTTTGGGTCAGTCCTCCTCGACTATAGGTCATGGCGCGGACGACATCCTGAATAAATAGATACCGGTGTCATTTTTTGACCTGGTTCCTCGTCCAGGTCTTGGGGCACCGAATCCATGGGGCGAGCTCTACCCCGGATGTCTTGGTGACCCGCCCCGTCGCGAGGGTTTTCCCTCGTCATTCGGGCCTGGAGTCACCTAAGCGCCTGGTTTTATTGATAAACCATTATTCTCATGAGTGGCATGCCAATCCCGCGTTAAACATCAGATCTACGCGCCTCGATGGACCGGGTGCCTGGAAGAACGGGTCATTGCCGTTCATTTCTCACGGAGCCTCGTTATTCATACTGGAACAGATGAATCGGGAATTCAAGAAAAAATGACACCGGTTTCACTATTTCTTCACTTGGCGCGAGAAGCCCGGACAGAAAAAAGGCGCAGACACCAGGGCGTCTGCGCCAGTTCCGGAGCGGCGAGGACCGCTCCTGTGTCGGCTAGGTGAAGCTCCGCAAGATCAGAACTTGTACCTGAAGCCGAGGAGATAGTTGGTGCCGTAGGTCGAGTAGTCGAGGCGACGGCGGGCGTCGGTATCGACATAGTTGTCCAGTGGCTCGTCGGTGACGTTCAGGATCTCGAAGGTCACGTCGAAGTTTTCGTTGAAGCGATAGCGGGTGGACAGGTCGACGAAGGTCGCCGGATCCACGAACTGCCACAGGTTGCCACTGCGGTTCGGACCACTCTCCAGGTAGTCGTCGCGCTGGGAAATCGCCACACGGGCATCAAAGGTGCCGTTCTCGTAGTACATCGTGAAGTTGTACGACGTGTCCGACTGGCCAAGGATGCGCTCGGTGATGATGTTGCCGGAGTAGTTGTACTCCACGTCCGAGCTCACATCGGTGTAGTTGGCGACGACACCCATGTTACGAAGCACCGGGATGTCATCACCCAGGAACACGCTGAACGGCGTCTGCACGGCGATTTCGAAGCCGGACAGGTCCGCACCCGGGCCATTTACCAGCTGGCTGATTTCCCAGCAACCCGCCGGGTCACCACAGGTGCCTTCCAGGTCCTGTGAAGCCGGTGAGGTCGGGGAGATGACGCTCAGCGGCAGGCCGGTCGAGGCAAAGGTGCCGGTGGTCAGCTCGCGAATCGGGAACGACTCGATGTCCTTCGTGAAGTAGGCGAATGACAGTACGGCTTCGTCCGCGAAGTACCATTCCACCGACGCATCGAAGTTGGTCGAACGGGTCGGGTCGAGGTTAGGGTTCTGGAAGTTGATCGCGTAGTTGAAGCTGTCGACGCTACCACCCGGGCTCAGGTTACCCAGGGCCGGGCGGGTCAGGGTTTCGGCCCATGACCCACGGACCACCACGTTTTCGGTCAGCCACAGTGCCGCGTTCAGTGACGGCAGCGTGTCGTCGTACTTCGGACGCTCGACTTCCACCCACTGGCCGGAGTTGAAGCCGGCAGAGGTCTGGTCGGTTTCAACGTAACGGACGCCGACGTTGTACATGAAGCGCATGTCGTTGCTGAAGATGTGATCGCCGTTCAGCTGGATCCAGGCACCAGAGGTTTCCTCGGTCACATCCGCGTAGCGGCCCTGGTCGGGAGACAGCGGGTAGTTGTAGTAGTCCAGCAGGCTGGTCCAGCCTTCCAGTGAAGGCGCGGCCCAGACGCTGTCGGAACCTTCGCCGACGTTACCGCCGTAGGTGTAGAGGTCAGACAGGTCCGCCGTGCCCTGCGGGCCAAGGATGTCGTCAACGCCGTCACCATCGGTGTCACAGTTCCACAGGCCCAGTCCGCAGACCGTGCCGTCGCGGCGGTCCTGGCGGGTCTTGTAGTCAAACTTCTTGTAGGCGTAGCCACCGGCCAGTTCCAGTGAGTCGGTGAATTGCCAGCTCAGGTTCAGGTCCATGTTGTCGAAACCGGTGGTGGTCTTGTGCACCTGGTCACGCAGCTCGGTCAGCGTGAAGATGCTGCCATCGGTCACGTCGCCACCGTTGAACGCCAGCGTCGGGAACGGGTTGCCGCCGTCGCCGTGGTAGTCGTACACGTAGCCGTTGTAATCACGGTCGTCGTACATCAGCGTGGTCGTCACGGGGGACTCGCCGGTTGACTCGGTGGTGCCGAAGTGGCCAGCAAAGCTGAAGGTGTCGGTAAAGTCATGCGTGACCTGCAGTGTGAACTGCTCGAACACCGACTCGGTTTCCTGGTAGTAGGTCTCGGAGCGGACCCAGGCGTTGTCGACACCCATCGCGGTGATCGTGTTGTTGCCGGAGCCATAGCGGTCCGGGAATTCCTGGATGTCGTAGCTGGTGACATCCATGCCGCCTTCGTTACCGCGGAACAGTACTTCGATGGTGCGGAAGTCACGCGTGTAGTCGTAGTTGGCGTACATGCCGTCCAGGGTGATCTCGGTACGGTCGGACGGTGCCCACTGCAGGCCGGCGGTGATACCCAGGCGCTCGCGGTCGATCTTGGTGCCGCCGTAGCGCGGGATACGGGCGTGGTAGCCGTCAGACACCTCGGCGCAACCGGCATCGCCGGGGTTGGCCGAACAGTCGACGCCCAGCACCGAGTTAAAGCTGGCCTTCTGGAAGCGCACGGTGTTGCCGGACAGGGTCTCGTTCTTGGATTCCGAGTAGGCCACGGAACCGGAGAAGCCCCAGACGCCGTCGGGGTCGTGGTAAGCAAACAGGCCGGTCGCGCGCGGAGCGAATTCGCCGCGGTTCTCGTTGTAGATGGCCTGGCCGCCAACCAGCGCGGTGATACCTTCTTCGTAATCAAAGGCGTGCGCCGTGTTCAGGTCGACGATGGCGCCGAGTGAGCCTTCCTGCAGTTCGGCCGCCGCGGTCTTGTGCACCACGATCGAGTTGAACAGTTCGGAGGCGAACATGTTGAAGTCGAAGCCGCGGCCGGTGTTCGTGGCCACGCCGGCACGCGTTTCCATGCCGTTGATGCGGGTCAGCGTGTAGCGGCCGCCCAGGCCACGAACGGTGATGGCGTTGCCTTCACCCTCGAAGCGGTTAATGGCCACACCGGGAATACGCTGCAGCGATTCGGCCAGGTTGGTGTCCGGGAAGTCGGCAATGTCTTCGGCCATGATGGCGTCGACCGCGCCAACGGAGTCGCGCTTGACGTCCAGTGCGACCTGCAGGCTTCGACGGAAGCCGGTAACCACCACTTCCTCGAGCAGTGCGTCGACGTCTTCCTCTGCATCGGTATCTGATTGCTGTGCCAGTGCTGGCATGGATGCGCCGTAGATCATTGTGGCCAGGCCCAATGAAATCATGCGCGTGAGCCTTGAACGGCCCCGTGTCTCCAGTTCGGGTGTCATTTGGATTTCCCCATCGCTTTATGTTGAGTCTAAGTAGCCTTGGTGAGCCAAGATTTCCTGCGTGAGTTCGGTTTTTGGCAACCGTGATTAATCCACGCTTAATCCATACTAACTACTTGACCACCGGTGTCAAGAACTAAATTTACGAAAACTTACTATTTAAAAACTGAATATTAAAGTTATAAAACAGATATTTACAGTCTAAAAAGCGTCAGATAGTTGTATTATTCGTCTCGTCGTGTTTGGGAATTGTGCAGATATGAAAGAGATTGCAAGTGAAAGAGTGGGTAATCAACACGTCAACGAAGAGTAGTGATGGCTGTGTTAGGTATGTTATTGATATGTCGGTATATAACGACAAAATACGATTCACTTGCTGGCTTTCCATGCGGCCCGGGTGCGCCTCGTGATGACACCGGAAGCCATCAGCGCACTTCGCGATTCCCCGCGATACTGTTCAGAAAATTCTCCAGTTGGGTGTAGCCGCCAGCCGTGATCTCGTTTCGATCACTGGCGTCCCGTGGATCAAGACCATTCTCCCGTTCCCAATCATCCGGCATGCCATCGCGATCGCGGTCGGAAGGGGCGGGTGTCGATTGCAGTACCGGCCATCCTCCCACGTCGTCCTGGGAATCGATGATGCCGCTGTTCTTCTCCGGATCGGCCACCGCGTGATGCGTTTCGTAGGTCAGGCCCTCGAATGACGCAAAGCCGCCCCTGACCTCTTCGATAATGCGCAGGTCCACGGCATCGCGTTTTGGGACACTGGCACCGGCCCGGTCGAGAACCGCCTTGAATGCGGCCTCGGCGCTCTGCTGGTTAATGGGCATGGCGGGCCAGGGTTCATCAAGCCTCAGTGCGTCGAGGAACTCGGCGCCACCCTGCGGCTGGATGCCGCCCAGGACGTTGTTGGCCGAGACCCAGTCGTTGCCTTCGATGACGTTACCTTCGACGTACCATTTTCCGTAATCGCTGGCCCCGTCACGGGACCAGGGTGCGGTGATGCGATGCATGATGTCGCCCGGCAGGGTGGCGGGCCCGGCCTTCTGGTAGTTAGCCACCATGTTGATATTGCAATGATGGAACGCATCGTTGTTGGGTTGCTGCTGTTCGCCACCATAGGTGGCCTCGAAGCCCCAGTTGTAGATCACGTTGTTGCGATAGTCGGTATTGCCGCAGCCCGAAGCAAAGCGGGGATTGCGGCTGGAGTGATGGGCCAGGAGGTTGTGGTGGTACGTGCTGTAGTCCGAGCCCCAGATGCCACCGTAACCGTGGTTGGCGACGGCCTTGGTATGGTTCGATTCGTAGAGGCTTTCTGAAATGATGCTCCATTGCACGGTCAGGTTTCTGCCATGGTAAATGGACATCGTTTCATCCACTGACCAGCTGGCCGAAACATGATCCAGGATCAGGTTATTGGTGTAGCGGCTGGATATGGCGTCCTCGGCGCCACCGGACTCATCCCCGAGCCGGACCCGGATATATCGGATGATGACCTCGTCAGCGCTGATCACCAGCGGGTGCCGCTTCAGGGTGATGCCGTCGCCCGGGGCGGTCTGGCCGGCGATGGTGATGTAGGGATGGCTGATTTCCAGGCTGCTTTGCAGGTCGATGGTGCCGGAGACGCGGAAAATGACGGTCCGGGGTCCCCGGGCCTCGACCGCAGCGCGCAGGCTGCCTTCGCCGTTATCACCCAGGTGGGTAACGTGATAGACCTCGCCGCCACGACCGCCGACCGTGTACTTTCCGTAGCCTTCCGCGGTGGGAAACGCCAGTGTCCGGTCATCGGCCCCAGCGCCCGGTGCCAGCAGGGCCAGGAGACCGCCCAGTAATGTGTTGATATTGCGGTTCATCGAAGGCCTCCGGTTATTCGGGTCTGGGTGACTTTCAGAATGGCCGCCAGGGTGACAGCACGCTGTCCGGCAGGCCAGTGGCGCTGCCGTCGGCCGTGCAGGCACAGAAGTCGCTGGCGTGGCCCAGGTCGTTATGGCAGGCCAGCACGAATTCGGGGTCGGCCTGCGGGCCGCACTCCAGTTCCAGGTCCTCGGCGGCTGCGTGGCAGACCAGCCCGACCGATTTGCAGGCGGTCTCGCAGCCGGAGCTGTCGTGAAAGACGATGGTGGCCCAGCCATCGCCCGCCTGGCAGGTTTCCAGCGCGGGTTTTTCGCGGTCGCGTGGGTGCTCGTAATACAGCTTGCCCTGGAAAAAGGTTTCACTGGAGCAGGCGCAGAAATCCGTGCTCTGGGCGCTGAGCTGGCCGCAACCCAGTTCCCAGGGCTGCGGTTCGCACTCACCCGCTACGTCGTGGTAGCTGCGCCGGCAACTCATGCCCTGGCTGGCGCAGGCGGCGTCGCAGCCGATACCGTTCTGGGAGATCAGCGAGGTCCAGTTTTCGCCGGCTTCACAGATCCTGACATCGCTTTCAGCAACCGCGAGCGGTTCGGCGGGAGGTGACTTCATGCCGCCTTCGACGGGGGGCAGTGCGCGCGTGTGCGGCGAATCCGCGGCCAGGGCGCAGGACGCCGTGGCCAGCAGCGCGGTCAGCATGACCCGGCTAATGATGCTTTGGCGATACATGTCAGGGCTGCACATCGACGATGACGCGCTGGTAGCGGGTCAGGGCCGGCGTGCCGTTGTCGGTCACGGCCAGGATGATGTGCATGGTGCCGTTGCGGAGCACACGTGTCGTGGGCACCGTGAATTCCGCCTTGGCCTGGTCGGCGTTGTCGATGGTGAGCGGTTGGCCAGTGCGCGCGGTGCCGGTGGTGAACTCGCCGGGTTCCTTGTACAGGAACCAGGCGTACGAGAGACCGTCGCCATCCGGGTCGCTGGAGGCGGTGGCCGACAGCTCAACGCGGCCACCGGGTTTGGCGGTCAGCCGGTCGGTGTGGTCGAGTTTCGCCACCGGTGGGTGGTTGGCGTCTTCAGGAGATTGAATGGTCCAGTCCATGCGCGCGACGAAGTCGTTCTGGTAGGCCTGGCGCCAGCGCCAGATGGTTTCCTTGTTGCCGGTGTGCCATTTGCCGTCCACGCCCAAGACCTCGTCGCGGGCGTCCGACCAGAACGGCCGTGTTTCCGGTTCCAGCAGGCGCTTTTCAAAACGCGGCGTGTAGAACTCGTAGCGGCCGCCCCAGCCGCCCCAGTCCGGGTGGTCCGGGTGGCTCAGGCCGTTGTCGACCAGGTTCAGGTAACTGGGCGTGTCGCCCTCCATCATGTACTCGACCTGTGGGTACTGCGCGCCCAGCGGGCCCTTGCTGCGGATGTGCTCGTCCAGCCAGGGGTTGTCGACCAACTCGAAATCGGCGCCGACGAAGCGGCCGTGGAAATTGTCGCCGCCGATGCCGATCCACGTGGACATGTGGTACGCGCCGCCGGCATGGAAGCCGGGGCTGGCGATATAGAACAGGTCCGGGAACGTTTTACGCAGCCAGGGGCCGCTGTCGTCCTGGTCGGAGATGGTGTACACGCGCAGCTTGGCGACAAATTCGTTCAGCTCCGCCTCGCTGCGGGTCTCGCGGACCTTCCACAGCGCCTGCGCCAGCACGTTGGGGCCACCCCAGACGGTCACCCAGACGGGGCGCGGGTCGTCGCGGTCGACCACTTCGATCAGGAAGTCTGACCCGCTGGAGTCCATGCCTTCGCCGACGGCGTTCATGCCGTAGTCGGGGCGGCCTTCGCGGATCAGCGACAGCAGGTGATTGGCGGTGGGGAAGCCCGGCTCGTGTTTCTCCAGGTTGTCACGCACTTCGCCGTAGGCGCCGACAATTTCGCGGATGCGCCAGGCGGCGGTCTGGTCCGGCTGGTGCACGGAGGTCGTGGCGACCAGGCCCTCCACGTCCCACTGGTTGGCGTAGACCAGGAAGCGGACCATCGACATGGCGTCGTCCGGTTCGTTCTCGATGTCGGTCAGCACGAACACACGCGGTTTGTCTTCGCGGGCTTCTGCGAGTGCGGGTGTGCCGGCCAGGGCCAGCAGTGAAAGGATGAGCAGGAATCGGGTCATATCAATCACTCCGGTTGCGCGGGCTGGCCTTGTCGATCGCCACGGCGATGAGAATGACCATGCCCTTGATGACCTGCTGCCAGAACGGTGAGACATCCAGCAGGAACAGGCCGTTGTTGAGAACGCCGATGATCAGGCAGCCGAGCACGGTGCCCATGATCGAGCCGCGGCCACCGGACAGCGAGGTGCCGCCGATGACCACCGCGGCGATGGCGTCCAGTTCGTAGCCCATGCCGGCGTTGGGCTGGGCGGAATCCAGGCGCGCCGTGACCAGCACGCCGGCCACGCCCGCCAGCGCGCCACCCAGGGTGTACACCCAGATCTTGACGCGGTTGACGCGCAGGCCGGTGAGCAGCGCCGCGCGCTCATTGCCGCCGACCGCATACAGGTGGCGGCCGAAACGGGTCTTCTTCGTGATGACCACGAACGCTGTCACCAGCAGCGACGCGATCCATACCGGCATCGGGATACCCATGAACGTGCCGGTGCCGATAAACCCAAAGCCCTCGCCCAGGCCGGTGATCGGAAAACCACCCGTCCACAGCATGGTCAGGCCACGGGCGATGCTGAGCATGCCCAGCGTGGCAACAAATGGCGGGATTCGGAATTTCGTGATGACGAAGCCGTTGAACCAGCCCAGTACCATGCCGACGACAACCGCGCCGACGATCGCGCCGGCCAGCGTGAACTGCAGCAATACATCGATCGCCGGGATGCCGATGCCGTTTTTCATCAGCCCGGCGGCCACGGCCCCGGCCAGTGCCAGGATGGCGCCGCCAGACAGGTCGATGCCGCCCGACAGGATGATCAGCGTCATGCCGATCGACAGGCACAGGTTGACGGAAATCTGCCGCAGGATGTTCCAGCCGTTTTCGGGCGTCAGGAAGGCGTCGGAAGCCAGCGCCATGACGATGATCATCAGTACAAGCGCGATCAGCGGCTGGGACTTGGCGAGCAGGTCGCGTGTGGACAGGGTCGGGGTATTCAATGCAGCGATTCCATGGTGGTCGGCAGGGCCGCGTTCATCAGGTTGGCCTCGTTGGCCTCCGCGCGGCTGAACTCGGCGGTCTTGCGGCCTTCGCACAGCACCATCACGCGGTCGGCGATGGCCAGGACTTCGGGTAGTTCGGACGACACGACGATCACCGCCAGACCGGCATGGCTGAGCTCGTTGATCAGCGCGTAAATCTCTTCCTTGGCGTTGATGTCGATTCCGCGAGTCGGCTCATCCAGCAGCAGCACGCGCGGCTGCGTGGCCAGCCACTTGCCCAGGATCACCTTCTGCTGGTTACCACCGGAAAGGTTGCGGATGATCTCGTGGCTGGACGGCGTCTTGACGCGGAAACGGCGGTTGGACTCATCCACCATGGCCAGTTCCGCGCGCCGGTCGATAAAACCGCGCCGGGTGAAGCGGGGCAGGCTGGCCAGGCTGGTGTTGTCGGCCACGCTCATGCCCAGCACCAGGCCCTCGTGCTTGCGGTCTTCGGGGCCCAGCGCCAGGCCATGGGCGATGGCATCGGCGGGGGAGCGCACGCTGGCCGGCTCGCCATCGACGAGCAGCTGGCCGTCGCCCAGGCCCGGGTGCAGGCCGAAGACAGTCTCCAGCAGCTCGGTGCGGCCGGCGCCCATCAGGCCGAAAATGCCCAGCACTTCGCCTTCGCGGACATCGAAACTCACGCTGTCCAACAATCGCCGGCCCTGGTCGCCGGGTTTGCCCAGGCTGATGTTCTCGGCGCGCAGCACCTCGGCGCCCGGCGTCGGCCGGGGCAGGGCGTCGGGTTGGCGGGACTCGCGCCCGACCATCATTCGGACAATGCCGTCGCGGTCCAGGTCGGCCAGGGGCGCCGCGTCGATCAGCCGGCCGTCGCGCATGACCACGGCGTCATCGCCGATGCGGGTGAGTTCTTCCAGCTTGTGGGTGATGTAGGCAATCGCCACGCCCTGGCGCTTGAGCCGGTCGATGATGCCGAACAGCACCTCGATCTCGTGCTCGGTAATGGCCGAGGTCGGCTCATCCATGATCAGCACGCGGGCGTTGGTCGACAGCGCCTTGGCGATCTCGACCACCTGCTGCTGGCCCACGCGCAGCTGGCTGACCGGCGTGGTGGGCGGCACATCCAGGTCCAGGGTCTCCAGCAGGGCCGCAGCGTCGCGATTCATTTTCGCGGTGTCGATCAGGCCCAGGCGGGTCAGTGGTTCGCGACCCAGGAAGATGTTCTGCGCGATGGTCAGGTTGGCGACCAGGTTCAGTTCCTGGAAGATCATCGTGATGCCAGCTTCGCTGGCCTCGCGCGGGTTACCGAAGTCCACCGGCTCGCCACCCAGGTGAATAGTGCCGGTATCGCGGCGCAGCACGCCGGCGATGATGTTCATCAGCGTGGACTTGCCGGCGCCGTTTTCACCCAGCAGGGCCGTCAGGCGGCCGCTGCGCAGGGTCAGGCCAACGTCATCCAGCGCCTTTACGCCGGGGAAGGACTTCGAAATGCCCTGGGCCTGCAGAACGATGTCGCCCGGGGCGGTCATGGCAGTTCGATGTTCACCGGGACGACCAGCAATTCACCGGGCGCCTGACCGCTGTCGGCCACCTCGGTGCCGCCAGTGAAACGGATTCGCTGGCCCGGCGCGACGCCGGCCTCGAGCTGCGCCATCGCCCCGGCTTCCACGCGCCGGTTGATGGCCTCGGAAATGGCGTTGAACTCCTGCGCGTTGGCGAAGCGGCTCACGTCCAGCTGCCCTGAACCGTCGCGGATGGCGTTGCCGAACACCGGGCCGACCTCGATGATCACCTCCGGGGTGTCGTCGTCATCCAGGCTGATGCCCAGCCGGTACTCGCCGGCGTCGACCACGGTGCCCTCGCCGCTGACCAGGAACGCGGTGCGGCTGCTCAGTCCCAGGCGATGGCCGTAGCGCTCGCCGGCGGCCGCAAAATCGCGGCCCAGTTCATCAAGCAGGGTGCCGGCATCCACAGCGTCTTCGAGCGCGGTCGCCAGCGGGCCCGCCCAGAATTCGTCGACGAACGTCTCGGCATTGAACGCGCCAGCCTGCGCCTGCTGCCGGGTTTCTTCCAGCGGCAGCACATGGAACAGCGGCACGAACCAGATCAGCACGGCCAGCCCGGCGGCAAGGGCACCGCCCCAGGCCAGGCGCGGCACCCGGTTGGGAGCACTCTGGGTCATGGGCTTACTGGCGGCCGAAGTCGCCGTACTGGTCGACGTTCTCCGCCGTCACCAGTTCCACGGCCACCGGGGTCTTCTGCGGGAAGTCACGTTTGCCACCCAGGTACTCGTCGGCCGATTCGGCGGCGCGCCGGGCCATGACCTTGGGGAATTGCATGCCGGTGGCGGTGATGCCGCCCTCGGCGATCAGTCGGACCACGTCGTCGGCGCCGTCAAAACCAAACACCTTGACCTGGCCCGCCTTGCCCGCGGCGACCAGCGCCTGGTAGGCGCCCATGGCCATGGCGTCGTTGCCGGCGAACACGGCGTCGATGTCCGGGTTCGACTGCATGATGGACTCCATCACGTCCAGCGCCTTGGCGCGGTCGAAGTCAGCGCTCTGCTGCGCGACCATTTCCAGGCCCGGAAAGCGGTCGACCACGCTGTGGAAGCCCTTGGAGCGGTTCCAGGTGTTGTTGTCGCCCACCAGGCCCAGCAGTTCGACGTATTTTCCTTCGCGGCCCACGGTCTCGACGAAGTGCCGGCCGATGTCGACGGCGCCGGAGTAGTTGTCGGAGATGATTTGCGTGATTGCGGCGTCGGTGGCGTTAATCTCGCGGTCGATGCAGAACACCGGGATATCGGCGGCCTTCGCGCGGCGCACGTTGGCCACGGAACCGTCGGCATCGGTGGGGTTGAACAGGATGGCGCTGTAGCCGGAAGCCAGGATGTTCTCGTAATGGCTGGCTTCCTTGGCCGGGTCGTTCTGCGAGTCGAAGATCGTGGCTTCATAGCCCAGTTCGCGGGCGCGGTCGCGGGCGGCCTCGGCCAGCACCACGAACCAGGGGTTGTTCAGTGTCGAGACCACCACGGCGACTTTTTTTGGGCCGGTGGGTTCGGCCGGCGCCGAGGCGGTTGACGGGTCACCGCTCTCACCGGAGCAGGCCACCAGTGTGGCCAGCATCAATGCGAGCAATGGCAGCAGGGAAAATCGATTTCGGGTGTTCATGTCTGAGCCTATGACGATGAAGGTTGATGGGAATGTTTCAGCGCCTGGTCCACGGCCTGGCGCCAGCCGTCCAGCCGGAACCGCGCGGCGGCTTCCGACATCGACGGGGTGAGCACGGTGTCTTCGGGTGGGGACGCCGTGAGTTCTTCGGGTGATGAGTGGATGCCCAGCCCCAGCATGCCCATCAGGGCGGTGCCGAGGGCTGAGCAGTCCGGCGCGCGGGCCACCTGCAGTTCAGTTCGGGTGATGTCTGCGGTGAACTGCATGAGCATGCGGTTGGCCGTCGGGCCGCCGTCGGCGTGCAGCCGGCCCAGGGTGACGCCGGACTCGGCCTGCATGGCGGCCAGCACATCGTGCAACTGGTAGGCCATCGACTCGAGCGCGGCCCGGGCCACGTGGCGGCGGTCGCTGTAGCCGGACAGGCCAGTGATCAGCGCGCGGGCCTCCGGCGCCCAGTAGGGAAAACCCAGGCCGGAAAACGCGGGTACCAGGTAAACGCCGCCGGTGTCGTCGATCTCGCCGGCCAGTGCTTCGACGTCATCGACATTGTCCAGCAGACCCAGCTGGTCGCGCAGCCAGGTGAGCGTCGATGCCGAGTGAATGATGATGCCTTCGAAGGCATAGGTCGGTTGGCCGTCCAGTTCCCAGGCCAGCGCGGTGACCACGCCGTTGCCGGGGTTCAGGGGCTGGTCGCCGATATTGAGCATCACCGAGGAACCGGTGCCGAAAGTGGCCTTGGCCGAGCCGGGCTGGAAGCAGCGGTGTGCGAACAGGGCCGCCTGCGAGTCGCCCATGATGCCGGCGATGGGCAAGGGTTCTGGCAGCGCGCCGCCCAGCGTGGTCGCGCCGAATTGCGCGCCGCTTTCACGCACTTCCGGCAGCGCCTTCATGGGCACTTGCCACAGCGTGCAGAGCGTTTCGCTCCAGCCCCTCGTGTTGATGTCGTACAGCAGGGTGCGGCTGGCATTGGTCGAGTCGGTGGCGAACACGGCGCCGTCGGTCAGGCGGTAGACCAGGTAGGCGTCGATGGTGCCGACCAGGGCTTCGCCGCTGTCCAGTTTCGCTGCCAGTTCCGGGCGGTTGCGCACCAGCCATTGCAACTTCGAGGCGGAAAAATAGGCGTCCAGGTACAGGCCGCTGCGTGCGCGGACTTCGCCACCGGCGCCGGCGGCTTCATGCATGGAGCACAGGTCGTTGCCACGCCGGCACTGCCAGACCATGGCCGGGCACAGCGGCTTGCCGCTGCCGCGCTCAAACACGACCACCGTTTCGCGCTGGTTGGTGATGCTGATACCCGCCAGTTCACCGGCGATGCCGTCGTTGCGGTCCAGCAGCTCGCGGCTGACCGCCAGCGTGTTCTGCCAGATCTCTTCGGCATCATGTTCGACCCAGCCGGGCTGGGGGTAGTGCTGCCGGTGGTCACGGGAGACCTTGTCCAGGCAGCGGCCATCGGTATCAAACAGCAGGGCCTTCGTGGCCGAGGTGCTCTGGTCGATGGCGAGAATACGGGTCATGCAGCTCAGTGTCCCAGAATGGAGCGCATGGTGTCGGCCAGGCCCTCCATGGACAGACCGTAGTGACGGAAAATGTCGGCCTGGCTGCCGGTGACCGTGTACTCGTCGGGGATGCCGGCGATACGCAGGCGCGGTGCCAGTCCGGCCTGCAACAGCGACGCGGCGCAGGCTTCGCCAAGGCCGCCCGTGACCATGTGTTCCTCGACCGTGACCACGGCGCCCGTGACGGCCGCCGTGGCGACTTCATCGGTATCCAGTGGCTTGATTGACGGCAGGCTGGCCACGCGGCATTGCACACCGTGCTCACGGGCCAGGTGCTCCGCGGCCAGCAGGGCGTGGATCACGGTCTCGCCCGACGCCAGGAAAGCACCGTCGCCGCCTTCGCGCAACACACGCGCGCGCGCCGGCTGGACCGGGGCGTCACTGGGCAGGTCATACAGTGGCGCCTTGCCGAAGCGCAGGTAGACCGGCCGGTCCGCGGCCGCGGCATAACGCACGGCCTGTTCGGCTTCGAAGTTGTCGGCGGGCGCGCACACCTCGACATTATTAATGGCGCGCAAGGCGGCGAAATCGTGCAGTGAGTGATGGGTCGAGCCCAGCGCGCCGTAGCTGACGCCGGCGCTGATGCCGACCAGCGTCACCGGGTTGTCGGAATAGGCAACGTCGTTCTTTACCTGCTCCAGCGCCCGGGTGGCCAGGAAACAGGCCGGCGAGACGGCGAACACGATCTTGCCCGTGGAGGCCAGGCCGGCGGCCACGCCGACCAGGTTCTGCTCGGCAATACCCACCTCGACGATCTGCCGCGGCAACGCCTGGCCAAACGGGCCAAGTTTGCCGGAGCCGCGCGAGTCGCTGGTCACTGCCAGCACGTCGCGGTCGGCTTCGGCCAGGTCCTGGACGGCGGCGGCAAACACTTCCAGGTTCGCGCGGCCTTTCGACAGCCCCAGGTCGGTGGCCAGCGCCGTGGCCGCTTCGGAATACATGGACGGGGCCGGGGCGCTCATGCGGCGGCCTCCAGGCGGGCCATCGCGGCATCGATTTCCTCGATGGCGGCGGCGAACTCCTCGTCGTTGGGCACCCCGTGGTGCCAGCGACCGACATCTTCCATGAAGCTCACACCTTTGCCCTTGATTGTGCGGGCGATGATGGCGCTGGGTTTGCCTGCCGCCAGCGGCCGTGCCAGCGCATCTTCAAGCGCGGCCAGGTCATGGCCGTCCACTTCACGAACGGCCCAGCCGAAGGCGTCGAATTTGTTCGCCAGCGGCTCGCTGCTCATGACATCGCGGGTGCGGCCGGTGATCTGCAGGCTGTTGCAGTCGATGATCGCGGTCAGGTTGTCCAGCCGGTAATGCGCGGCCGCCATCGCGGCCTCCCAGTTGGAGCCCTCGGCGAGTTCGCCATCACCCAGCAGCGTGAACACGTGCCAGTCGGCTTCATCCAGCTTCGCGCCGATGGCCATGCCGGTGCAAATCGGCAGGCCGTGGCCCAGCGCGCCGGTGTTCTGCTCGATGCCCGGCACCTTGCGGGTGGGGTGGCCGACGAAGTGCGACTGGTAGCCGCACAGCGTGTCGAGGTCGCTGGCTGGGAAAAACCCCTGGTCCGCGAGCACGACAAACAACGCCTCTACGGAATGGCCCTTGCTCTGCACGTAGCGGTCGCGCGTGGGCGAGCCGAACGTGTCCGGGCTGACATTCAGTGTGCGGTTGTAGAGCACGTTGAGGATATCCGTGCAGGACAGGCTGCCGCCGGTATGGCCGGCGCCGGCATGCTTGATGGCGCGCAGGATATCCCGGCGGTACTGCCAGGATTTCAGGGCGAGTTCGTGGTCGTTCAGTTGAGTCAATCCGGGGGCCTCGGCGTTGCGTCCCGGCGGCCTGTACGGCTCTCCGGGCGACCATCGTCGTCGGTTCAGGTTTTTTGCCAAATCTTCAATAAAGCGAGCAATTGAATGCTAACACAAAGAAAACACTTTCGAAAAGTTTCGATTTCGATCAAAAAAAGGGGTCAGGCCAGCAGGGAAGCGTCCACCTGGTTGATGTGTGTGGCCCCGGTCAGGGCCATGGCGACGCGCAATTCGGCCTCGTACAGGCTCAGCAAATGGGTGATGCCGGCCTGCCCGCCGCCAGCCAGCGCGTAAACCCAGGGCCGACCGATCATGACGCCGTCGGCGCCCAGGGCCAGCATGCGCAGGACATCCAGGCCGGAACGGATACCGCCGTCGGCGAAAATCGTCGCGCGTCCGTCAACGGCCTTGGCCACCGCGGGCAGCGCGCGGGCGGAACTGACGGCGCCGTCCAGCTGACGGCCGCCGTGGTTGGACACGACCACGCCGTCGGCACCGTGAGCGACGGCCTCGCGGGCGTCTTCGGGGTCGAGGATGCCTTTCAGGATGATGGGGCCATCCCAGGCTTCGCGGACGAACTCGAGGTCGCGCCAGGTGACGGTGGGGTCGAAATTGCCGCGCATCCAGGCGAAGAAGTCTTCCAGGCCGGAGCCTTCTTCAAGAACGGGGGCGACATTGCCCAGTCCATGCGGGCGGCCGCGCACGCCGACATCCCAGGCCCAGCGCGGGTGCATCATGGCCTGGCCGACCCGCTTCAGGCTGCCGCGCAGGCCGGGCATACCGGCCAGGCCGGAGCGGTAGTCGCGGTAGCGGGTACCCGGCACGGGCATATCCAGCGTGAACACCAGCGCCGGGCAGCCGGCGGCTTTCGCACGCGCCAGCAAGTCACGCATGAAGCCACGGTCGCGAATCATGTAGAGCTGGAACCAGAAGGGCGCGCTGGCGGCCTGCTGCACTTCTTCGATGTCGCACAGGCCAACCGTGGACAGGCAGAACGGCACGCCGTGGGCATTGGCCGCGGCCACGGCCTGGGTCTCGCCACGGCGGGCGTTCATACCCGCAATGCCGATCGGCGCCAGGGCCAGGGGCATGGCGTGTTTCTGGCCGAACCACTCGGTGCCGATATCAATGCTCGAGACATCACGCATGACCCGCTGGCGCAATTCGATGGCCGAGAGGTCATCGCGGTTACGCCCCAGCGTGGTTTCGTAGTAGGCGCCACCGTCGATGTACTCAAACAGGAACGGCGGCAGGCGCCGGCGGGCGAGTTCGCGGTAATCGGTGGGTGCGGCGGGTTTCACGCGGAAAGCTTGCCGTAACCGGCGCGTTCGCGCCAGCGCCGGGCCAGCCCCGGCAGGTCGAGATCGGTGGCGGGCACGGCTTCAAGCGGCGCCGGCGCCGGCAGTCCCGGGGTGATCATGTTGAGCGCACCCCAGGCCACGTCCAGTTCGGCGCTGGACCGGAACAACCCCTGGTCCGGCCGCAGACTGGCCAGGGCCGCCATGAACACCGGGTTGGCGCCGAAGCGGCCTTCGACCAGGAGCTGACCCTTGCCATCGATCTGGTCCAGAATGCAGTCGGTGACCAGCGCCAGGTACAGGTCGGTGGCGACCCGCAGGTCGACCGGGCTGTCGGGGCGGTTCAGCCATTGGCCCGGTCCCTTGGGGAAGGGGCCGACGCCGGGAACGAAGCCGGGCAGCGCCAGTTGCCCCTTATCCATGACAACGGCCAGTCGGCTAAGCAGTTCATCCGGGGCCATGGATGCTGTTTCCCGGTAGCAGAATATGCCGGCGGCCAGCTCGGCTTCGCGGCCGCCCATGAAGCGTGCCGATGCGATGGGGCGGCCATGAATGTCGACATTGAACAGGCTGTCACGCTGGGCATCCAGGGCCGGTGGCTGCGATCGATGCCCGGCGGCCGGAGAGTGCATGGCGATAAACCAGGTGCCGGTCGACAGCACGGTCGCGTCCTGGTCGCGCAGCTCGGGTTGCCCCAGGGCGGCCTGCAGGGCGGCATTGCTGTCATGCAGGCCGCAAAAGACCTGGCATTCCGGTGAAAGGCCCGCGCGTTCCGCGAACGCCGGAGTGACGGGACCGAGAGCGTCCCAGGCGGCCCGGATGGGGGCCATGCGCCGGTCCCAGCCGCGCCGGCCGGCCAGTGCGCTGAACGTGCGTTCCCGCGGGTTCCACAGGTCGGTGTGACAGCCCAGGCTGGTGAGTTCCGCGCTGGCAACGCCGGAGAACAGCCAAGCCCAGTACTGTGGCCAGGGCAGGATGTCCACGTCATCCGGCAGCGGGCCCAGCCAGTGCTCCAGTGCGTGCAGTTGCCGCCCCAGGTTCAGGCCCTGGGGCAGGGCCGGTGACCCGGTGTCGATGAAGGCGTCGCGTGCGGTGTCGTATGACGACATCGGCACATCATCCAGTCCCTGCTCGTAATCCATCGGTTCGGCAAACAGTCGGCCGTCACGGACCAGCGCGGCGGCGGCGCCATGGGCGACCACGATGATCCGGCCGATGTCCCGTGGCGAGGGCAATGTACGGATGGCCTGGACGAGCCAGGTTTCGATGCCCTCGTGATCAAGGGCCAGGTAGCCGGCGGCGCAGCGCCTGGGCGTGTTGCCCCTGGATTCGCATTGCAGGCGCACGCCATTGGCGTCCCAGACGCTTGTTTTAGCGTAGGTTTTGCCGATATCGAGAACCAGGGTCAGGGTGCTGATAGTGGGAGCCTTTCAGATTGTTAATGATTGTAATTGATTGGTAATGATAACAAATTGCTCAGTTTGTGCTAGTATCAGTCAAACTCACGGGCGACACGAATCGCCCCGGCTCATTACCGATACCCAAGGACATCATACGTGGCCATACCTTTCGAGATACCTGAAAACCGCTGGTCAAACGAGGACGCGCAGGGGCGCTCGGAATCCGAGCTGTTGCTGTACCGTTCCAACCTGCTGGGCTCTGACCTGACGGTCACCAATTTTGGCGGCGGTAACACCTCGGCAAAGATCCAGGAGCGCGACCCGCTCAGTGGCGAGGCGGTAGAGGTGCTGTGGGTCAAGGGCTCCGGCGGCGATATCGGTTCGATGGACATCGGCGGGTTTTCAACGCTCTACCAGGACAAGCTGCTGGCACTGGAGTCGCTGTACCGCGGTGTGGAGCACGAGGACGAAATGGTCGGTTACCTGCCGCACTGCACGTTCAACCTGAACCCGCGTGCCGCGTCCATTGATACACCGCTGCACGCCTATCTCGAGTTTAGCCATATTGACCATGTACACCCGGACGCGATCATCGCACTGGCGGCCTCGTCGGGCGGTGAGGCAGCCACGCAGGCTATCTGGGGTGGGAAGATCGGCTGGCTGCCCTGGAAAAGGCCCGGTTTCGACCTGGCGCTGCGACTGCGTGACCTGGTCAAGAGCCAGCCCGGACTGCGCGGCGTGATGCTGGCCGGTCACGGCATTATCTGCTGGGGTGACAGTGCAAAGGCCTGTTACGACAACACGATCGAGCTGATCACCGACGCCGCGCGTTACCTGAACGCCAAGCTGGCCGAGCAGGCCTTCGGTGGCGAGAAGGTGCCGCCCCTGGCCCCGGAAGCCCGGCGTGAATCCGCCGCCGCGCTGATGCCGCGCCTGCGCGGCCTGATGACCGGCGACCGGCCCAAGGTCGGGCATTTCTCCGACGATGCCGAAACCCTGGAGTTCGTCGGTTCCGAAGACTTCGAACGGCTGGCGGCCATCGGCACCTCCTGCCCGGACCATTTCCTGCGCACCAAGATCGCGCCGCTGACCCTGGACCCCGCGCGCCTTGATGACATGGACTACCTGGGTGAAGCGCTGGAGGCCTACCGCCAGGGCTACGCAGCGTACTACGAGCGCTGCGCGGGTCCGGAAGACCCTGCCATGCGCGATGCCAACCCGGTGGTCGTGCTGGTGCCCGGCATCGGCCGGATCACCTTCGCGGCTGACCGCAAGACCGCACGCCTGGCCGGCGAGTTCTACGCCAATGCCATCAACGTGATGCGCGGCGCCGAGGCGATCGGCGAGTACATCGGCCTGGACGAACAGGAAGCCTTCGATATCGAGTACTGGGCACTGGAAGAGGCCAAGCTGCAGCGCATGCCGAAGCCGAAACCGTTGGTCGGGCAGGTCGCCCTGGTGACCGGCGCCGCCGGTGGCATCGGTGCGGCCTGCGCCGCCAGGCTGTTGGGCGACGGCGCCTGTGTCATGCTCACCGACCGCGATGAGAACGCGCTCGAAGAGGCGCGTGCGCGCCTGGCTTCACAGTTTGGCGCCGACCTCGTTGGCGCGGCGACCTGTGATGTCACCAGCGAGGACCAGGTTGCGGCCGCCTTCAGTGCCTGCGCACTGGCCTTCGGCGGCCTGGATATCCTGGTGGCCAATGCCGGCCTGGCATCGGCTGCCCCGATCGAGGAAACCACGGTCGAGCTGTGGCGCAAGAATCATGATGTGCTGGCCGAGGGGTATTTCCTGACCGCGCGCGCGGCCTTCCCGCTGCTGAAGCTGCAGGGCGAAGGCTCGATCGTGTTTATCGGTTCCAAGAACGCGCTGGCCGCGTCGAAGAACGCCTCGGCATATGCCTCGGCCAAGGCGGCATCACTGCACCTGGCGCGCTGCCTGGCGCTGGAGGGCGCCGGCCACGGCATCCGCGTCAACGTGGTCAACCCCGACGCCGTGATTCGCGGCTCGAAGATCTGGGACAGCAACTGGCGCGAGGAGCGCGCATCGGCCTACGGGGTCGATTCCGGCGAAGAGCTGGAGGCCTACTACCGCGACCGTTCCATGCTGGGCCGCAACGTGCTGCCCGAGGATGTCGCCGAGGCCGTGTGGTACTTTGCGGCACCGGTGTCGGCCAAGTCGACCGGCAACATCATCAACGTCGACGCGGGTAACGCCACGGCGTTTTCCCGCTAAGCAAGGAGCCCGCGCCCATGCCGCAGTTCAGCGAAATCACCACCGACCTGGCGCAGCTGGCCATCGAGCTGCCGTCCTGGGCCTTTGGCAATTCCGGCACGCGCTTCCGGGTGTTCGGCCAGCCGGGCGTGCCGCGTGACCCGTTCGAGAAGATCGCCGACGCCGCCCAAGTACATCGCCACACGGGCCTGGCGCCCAGCGTGGCGCTGCACATTCCCTGGGACCGCGTCGATGACTTTGACCGCCTGCGCGCGCACGCCGCGGACCTTGGCGTGGCGCTGGGCACGATCAATTCGAACACGTTCCAGGACGACGCCTACATGCTGGGCAGCCTGGCGCACCACGACCCGAAAGTCCGCCAGCAGGCCATCGACCATCACTTCGCGTGTATCGACATCATGGGCGCGACCGGCTCGCGTGACTTGAAGATCTGGCTGGCCGACGGTAGCAACTACCCCGGGCAGGCCGATATCCGTTCGCGCCAGGACTGGCTGGCCGAGTCGTTGGCCACCATCTACGAGCGCATCGGTGACGACCAGCGGCTGGTGTTGGAATACAAGTTCTTCGAGCCGGCGTTCTACCACACCGATGTGCCGGACTGGGGCACCGCGTTCGCGCAGGTGCAGGCGCTGGGTGATCGCGCCGTGGTCTGCCTGGACACCGGCCACCATGCGCCGGGAACCAATATCGAGTTCATCGTCGCCCAGTTGTTACGCCTGCGCAAACTGGGCTCGTTCGATTTCAATTCGCGGTTCTACGCCGATGATGACCTGATCGTGGGCGCCGCGGACCCGTTCCAGCTGTACCGGATCATGGTCGAGGTGATCCGCGGCGGCGGCCTGGACCCGACTTCCGGTGTCGCGTTCATGCTGGACCAGTGCCACAACATCGAGGCCAAGATTCCCGGCCAGATCCGCTCTGTGCTGAATGTGCAGGAGATGACGGCCAGGGCGTTACTGCTGGATCGCGATGCCCTTGCTGCCGCGCAGCAGTCCGGTGACGTTCTGGCCGCCAACGAGATCATGATGGACGCGTTCTACACCGATGTGCGGGGTGCGCTGGCCGCGTGGCGGTCGTCGCGCGGCCTGCCGGAAGACCCGATGGCCGCGTATGCCGCCAGCGGTTACGCCGACCAGATTGCGCAGGCGCGCCAGGGCGGTGCGCAGGCCGGCTGGGGCGCCTGACGCCTAGACCGGAACGGTGACCAGCCGGACACCGGCCGCCTTGACCATCTCGGCCTGGGCCGGCTCGATGCCGTCATCGGTGATGATGGTGCCCACCTGCGCCAGTTCGCAGACCACGTTGCCCGATGAATGCCGGAACTTGCTGCTGTCCACCAGCAGGATCAGTTCCTCGGCGCGCTCGATCAACCGACGCTCCGCCGCGACCAGCACCACGTCGGCCTGCATCACGCCCTGCGGCCCGATGGCGGCCGCGCCCATGAACAGCCGCGGCGCGTAGAACCGCGGCATGAGCTCATCCCCGGCCGCGGACAGGATGATGTTCTGCTCGCGAAAAACCGAGCCGCCGGGGACCAGCACGCGGGTGCCTTCCTGCGGCAGCAGCGCGCTGACGATATGCAGGGAATTGGTCAGGACCTGCAGTTCCAGGCCGGCCAGGTGCGGGCACATCTGCAGCGTCGTGGAGCCGCCGTCGATCATGATCGCCGAACCGCGCTCGCAGAGCTCGGCCGCGGCTTTGCCGATGGCCTCCTTCTGCTCGCGCATGCGATGGATGTTCTCGTGAAAGGGCACGCCCAGCAGCCGGTCCTGCTCGTTCATCCGGTCGTTTGCGATACGCTTCGCGCCGCCGCGCACTCGCTCAATTCGGCCATCTTCGGACAGGCGGGTCAGGTCTCTGCGCAGCGTAGCCGGAGACGCGTCCAGGCGCTTTTCGAGCTCACGGAAAGTGATAAAGCCGTTGCGGTTCAGCAGGTCCAGGATGGCCTGCTCGCGTTCGTTGGCATGCATTACGCGCTTACTCTGTGAGCGAAAACGAGCGATAAAGACGGAAAATTTATCATTTTGCGATCAATTTGGTTTAGGATTGCCGGGTTAGCCCGTTTGATTCTAGACCCAAACGGCCAGAATGACCAAAATTGATTAAACCTTACGTTTCATGTTGCGACCCACTGACAACCTAACCGTTTCTATTCCCGACGGCGTCTGGCCGGTGATGCTTACGCCATTCACTGCCTCGGGCCAGGTCGATTTCGCGGCCCTGGACCGCCTTGTGGACTGGTATATCGATGCCGGCAGTACCGGCCTGTTCGCCGTTTGCCAGTCGAGCGAAATGTTCGAGATGGACCATGAAGAACGCGCGGAAGTGGCACGCCGCGTGGTTGACCATACCGCCGGGCGAGTTCCCGTGGTCGCCAGCGGCACCTTCGGGGACGACCCCGGTGGCTGGGCTTCCGGTGTGCGTGACATGTACGCCACCGGCGTCGACGCCGTGGTCTGCCTGACCGGCGTGCTGGCCCGCAAGGATGAGGTCGACGCCATCTGGCAGCGCCGTGCCGCGCGGCTGGTGGACGACACCGCCGACATCCCGCTGGGCATCTACGAGTGCCCCCGGCCGTATCACCGGCTACTGGCACCGGAGACGCTGGCCTGGGCGGCTTCCACCGGCCGCTTTCATTTCCTCAAGGAGACGTCCGGCCGACCCGAGGTGGTCCGGGCCAAGCTGGATGCTGCCGCGGGTACCGGCATGCGGGTCTTTAACGCGGCTGCCGCCACAGCGCAGGAGAACCTGATTGACGGTGCCGCTGGCTTCAGCGGCATCTCCGCGAATTTTATACCCGAACTCTGGGTCTGGCTGTGCGCAAACTGGGCCAAAGAACCGGAACTGGCGGACGAATTACAGGCCTTCCTGCGCGAGGCGGAACACACCGTCGTGCGCGGCTACCCGGCCACCGCCAAGCACTTCCTGGTGATGAGCGGGTTCGACATGACCACCGCCTGCCGGGTCTGTACGGATGAGCTCGAGCCCGGCGTGACGGAGGCCCTGGCCGACATGCGGGCCGGCGCCGAAGCGTGGCGCCAGCGCCTGGGACTCGCCGGCTGACGGTTGGCCTGATGGAGCTGCCGACACTCGATATCCTGGTCCTGCTCGGCTACCTGGCCCTGATGGCTGGGATGGGGTTCTGGTTCTCCCGCAAGAATGTTAGCACCGAGGACTATTTCGTCGGCGGCCGCTCGTTCGCCGGCTGGGTGATCGGCCTGTCGATGGTGGGCACGTCGATCAGTTCCGTGACCTTCCTGGCGTATCCCGCCGACGCCTACAAGACGGCCTGGCTGCGTTTCCTGCCCAACCTGATGATGCCCCTGGCGGTGCTGATCGCGGCCTACGTGTTCCTGCCGTTCTTCCGCCGCGGCAAGATCACCTCGGCCTATGAGTACCTCGAAGGGCGCTTCGGGCCATCCATCCGGGTGTACGCGGCCGTGGCATTCATCGTCGCACAGCTGTTCAGGGTGAGCATCGTGCTGTTCCTGGTGTCGCTGGTGGTGCACGAGCTGACCGGCCTGGCGTCGACGCCGTGCATCCTGGTCAGCGGCCTGCTGGTGGCGCTGTACACCGTGGTCGGCGGTTTCCGAGCCGTGATCTGGACCGACGTCATCCAGACCATCGTGCTGATGGCCGGCGGCGTGATCTGCGTGGTGATGATCGCGCAGATGCTGCCCGGCGGACTGGGGCAGATCTTTTCCGTAGGCCTGGCCGAGGGTAAGTTCGCCATCGCCGAACTGGTCGGCGGCAACCTGGAGCCGGTGTCGTGGGAGCTGTCACTGAGCAGCAAGACGGCCACGATGATGTTGTTCCTGGGCCTGACCGTGTGGCTGACCGAGTACAGCAGCAACCAGAACGTGGTGCAGCGCTACTGCGCGGCGAAATCGACCCGCGAGGCGCGCAAGGCGATGTTTGTCTGCGTCAGCGTCAGCCTGCCGGTGTGGGCGTTCTTCATGTTCCTGGGCACCAGCCTGTACGTGTTTTACCAGCAGTTCCCTGCAGTGGAGGCGGCGGAAATGCTGGATGGCGCGCGCAAGGCTGAGCAGATCCTGCCGTATTTCATCATTAACGAGCTGCCGCCGGGTGTGACCGGCCTGCTGATCTCGGCGGCACTGGCGGCGGCCATGTCGTCGTTGGATTCCAGCATCAACGCCATTTCGACAGTCAGCATCGTCGACATCTACCGCCGGCACCTGGTGCCCGGGCGCAATGACAAGCACTACCTGCGCGTGGCCTGGCTGATTTCCGGGCTGGCGGCGGTGGCGATGATCGGCGGCGCGATCATCCTGGCCGAGAGCGAAACCAAGACCCTGCAGGACACCGGCAGCATCCTGATCTCGCTGCTGGGCGGGGGGCTGCTGGGGCTGTACCTGCTGGGCTTCCTGACCCGCCGCGGCGACGCGCGCGCGGTGGGCATGGGGATCGTCTGCACCATGGCATTTACGGCCTGGACGCTGCTGTCGACGCACGAGTTGCTGCCCGCGTTCCTGCATTTCCCATTTGACCTTTACTACACCGGGTTCATCGGCAACCTGGTGATGTTTGTCGTCGGCTTTTTGGCCGGAACCTGGCTGCCGAAACGGGAACGCAACCTGGAACACCTGACTGTCTGGGACTGACCCAGGGCTCAACAACAAGGAGAACCCCCGATGACCGGCATGGAAAAGACCGGCGCCGACCCCGCCGCGGAACTGAGTGAACGCGAACAGTGGCGCAATACCGTCCTCGCGGGCCTGGCCAACTACATCGACGCCGGCTCCATCGTCGCCAGCTCCATCGCGTTGGTGTTCTGGAAGGAAATGTTCGGCCTGACCGACACGTTTATCGGCATCCTGGGCGCGTTCAGCGCCAACGCGATCTCCGCTGGCGTCGGCGCCCTGGTCGGTGGCTGGCTGTGTGACCGCTTCGGCCGCAAGCGCATCTACCAGTGGGATATGGTGGTGTACGCGGTGGGGATGTCGCTGCTGGTGTTCGCCACCGCGCCGTGGATGATCGTCGTCGGCTTCATCATCGTCGGCCTGGCCGTGGGCGCAGACATCCCGGCCAGCTGGTCACTGATCGCCGAGCACGCGCCGACTGGCAAGCGCGGCAAGCACTCCGGCGTGGCGCAGTTGCTGTGGTATTTCGGCCCCGTCGTGGTGCTCGGATTGGCCTTCATTCTGAGCGATATGGATATCCTGGGCGCGCGGATCATCTTTGCCCACCTGGCCATCATCGCCATCGCGCTGACGCTGCTGCGCTCGCGTATGCGAGAGTCGGTACGCTGGGAGCAGGCGCGCGAGGAGGCCATGGTCGAGGGCCGCGCGCGGCCGAAGTTTTCCGACCTGTTCCAGCGCAAATACATCGGATCGCTGGCGGTGCTGATTGGCACCTACGGCTTCTGGAACCTGTTTGCGGGCACGAACGGCTTCTTCTTCCCGTACATCCTGCGGGTGCTGGGCGATGCCTCGCAGGCGACCTCGGTGGCGGTGCAGATCGTGCTGTTTGGCCTGGGCATCGCCTCGATCTACCTGGTGTTCATGCGCTACGCGGACAAGGTGAACCAGCGTTGGCTGTTCGCCCTGTCGTCCATCGTGCAGATCGCCGGCGTGGCGTTGCTGATCTTCCTGCCGTTCACCATACCGGTGGCGCTGCTGTACGTGATCCTGACCGGCGTGGGCGCGGGCTTCGGCGCGCAGCCGTTCTTCCAGCTGTGGAGTTCGGAGATGTTCCCGACGCTGCTGCGCAGCACCGCGCAGGGGTTCGCCTTCGCCGTGGTGCGCATCGCGCTGGGTTTCTTCAGTTTCTTCGTGCCCATGCTGACGGCCACCGGCTTCACGACGCTGGCCATCATCCTGACCGGCTTCCTGGTGATCAGCGGCCTGATCGGCACCATCTGGGGTCCCCGCAACGAGGGCAAGTCACTGGAGCAACTCGAAGCCGAACGCGGCGATTGACAGCCCGCTGCTGAGCACGATCATCTGCCCGTCACGCGTCACGCGTCACGCGTCACGCGTCACGCGTCACGCGTCACGCGTCACGCGTCACAGCGGCGCTCACCGCTCGAAGCGGTAGCGCCCCGCACCGGCCGTAATGCGCAGCAGGCCACCCTCGACTTCGTGCACCTGGAGCCCTGCTGCGGACCGCAGCGGCTGGCCGCTCTCTTGCCAGTCGAACCCTGCCGGCAATTCGATGTGCGCCGTCGTGTTGGCGGGCGTTTCCAGGTCCAGTTCGCGCAGCCCCTGGTGATCGCCGTCGACGCGCGTGGCGATGCGCCCGACCACCGAATCGTAGCGGGCGCTGACGGTGCCCACGCCGTCCAGCCAGGCGGGCCGGATGGCGATGTCACGGAAACCGGGGCTGGCCGGCGCGATGCCGCCCAGGCGGCGGTAGAAGAAGCCGACCACCGCGCCGAAGGCGTAATGGTTGTAGCTGTTCATGGCCAGGTCGCCGACGTCGCTGTTCCAGCGCTCCCACATGGTGGTGGCGCCCTTTTCCACCATGTAGCCCCATGACGGGTAGCCGGTCTGCAGCAGCAGGCCCTCGACCGTATCCCAGTGACCGGCGTCGGCCAGGACGTCGAGCAGGTAGGGCGTGCCCAGGAAGCCCGTCGACAGGTGCATGCCACGGCCGTGAATCTCGTCGGCCAGCACCTGAGCCGCGGCCGCACGCAGCGCCGCCGGCACCAGGGCGCAGTGCAGCGCCAGCACCTGGCTGGCCTGGCTGCCGTTGCCGGCCACGCCGGCGTCGTCGACCAGTTCGGCCGCGGCCGCGGCCTGGATTCTGGTCTGCAATGCTGAATACTGCTCCGCTTCAGCGGCGCGGCCAGTGACCTCGGCCATCTCCGCCATCATGCCGGCGCAGAGCGCCCAGTAGGCGGTCGCGCACAGCACGCGTGGCGTGGTCTCCTCGTCGGGGACACGGGCGTCGACGGCCAGCCAGTCGCCCAGGTCGATGCCGCGGTCATGGCGCCAGATGCCGTCCGGATTGTTGCGCGCCACGTAGTCCATCCAGCGCCGCATCGCGTCCCAGTTCTCATCGATCACCGCAGTGTCGCCGTAGCGCCACCACAGGCCGTGCGGCAGGATCACGCCGGCCTCGGACCAGCCGGCGGTGACCACTTCGGGAAAGGACTGCGGCTGCGGCACGACGATCGGGAAACCGCCATCGTCGAACTGCCCGGCGCGGACCTCGTCCATGTAGCGGCGCAGGAATGGCGCGACGTCCATGTTGAACGCGGCGGCGTCCAGGAACACCTGGATGTCACCCATCCAGCCCATGCGCTCATCACGTTGCGGGCAGTCCGTGGGCACACCGAAGAAGTTGGCGCGCTGGCTCCACAGGGCGTTGTTCCAGAAGGCCTGCAGCAGGGCGTTGTCGAACACCATCTCGCCGGTCTCCGGGCAGTCGTTGTAGACCACCATGGCGACCAGGTCCTCGGCCGTCGGTGTGCCCGGGAAACCCTCGACCTCGACATAACGGAAACCGTGGTAGGTGAAGGCGGGCTCGTAGGTTTCGCCGCCGGCGTCGCCGGCCAGCGTGTAGTGGTCGGCGGATTCCGCGTAGCGCAGGTTGGACTGGTCGGCGGTGCCGTCGGGGTTGAGCAGTTCGGCGAAGCGCAGGTGGACGGTCGTGCCCGCCGGCCCGCGGGCGCGCAGGCGGCACCAGCCGGACAGGTTCTGGCCGAAATCGAAGACGAAGCGCCCGGGCGCCGGCTCGGTCACCTCGAGCGCCTTGCGCTCGGCACGGCGCACCAGCGGCGGGCCGGCGTGCCCCGCCAGGCGGGCGCCTGGTGGGGCGCCGACCGTAGCCGGCCGCCAGCCGTCGGCGTCAAAGTCCGGCTGGTCCCAGCCGGGTTGATCGAGTTGCGCGTCGTAGCGCTCGCCGCCGTAGATGTCCGCGGTGATCACCGGCGAAGGCCCGGTCAGCCAGTCGTCGCTGCTGCATACCCAGCGGTGGCTGCCGTCGGCGAAATCCAGGCGCAGCTGCGCCAGCAGGCGGCGCGGGGCGGGGCCCAGCGAGTAGCGCTCCATGCGCCAGCCGAACGCGCTGGCGTAGAAACCATCGGCCACGGTAAAGGCCAGCGTGTTGCGGCCCAGGCGGACCTGGTCGGTCAAATCGATACAGCGATAGGGCACGTGGTCCTCGGCGACGCTGATTTCCGGCTGCAGCACGGCATCACCGGCCACCCGGCCATTGAGCCGCGCTTCGTACGCGCCCAGGGCCGTGACGTACAGTCGCGCACGGGCTACGGGCTGCTCCGTATCGAACTCCGTGCGCAGTCGAACGGCCGGCTCCGGCGGGCGTGGGTCACCCGTTGCCCGGGAGCCCGAGGCCACCGCGGCCGGCCAGTCGCTTCCGTCAAACTCGTCGTCATGCCAACGGTCCAAAGGGTCCGGCAGGACGCGCCAGTCGCCGTTGCTGACCAGGCGTTGCGTGGTGCCGTCCTGGCTACTAAGGCGCACCAGGGCGGCCATCGCGCCGCCGTCGACCGGGAAGAAGCCCTCGGTATCGGCGCTGGCCAGGATACACAGGCTGTTACGGCCCGGCCGGAAGACCGCGTCGAGGGCCCGGAGTGTGCCCCAGACATCGCCCTCGGGCAGGTCGACGGGTTCGCCGTTGACCCAGACGCCTTCCAGGTGATCCTTGGCGGTGACCAGCAGATCAGATGTCGCCAGGTCGGCCGGGGCTTCGAAGTCCAGGCGGAAGCCCTGCGGGTTAGGGTCCAGCGGGTCCTCGCTCCAGATCCACTCGAGGCCGGCCGCGCGGTCGGCGCTGGCATCCGGGTCCTCGGCCTCCAGCCAGTCAGCGATCCAGTCATCCTGGTCCAGCCCGGTTTCGAACCAGGTGGCAGGGGATCGCGTGCTCTTTCCATCGGCTTCGCGGATCTCCACGTCCCACCAGGCCCGCGTCATCGACGGCAGCGCAGGGCCGGGGCAGGCCAGGTTAAGCGTGGCATCCGATTCCACCCAGCCGCTGTCGGCGATCAGCGATTCGACGTCAGCCAGCGCTTCGGGCGACTCGGCGACCCGGATGCGGTACGCGCTTTGCCGGGTGTCCGCGGTGCCGCTTTCAATCCGCCAGGACAGGTGCGGGGCGCGGCTTTCCAGACCCAGCGGCGTGACCAGGCCGTCGGCGCGCAGGTCGGTGACGGCGAGGGAGGTGGAATTCTTTTCGGTGCTGGAACCCATTGGGGGTGAAACCTCTTCAGTATGAATTGACGATTTTTTGTGAATTTTTACTTTTGCCGAAATTGTGGCACGATTCGAAGACTGAAAACACCGGAACATCCGTGGAAGGGACCTGATGAGCCAGAGAAAACGTAATGGACGCCTGCTGGGTGAGGATCGCCGCCGCCGCATCCTGGAGTGGATGCGTGAAGAGGGCAGTGCGCGCGTCAGTGTGCTGGCCCGCGCGCTGGCCGTGTCCGAAGTCACGGTCCGCCAGGACCTTGAGAAGCTGGAGACCGACGGCCACGTCGTCCGCGTTCATGGCGGCGCCTACCTGAAATCGGTGCCGCAGCAGGTGCGTGCCATGACCCTGTTCCACGAAGAGAACAGCGAGGCGAAGGAAAAGATCGGCGCCAAGGCGGCGTCCATGGTCCACGACGGTGAAACCATCATCCTGGACTCCGGTTCCACGGGTACCGCCGTGGCCGCCGCCCTGCTGGGTCGCAGTGATGTCACGGTGATCACCAACGCGCTGAACATCGCTTTGATGCTGGGCGCGGAACCCGGCTTCGACGTGCATGTCACCGGCGGCCAGTTCAAGGCGCCGACCCTGTCGCTCAGTGGTGATCGCGCCGCAGGATTCTTCCAGGGCCTGTACGCGCAGAAGCTGTTCCTGGCCACGGCCGCCATCGACCTGACCAACGGCCTGACCTACCCGGCCCTGGGTGACATCCCGGTCAAGCGCGCGATGATCGACTCCGCCGAGGAGGTCTACCTGGTGGCCGATTCCACCAAGATCGGCCAGCGCTCGTTCTGCGTACTGGGCGGCCTGGAGAACGTCGACGCGATGATCACCGACAGCGGCATCCGTGCAGAGGACCGTAAGCGCATCGAAGCCGTCGGTGTCGAAATCATCATCGCTGACTGAGCGGTAAAGACACCGCTCCACATTAGATTCGCAGGCGCCCCCGTGCGCCGGCTCAATAACGAACGACTGCAAGGAATCCAAAGCATGAGTAATGCACAGAAATACGGTGCCGGTATCTGGCACTTCGCAACCTATGTCGACCGCTACGCCACCGATGGCTACGGCCCGCCCCGCACCCTGCTTGAGATGATCGACATGGCCGGCCAGGTGGAGGACCTGTCGGTAGTGGACATCAACTACCCGTTCGCCGACCCGTCCATCAGCCTGGACCAGGTGGAGGACGCGCTCAAGCGCAACGGCCTGGAAGTCATCGGCATCACGCCGGAGATCTACACCCGCAAGTTCGCCAAGGGCGCGTTCACCAACCCCGACGCCGGTGTGCGCCGCGCGGCCGCAGAGATGATCGACGATGCCGCCGACGTGGTGCGCCGCTTCGGCGCCAGTTACGTCAAACTGTGGCCGGGCCAGGATGGCTGGGATTACCCCTTCCAGGTGGATTACCAGCAGGTCTGGAAGCACAGCGTCGAGGGCATCGCCGAACTGGCCGAGAAGCACTCGGACCTGAAATTCGTCATCGAGTACAAGCCGCGCGAGCCGCGCGTGCACATGAGCTATGACAGCGTCGCACGCACGCTGCTGGGTATCGAGAAAATGGGCCTGCCGAATGTCGGCATCCTGCTGGACTTTGGCCACGCGCTGTACGGTGGCGAGTCGCCGGCCGACTCGGCCCAGCTGGCCATCGACTACGGCCGCCTGTTCGGCATGGACGTGAACGACAACCTGCGCGGCTGGGACGACGACCTGGTCGCCGGCACCGTGCACCCGATCGAGCTGTTCGAATTCTTCTACACGTTGCGCAAGAACAACTGGGAAGGCGTCTGGCAGCTGGACCAGTTCCCGTTCCGCGAGGACCCCATTGCTGCGGCCACCAGCGCGATCAATTTCCTAAAAACCATCGAGCGCGCACTGGACACCCTGGACTTCGCCGCGATGGCCGAGGCGCAGGCCAACCACGACGCGGTGACCGCCCTGGACATGGCCCGCGAGGCGCTGTTTACGGCCTACCGCAAGTGATGTTTGCCAGCCTGAAGCGGGTCGGCTGTCCGGCCTCGCTGCTGATACTGCTCGCGGCGTTCACCGCCACGCCGGCGCCGGCACAGGACACCGACATCGAGAAACAGCGCCTGTTCGTGCTCACGGACATCGGTGGTGATCCGGACGACAAGATGTCGTTAGTGCGGCTGCTGACCTACGCCAACCACTTCGACATCGAGGGCCTGGTGGCGACGGCCAACGCCAACGGCGTGTTCCCGGAATTCATCGCCACCTTCGTCGATGCCTACGGCCAGGTGCGCGATAACCTGGAGCTGCACGAGCCGGGCTTTCCGACCGCGCAGGCGCTGAAGGCCACCATCGCCGAGGGTCCTGCCGCCGATGGCATGCAAAGCGTTGGTGAGGGCCACGACACCAGTGGCTCGGACCTGTTGATCGCCGCCGTTGACCGCCAGGATGACCGCCCGCTGTGGGTTACCGTGTGGGGTGGCCCCGATGTGCTGGCCCAGGCGCTGTACAAAGTCCGCGCCACGCGCTCTGAAGCTGAACTGGCCGAGTTCGTGTCGAAGCTGCGCGTCTACGCGATCTCCGACCAGGACAACAGCGGGCCGTGGATCCGCAACGAGTTCCAGGACCTGTTCTACATCGTCACACCGGGCGTCAACGCCGGTGGTGGCTTCCACCACGCCACCTGGATCGCCATTGGTGGCGACAAGTTCCATGGCCGTTTCGGCGGCGCCGACTTCGAACTGGTCACCAACGAGTGGCTGGACCGGCACGTGCGCCGCAAGGGTCCGCTGGGCGCCCAGTACCCGCACTGGGAGTTCATGATGGAGGGCGACACGCCGTCGTTCCTGTACCTGGTCGACAATGGCCTGAACGCGCCCGAGCACCCCAACTGGGGCGGCTGGGGCGGTCGCTACGAGCTGTACCAGCCGCGCAAGGAAAAATGGTTCCTGGAAGAAGAGCAGCGCGCCATCTGGACCAACGTGCAGGACGAGGTGCTGGGTAACGACGGCGAATGGCACACCACCAACCACGCCACCATCTGGCGCTGGCGCGAAGCCTACCAGAACGATTTCTCGGCCCGCATGGACTGGACCATCAAGCCGTATGACGAGGCCAACCACCCGCCAGTGCCCGCGCTGGGGCACCCGGACCGGCTGACGGCGAGAAAGGGCGAGCGCGTCGACCTGAGCGCGGCTGGAACCACCGACCCGGATGGCGATGCGGTGTCCTACGAGTGGTTTGTCTACGAAGAGGCGGGCACCCGCGCGATGTCAAACTCGCGTTCCGGTTCCAAGCACGACATCCAGAACTTCGACCAGCGTGACGCCTGGCTGGAGGTCAAGACCAGCCGCGTCATGCCACCGGGCACCGGCACCATGCACGTGATCCTGGCGGTCACCGACCATGGCTCGCCACGGCTGACCCGGTATAAACGCGTCATCATCGACGTCGTCGAGTAACGCAATAAAAAAGGGGGCCGGTTGGCCCCCTTGTTCTTCTGGCTGCCAGGACCGTAATCAGTCCTTCGACTCCAGCACCGCACCGCCAAACTGCACCGGGGCGTTGAACTCTTCGGCCACGGTCAGTACGTAGTCCTGGAATTCCTCCGGGGTCTGGTTGACGACACCGTCGCTCCAGCCGGCCGCGATCAGATACTCAAATGTCCGCTCCGCGTTTGGCTCGATGCGGTAGGCGTGGTTCTCGCTGAAGCCCGGCACGTACACGTATTCCGGCGCGTAGCGCTTCGGCACCACCAGCGCCGTGCCCACGTAATCGACGAACAGGTCGTTTTCGCGCAGGCCTTCGTCATCCAGGTTGCGGATGGCCTCTGGCGCGCCGCTGATGACCACGCCGCCGTCCTGGTAGTGATGGTCCTCGCCCACGTGCTTGCGGATGCCGACGGCGAAGTCGGTGCCCGCGTTGTCCGGTTCGAAGGTCGAGTAGGTGACCCGCGAGGTCGCGAAGGAGTGGCCGGCGTAGGCCGTGTAGACCTGCTCGTACTCGTATTCGCCGGCGCCGGAGTCCCAGTTCATGGTCTTGGCCTGCACCATGGAGCGGATCGGGCCGTTGACCAGCACGGTGTAGGCGTAGCGGGAATCACCGGCGGGGCCGGCGTTGAAGCCGGTGTCGTCCGGGCCCTGCGGGGTGTAGCGCGAGCGCGACACGACATTCGGGTTGTCATCGTCCTCGAACACGCCGATGCCGCCGCCGCCGAAGGAGTTGTTCACCTGCATGATGTCCGAGCCCCAGGCCGGGTCGACCAGGCCAACGCCGTAGCCGTCCAGGTTGTCCATGTACAGGTGCTGTGACATCAGCACCGGCTCACGCTTGCCGAAGACGTCGATGTCGGTGGCGAACCACAGTTTCCAGCCGATGTTCTCCGACTCCCAGAACGGCACATTGTGGCGCACATAGGTGCCGATGCCGGCATGGGTGCGGTGCGCCTCCCATCCGTAATGCTGGTCGCCCAGGTAAAGGTACAGGTCCTTGCTCTCGCCGCCGTCCAGGTCGGTCATGAAGAACAGCTCGTCCCACAGGCCGTCCTTGTCCAGGTCGTCCAGCTGGTACGGAATCCAGCGGCCGTGGGTTTCCTTGCGGCTGGAGTGGCCACCCTGGCGGTTGAAATGCTCCGGCGTGGGCTCCGGCCGTGACTCGCCTTGCGGGTCGACCAGGGTGATCGACAGTTCGTGCACGTCCGGCAACGCGGCCAGTTGCTCACGGGTGATGATCACCGGGCTGTTCTCGCGGGCGCGGTCCAGCGGGTTGCTGATGGTCAGGCGGACACGCTGGGTGGGCGTGAAGTCGCCCTGGGTATACCAGCCGTTGGCGGTATCGTCCGCGGCCAGCGCGGTGCCGCCGATCAATGGCGCAAGGCAAAGGGGTGCAATTCGTTTCAGCACGATCAGTCTCCGTTGTCGTCTTCGAGTGTTGAAATCAGGGTGGCCAGTCGTTCCACGAACACCCGGGTGCTGTAACCCGTGACCACCTCGCGGAATTCGGGGTCGCGGGTGTCGGCATTCGGTTTGGTGACCTGGATATCGTCGGTGATCCAGGCGCCGCGGTCGTCCAGCGCGGCGATGATGGCCGCGGGGTCTTCGCCGGACAGGCGCTGGGTACGTTCGTGCTCGTGCTCGGCGGCCTGGCGTGCGACCAGCGCGGCCTGGCGGGCCGGCGCCGTGTCCAGCGACTGGATTTCGGCATAGCGGGCGCGTAGTGGTGCGACATCCACGAACGGCTCGCCATCGCCCTGGCAGGGTGCGCCGTCACAGTCCGTCTCCGACGGGTCGGTGCTCCACTTGTACAGGCCGTGACCCATGTCGTCCATGCCAGGGATACGGACGTTGTACAACGGCCGGTTGCTGCCGTGCTCCCAGTAACGGGGTCGCGGATAACGCTGCTCCGCGGACTCGCGGTTGATGCGCTCGAACCAGTCAAACGCGCTCGGTGCCGGCGCCAGGTAGCGCGCGTCGCCGGTGACCAGGTACAGGCGCTCCAGCGTGGCCAGCGCGCCCAGGCTCTCGCGCACGACATAGCCCGGCGGCTCGTGGGTGCGGGCCGCGGCGGGCGCCAGGTCAAAACCCGCCTGCTCGGGCCATGCGGCCTGGCCATCGGGGCCCTGCAGCGCGATCAGTGCGTCGCCACCGCGGCGGGCGGCTTCGAGATAGCGTGGGTCACCCAGCGTCGACCAGGCGTCCAGCAGCAGGTTGATGTTGGCGCGCATGGCGCCGTCGTTCAGCGTGTACAGGTCGGGGTAGTCGGGACGATCGTCATCCGGATCCTGGTGCAGCGGCCAGCGTTGCGGCCAGGCACCGTTGGGGTATTGAGACGCCAGCAGGAAATCCAGGGCCTCCAGCAACGGCGCGCGGTAGGCCGCTTCCAGTGTCAGGTTGTAGAACCGCAGCAAAAAGCCGGCGGCATCCTGCGAGACGCTGTCGTCGTAGGTGGCGTTGCCGTAGTAGTAGCGGTACTCCTCGTAGCCGTAGATGAAGCGCGAGGCCACGTCGCGGTACCAGTCCATCAGGCCCGGCGGGTCGAAGTCGATGAAGTAGTGCCAACCGCCCGTGGGCTGCTGGCCGTAGACGATGGCGTCGGCTGCCTTGCGGGCGACGTCCAGGTACAGCGGGTCACCGGTGGCCTCCCAGGCATCCAGCATGATGTCGCCGACGCTCTCGGTGCCGCCCTGCAGCCAGATCTGTGACGGCCGGGCCGGCACTTCGCCCCAGCGGCGGCTGAAGTCATCGCTGACCACCCAGACGTAGCCGCCGTTGAGTGACACGTTGTCGCTGAAGAACGTGGTGGCGCGTTGCATCGCGGCGCGTACTTCCTCATTCGATGGCGGGGCGGCCTGCGCCGTCGTGATGTTGCCTGCGCCGGCCGCCAGCAGAGCGGCGCAGGCCAGGGTGGTGAGCCTTTGTTTCATGAGCAGTTCCTTGTCGAGTGTTCTAGTTATGGTTTTCGAGTAGTTCATGCCAGGCCGGGTAGTCGTCGGCCAGCAATTCAGCGGGCCAGTGGCCGTGGTAGTTGTAGCCGCTGCGACGTTCATAGCCGATCTCGGAAAAGTCGTAGCGATAGACCGAATCGCGATCCAGGAACAGCGGCCGGTTGGTCTCCAGTTCGTAGAACCGGGCCCACAACAGTGGGGCATCCGGGTCGGGCGTGATGATGCGCTCCAGGCGGCCGTCGGGGTTGTGCACCAGGTCCAGGCGCTGGCCCTCGATGGCGACCTCCTGCAGCCAGGCGACACCGGCATCGACGGCCGCGATGACGTCCGGTGACGGGTCGTCGAGGCTCATCAGGAAGGCCAGGATGCCGACGGTTTCGTTACCGGACAGCGACGGCGGCTCGTAGGCCCTGGCCCAGGCCGGCGCCAGCGTGTTCTCATCATGCTGCGCGCCCCACGCGGTCAGGCGTCCGTCCTGGCGGACCTGCGTGCGCAGGATGCAATCGATGCCCCGCGCCACGGCCTCGGCGGCCTGTTGGCGACGCTTGTCGTCGACGAAGGCGTAGGGCGCTTCGCCGCTGGCGACGTCGCGAAGCAGGTTCAGCACGTTGACCATGGCATCGTCGTTGTAGGTGATACGCGAGTAGTAGCCGTCACGCAGCGGCCAGAACTGGGGCCAGCCGCCGTTGTCGTACTGGGCCGCGAACAGGTAATCCAGGCCGCGATTGAAGGCGGCGCGCCAGGCGAAGTCGCCAGTGGCGGTCGCGACGCGGGCCAGGTAGGCCATTGGCACGGTGGTCGCGTCGTTGTCCAGGCTGTTGGCACGGCCGTCGCCGGCCCTGGGCACGTCGCCCTCCGTCAACGGCGGCCGGGCCAGGTCGGTGCTTTTCGGCCAGCCGCCCTGGTAGGACTGGTAGCGAACCACCGCATCGGCGATGGCGATGGCTTCCTCGCTGCCATACCAGTCCGGGTCACGGTCCAGCAGCTCGCGGCCCCACAACCGGACCGGGCCGACGCCTGGCGTAAACGGGTCCGCCAGGTAGCCCTCGATCAGCGCCGCCATCTCGTTGTGGGTGCGCCCGGCGGACACGAAGCCGATGATGGCGACATGCTCGTTGCCGTTCATGCCATGGGTCTCGTAGCCGTGCTCGGCGCCCGTACGGCCAAAGCTGTAGAGGTCCATGTTGTGGACGTTGCCCGGCCGAAACTGGCGATGGTTTTCGTTCGGCGCGTCGTCATCCGGCGCCTTGGCGAAGAACATCACCTGGTCGACGTCCGGGTCGCCCAGGTACACCCATTCGGGCGTGAAGTCGTCCAGCTCGCCGGCTTCGGTGGGAATGCGCCTGCGGCCATCGGCGGTGACGTACCAGTCGCCCTCGGTGGCGCTGCCGCCGGCCACGGTTTCCAGCAGGAAATGGTAATCGCCGGTCGAACGCAGCACCTCGATGGCCACGCGATCGGCCAGGAAGTGGTAGCGGAACGTGAAATCGTCGTTGCTGGACTCCAGGATCACCACGTCGCCCTCGGTGATGCCATCGACGATGGTGGTGGTCGAGCCGCTGTCGCGACCGGCGTGGCCGAAATTGCCAACGCTGTTGGGAAAGCCGCGGAAGTCGCCATTGGGCCCGGGCGGAAGGTAGGACGCCACCCAGTCATTGCCGGCGCGGTCGATAAAGCTCTTGAAGCCCGAGACGCCGTTGTCCTTTTCGAAGTACACGGTGCCCACCCGCATCTCGATCTTGTAGGTGCCGACGCCGTGCCATTCGGTCTCGGTCAGCCTGACGGGCTGGGCCTGGGCATTGGCAGCGGCCAGGAGCGCGGTGATGGTGATTGCGGCGCCTGCGCGGAGGGGGAATGCGGTCATGGTTGTATCGAGCCTGCGGTTTCTATAATTTACGAATATATTTTGATTATCTTCGCATGGTTGCACCAACGTCAATGTTCATCGCTCGCAAAATCAAGCGCTTTCCGCCGGCACTCACCGCTGCTTTGTTCGCCCTGGTACTGATGGCGCCATGGTCGGGTGCATGGTCATCCGACGACCGGCCGGGGCTGGTGCTGGCCGAGTACGTCTTCGAGTCGGCGCCGTTTGAGTCCTGCCACGCGGCCACGTTGGCGGAACTGGATGACGGCACGTTGCTGACGGCCTTTTTCGGCGGCAGTTCCGAGGGTGCCGACGATGTCGAGATCTGGTCTTCGCGCAAGCCGCCGGGGGGGCGCCTGGTCCGCGCCGGTTTCCGTCGCGGACGGCGTGCAACCGGACGGCAGCCGCTCGGCCACCTGGAACCCGGTGCTGTTCCAGCCAGAAGGCGGGGACGTGGCGCTGTTCTACAAGGTCGCGCCGCGGATCGAGGCCTGGACCGCCATGGTGAAAACGTCGGCCGATGACGGACTGACCTGGAGTGAAGCGCGCGCGCTGGGTGACGGGCTGATCGGGCCGGTCAAGAACAAGCCGGTCCAGCTTGCCGATGGCACCATCGTCGCCGGGTCCAGCACCGAGGACGACGGCTGGCGCGTGCATGTCGAGCGCAGCGTTGACGGCGGGCTGACATGGCAGCGGAGTGCCTCACTCAACGACCCTGACGAGATCGGCGCCATCCAGCCAACCCTGCTCACGCACGCGGACGGGCGTATCCAGATGCTCTGCCGGACGCGTTCGGAACATGGTTTCATGGCCGAGAGCTGGTCTTCCGATGGCGGCGCCAGCTGGTCGCCGGTGACCGCGGGCGCCTTGCCCAACAACAACTCGGGCTTCGACGCCGTAACGTTGCACGATGGCCGCCAGTTGCTGGTCTATAACCACTCGACCCGCGAGCAGCCGGGCATGGGCCACAAGGGCCGGGGCATTCTCAACGTCGCGCTCAGCGACAATGGCCAGGACTGGGAGGCCGCGCTGGTGCTCGATTACATTGACGAGCCAGGCCGGCAGTTTTCCTACCCGGCGGTGATCCAGGCCCGCGATGGCCGGGTCCATATTGTCTATACCTGGCACCGTGAGCGGATCAAGCACGTGGTGCTGGACCCGGCGGCGCTCGTGACCACGCCGATGCCCGACGGCCGGTGGCCGCAGGACGGGCCGGCGGCGCTGGGCGCCTTCCTGTCCACCCGCTGACCCCGGATTTCCGCGCGAACCGGAAACCCGTAAGCTGTAGGCAGTTTTTCGGGGAGCGGAGTCTTGGCTGAATACCTGTTACTGGTTTTCATGTTCCTGTTCGCGGGCGTGGTTGCGGTGCCTATCGCGACCCGGCTGGGGCTGGGATCGGTGCTGGGATACCTGCTGGCGGGCATCGCGCTGTCGCCGTTGCTGGGCCTGCTGAAGGTCGATGTCATCACGCTGCAACATTTCGCCGAATTCGGCGTGGTAATGATGCTGTTTATCGTCGGCCTGGAGCTGGAACCGCAGCGCCTGTGGCGGCTTCGCGGGCAGTTGCTGGGCCTGGGTGGCCTGCAGGTTGTGGGCACGGCCGGCGTGGTGATGGCGGTGGCGCTGCTGTTCGAGCTGCCCTGGCAGGTCGCCCTGGCCACCGGCCTGGTGCTGGCGCTGTCGTCGACGGCCATCGTGCTGCAGACCCTGAACGAGAAGGGGCTGATGCGCAGTGATGGCGGCCGGGCCACGTTTTCCGTGCTGCTGTTCCAGGACATCGCGGTCATCCCGATGCTGGCCCTCATTCCGCTGTTGGCCCTGCCAGAGTTGATGACGGCGGCCCCGGCCGGGCACGACGACAGCGGTCATGGCTCGATGAGCCTGGTCGCCGGACTCGAGGCCTGGCAGGCCGTGGCGGTGACCGTGGGCGTGATCGCCGCGGTACTGGTGGGGGGCAGCCGCCTGACCGGACTGATGTTCAACTTCATCGCCGTCACACGCATGCGCGAATTGTTCACCGCGGCCGCGCTGATGCTGGTGGTCGGTATCGCGCTGCTGATGTCCCTGGTCGGGCTGTCGCCGGCGCTGGGGACCTTTATCGCCGGCGTGACGCTGGCCAACAGCCCGTACCGGCACGAGCTCGAGTCCGATATCGACCCGTTCAAGGGTCTGCTGCTGGGACTGTTCTTCATGACCGTCGGTGCGGGCATCGATTTCGGCCTGCTGTTCGACGAGTGGGGCCTGGTGCTGTCGCTGACGCTGGGGCTGATCGCGCTGAAGGTGATCATCCTGCTGGTGCTGGGGCGGGTGTTCGGGCTGGTGGGCGCCGACCGCTGGCTGCTGGCCCTGTCGCTGGCGCAGGCCGGTGAGTTCGGCTTCGTGCTGCTGGCGTTCTCGGTCGACAACGCGGTGTTGCCGCCCATGCTGGCCGACCAGTTGCTGCTGGTGGTGGCGCTGTCGATGCTGCTGACGCCGCTGCTGTTCATCGCCTATGACCGGTTCATCGCGCCACGATTCGCGTCACGGCAGAACCGCGAGGCGGATGATATCGACGAGACCAGCGACATCATCATCGCCGGCAATGGCCGCTTCGGCGGCATCATCAACCGCATGCTGCGTGGCATGGGCTTCCAGACCACGGTCATCGATTACAGCGCCGCGCACCTGGAAATCCTGCAGCGCTTCGGCGTCAAGGCCTACTACGGCGATGCCACGCGCCCGGATATGCTGCACGCCGCCGGTGTCGAGCATGCAAAGCTGTTCATCGTTGCTATCGATGGCCGCGAGCAGATCACCGCGCTGACCCGCTACCTGGTCGAAAACTATCCGCACCTGCATGTCATCGCCCGCGCCTGGGACCGCAACCACACCTACGAGCTGTGGTCGGTGGGCTGCCGCGACGTCATCCGCGAGACCTACGACAGCGCCATCCGCGCCGGCCGCTCGGCGCTGGAAGCGCTGGGCTTCCCTCACGACGAGGCCAGCCACCTGTCCGCCACTTTCGAGGAACTGGATCGGTCTTCCATGCAGGAAATCGCCAACCTGTACAAGATCGATGTGCCCGCGCACGAAAACCCCGAGTACGTGGCCCGCGTGAAGGAAATCAACGAGGAATGGGGCCGCCAGCTGCAGGGCAAGGTGGCCGAAGCGCGCGACCGGATGTCGACGGGCCAACCTGACTGAGGCGCCAAAAGAAAACGGGCCGCAACCTGGGGTTACGGCCCGTTTCGGAATGTGGTGGTGATGGGTGGACTTGAACCACCGACCTCAGCATTATGAGTGCCGCGCTCTAACCAGCTGAGCTACATCACCATAGGGTTTCCCGAGCCGGGAAGCACGGGGCCGGGAATTCTGCGCAAATGCCCTCTTAAAGTCAACCTTTTCCGCTTTCACTCGCTGAGTTGGTGGGCTTGCGACGTTGTTCGATATCACGCGCCTGCCTTGGCAGGCATAGAGACCAAAAAGGCTTAAAAATGTTTCTCATTGTTGACACATGCGGATAAAAGAACATAATGAGAAACACTATGCCTGCAAAGAGTCCAAAAATCTCTGCGACTAATGCAAAGGCGCTGCATGCACTTGGCGAACGCATCAGGGTGCGGCGCAAAGCGCTGAATCTGAGCGCGACGGTGGCGGCTGAGGCGGCGGGTATGTCGCGTATCACCTGGTACCGTATTGAAAAGGGTGAGCCATCGGTCACTATGGGCGCCTGGGCCAGCGCCGCGAAAGTGCTGGGGTTGAATCTTGGCCTATCGGACAACACATCGCAGTCGCGGGAAGCAAGCGGCGCCGTCGTGCCTGTCCGAATCAACCTGGCAGACTATCCCGCACTCAGGCGGCTTGCCTGGCATGTCCGCGATGGTGCCGCCGAGTTGACTGCGCGTGAAGTGCTCGACATCTTTGAGCGCAACCAGCGTCATCTGGAGCTGGGTGAGCTTTCGGCGGAGGAAGTTCAGCTGATTGATGGTCTGCGCGAACTGTTCGGCCAGGCTCACTCCGGGAATTGAGTCATGTTTGCGCGAAAGCATCACCAGGCAATCGCGCAGGTGCTCAGTGCTCTCGACGGTGACCTTCTGGCCCGGTGTCGTTGCTACTTCGGCGGAGGTACCGCCATCGCCATGCGTTATGGCGAGTTTCGCGAGTCCGTGGATATCGATTTTCTCGTGTCATCGAAACAGGGATACCGGCAACTGCGTCAACTGGCCAGTCCTGGACTGGCCAACCTGTTTGTTAGCAAGACGCATCCGTTCGGGCATATCGGGGACACGCGTGCCGACCAGTACGGTATCCGCACCATGCTGGAAGTTGTTGGCAGGCCGATCAAGTTCGAGATTGTCCTGGAAGGGCGGATTGCGCTCGAAACACAGGGATCCGAAGATTTCATTTGTGGGGTCGCCACGCTATCGCCCCTGGACATGGCCAGCAGCAAACTGTTGGCGAACTCGGATCGCTGGCTGGATGATGGCGCGTTTAACAGGGACGTGATCGACCTGGCGATGATGAACCCGGGAAAGGCACTGCTTGAAAAGGCAGTGGCTAAGTCCTCGGATGCCTACGGAGAAAGCGTCCAGGTTGATCTTGGGAAGGCGATCGACCGGTTGGAGAACCGTGACGGCTGGCTTGAGCGCTGTATGGAATCAATGGCGATCAATCTGCCGCAGGCCGTTGTGTGGAAGCACCTGCGACAGCTGAAAATGTGGGGTCAGAGTAAGGGGTCAGAGTAAGGGGTCAGAGTAAGGGGTCAGAGTAAGGGGTCAGAGTCACGACTCTGACCCCTTACTCTGACCCCAAAGCTTCAGGCGTCGAATCGGTAGCCGTAGGCGGCCTGGAAGCGTTCGGCGATTTCATCTTTCGTCGGCTCGTGGTGCTGCGGCGCCAGGTGTTCGATCTTGATCGCGCCCATGACCGAGCCCAGGCGGCAGGCGGTGGCCAGGTCCTTGCCTTCGAGGATGCCGTGGATGAAGCCGGCGCGGTAGGCGTCGCCGCAGCCCGTCGGGTCCTTGATCTCGCTGGCCGGTGCGGGCTCGATGACCAGGGTGTTGCCGCCTTCATGCAGCACTGAACCCTCGCCGCCGCGGGTGACCACCAGGGCCTTCACCTGGCCGGCGATCTCGCTTTCAGACAGGCCGGTGCGGTTCGACAGCAGCTTGAACTCGTAATCATTGGTGATGATCCAGTCGGCATTGGCGACAAACTCGCGCAGTTCTACGCCATTGAACTGCGGCATGGCCTGGCCCGGGTCGAAGATGTGCGGAATGCCGGCGGCCGGGAAATCGCGACTGTGCTGCAGCATGGCCTGCTTGCTGTCCGGCCCGACGATGCCAATGCGGATGCCATCGCTGTCGGCGACCTTGTTCAGGTGGCTGTGGGCCATGGCGCCGGGGTGGAAGGCGGTGATCTGGTTGTCTTCCAGGTCGGTGGTGATAAACGCCTGCGGTGTGAACTCACCTTCCATGTGGCGGATGTAGCGCGTCGAGATGCCCAGCTTGTCGAGCCGGCCCATGTACGGCCCGAAATCATCGCCCACCGTACCCATGGGGTAGGGTTTGCCGCCCAACAGTTTCAGGTTGTAGGCGATGTTGCCCGCCACGCCGCCGAACTCCCGCCGCAGCTGTGGAACCAGGAAGCTGACGTTAAGGATGTGCATCTGTTCGGGGAGGATGTGGTCGCGGAATTTTTCCGGGAAGACCATGATGGTGTCGTAGGCGAGCGAGCCGCAGATCAGCGCTGACATGAATTCTCTCTAAAAATGGGCCGAGTGGCGAATTGTAGCGGAATACGACAGTGCCGTTCGGCGCGTCTAAAAACCGCATGAACAAAGGGTTTGCGGCAGGGCGCCAGCTTGCCGGAAAAGGGCCGTGCTGATACCCTAGCCCACCCCCTGCGACGGTTTCTCCCCCCGGGACACATATAATGGTATTCAAAAGTCTCCGTGGTCTGTTTTCCAACGACCTTTCGATCGATCTTGGCACCGCCAATACGCTGGTGTACGTACGTGGCCAGGGCATTGTCCTGGACGAGCCGTCGGTGGTGGCGGTGCGCATGGACCGTGGCCCCGGTGGCCCGCAGTCCGTGGCCGCGGTGGGCGCTGCCGCCAAGAAAATGCTGGGCCGCACACCCGGCAACATCCGTACCGTTCGACCCCTGAAAGACGGCGTCATCGCCGACTTCAACATGACCGAGGCCATGCTGCAGCACTTCATCAAGAAGGTGCATGAATCGCGTTTCCTGCGGCCCAGTCCGCGCGTGCTGGTGTGCGTGCCGTGCTCGTCCACGCAGGTGGAGCGCAAGGCCATCAAGGAATCCGCCGAAGGCGCCGGCGCGCGCGAGGTCTACCTGGTCGAAGAGCCCATGGCAGCGGCCATCGGTGCCGGTATCCCGGTGCACGAGGCGCGTGGCGCCATGGTGCTCGACATCGGCGGCGGTACCTCGGAAGTGGCCGTGATTTCCCTCAACGGCCTGGTTTACTCGAACTCCGTGCGTGTGGGTGGCGACCAGTGCGACGAGGCGATCGTCAACTTCGTCCGCCGCAATTACGGCACGCTGATTGGTGAGACCACGGCCGAGCAGATCAAGATCGAGATCGGCTGCGCCTGGCCGGATGACGAGCCCACGGAGCTGACCGTGTCTGGCCGCAACCTGGCCGAAGGTGTGCCGCGCCGCATCACCATCAATTCCAATGAAGTGCTCGAGGCGCTGAGCGAAAGCCTGTCCAGCATGGTCGAGGCGGTCAAGGTGGCACTGGAACTGACGCCGCCGGAACTGTGCGCCGACGTGGTCGAGACCGGCATCGTGCTCACCGGCGGTGGCGCGCTGCTGCGCGGCATGGACAAACTGCTCAGCGAAGAAACCGGCCTGCCCGTGTTCCTGGCCGATGATCCCCTGACCTGTGTCGCCCGTGGTGGCGGCAAGGCGCTGGAGATGATCGACCAGAATCGCGGAGATTTCTTTGCCATCACCTGATCCCGCCTGAACCGCCCCGGTGCGAATCGATAACCCCGACGTCAACCGCGGTACCGGCCAGGGGCGGCTCAGCACTCCCCGCCTGATGCTCTACCTGTTGCTGTCCGTGTTGTTGATGGCGATGGACCAGAGTGGCCGCTTTATCCCCCGGATCAGGGCGGCGCTGGACTACGCGGTCGAGCCCGTCTACCTGCTTGCTGAGCTGCCGGCGCGCGCGCTGCGCGGTGTTGCCGGCTACTCCCGTTCATGGTCGCGACTGGCCGCGGAAAACGAGCGACTGGAAAGCCAGGTGCTCGGCCAGTCGGCTCAGATGCTGCAGATGGCTGCCCTGGTCGAGGAAAACCAGCGCCTGCGCGACCTGCTGCGGGCCACCGAGGGGCGGCAACTCGATTTTCGTTTCGCCGAACTGATATCCGTGAGCCTGGATCCCTATGCCCACCAGGTGGTGATCGACCGGGGCCAGGTCGATGGCGTTTCTGTCGGCCAGGCCGTGATCGATGGCCTGGGCGTGATGGGGCAGGTCGAATCCATCCAGTGGGGCCAGTCCCGGGTGCGGCTGATCTCCGATCCCGAGCACGCGCTCCCTGTGCAGATCCTTCGCACCGGCCAGCGCACCGTGGCCTACGGCACGGGCGACCCGGCGCGGCTGCGCCTGCCCAACCTGCCCATACAGGCCGATGTCCGGCCCGACGACATGCTGGTGACCTCCGGCCTGGGCGACCGCTTTCCCGCCGGATTCCCGGTCGCCGTGATTTCCGCGATCGACCGCGACACCGATGGTGCATTCGCGATGGTCGAGGCGCGCCCAACCGCGGCGCTGGATCGTGGTCGCGAAGTGCTGCTGGTGATCGCGCCCGAAGCCACTGAGGATGTCCAGTGATCCGCGGACAGGACAGCGCCCGCCTGCTGGCCCTGGCCCTGGCGATCGCCATGGTGCTGACGCTGCTGCCGTTGGCGCCGGCGGTGGAACCGTTGCGCCCCTACTGGGTGGCGCTGGTGTTGATCTACTGGAGCCTGGAGGTACCACGGCCCGTAAGCCTGGGCGCGGCCTTCGCCATCGGCCTGCTGCTGGACTTGCTAAGCGCCAGCCTGATGGGCATGCACGCGCTCAGCCTGGTTGTCATTGTTTACCTGGTCCGCCATTTCCGCGCGCGGATGCGCTTCTTTCCGCCCTGGCAGCAGGCGCTGGCGGTGCTGGCGCTGCTGGTCAATGACCGCATCATCCTGCTGTGGATCACCGCGCTGCTGGGTGAGCCCGTGCCGACCTGGCACTACTGGCTCGCGCCGTTGGTGGGCATGGCCATCTGGCCGTGGTTGTTCCTGGTGATGGATTTCATGAGACTGCGGCGTCGCCAGTCCCGGCACCCGTGAACGCCACGCCACTCAACCGGCCGCTGAAGGATGATGCCGCCGAGGCCTCGGTGTTCCGTGGCCGCGCCATCGTCGGTTTTATCGGCATCCTGGTGCTCACCACGGCGTTGCTGTCGCGCTACCTGTGGCTGCAGGTCATTCATCACCAGGATTTCACCACGCGCTCCGAGTCCAACCGCGTACAGGTGCGGACGGTGGCGCCCACCCGTGGACTGATCTACGACCGCCGCGGCCGCCCCGTGGCCGAGAACCGCCCGGCGTTCCGCCTGCAGTTGATCCCGGAAAAGGTGGGCGACCTGGAAGCCACGCTGGACGCATTGGCCGAGCTGGTGGAAATCGACGAGGAAGACCGTGCCCGCTTTCATCGTGCCCGCGGCCGTTACCGCGAGTTCGAGAGCGTGCCGCTGCGGTTTGCGCTCGACGAGGCGGAAATGGCCCGCTTCGCGGTCAATCGGCACCGGTTCGAGGGCGTCGAGGCCGTGCCCTACCTGTCCCGGCACTATCCCTACGGGGAGCTGCTGACCCACGTGCTGGGCTACGTCGGTCGTGTCGATGAGCGCGACCTGGCCAATGTCGATGTGGATGAGTATCGCGGCACCACCCACATCGGCAAGCTTGGTGTCGAGCGCTCGTGGGAAGGCGTGCTGCATGGTCACTCAGGCATGGAAAAGGTCGAAACCAACGCCGTTGGCCGCGTGCTGGACGTGCTCGAGCGCGAGGCGCCGGTGCCGGGCAGCGACCTGGTGCTGTCCATCGATATCGAGGTCCAGCGCGCCGCATGGGAGGCGCTGGGTGACCAGCCGGGTGCCGTGGTGGCCATCGACCCGCGCGACGGCGCGGTGATCGCGATGGTCAGCAAGCCGGCGTTCGATCCCAACCTGTTCGTCGACGGCATTCGCCAGGCCAGCTACGAGGCGATTCTCGCGCAGCCCGGTAAACCCTTGTTCAACCGCGCGCTGTCGGGTGGGTATGAGCCCGGCTCAACGCTGAAGCCATTCGTTGGCCTGGCCGGGCTGGAGCTGGGTGTCTATGGGCGCGAGCACCGCGTTTTTTCCAGCGGCGCCTATCGCCTGCCCAACTACGACCGTCCGTACCGTGACTGGAAACGCGGCGGTCATGGCTGGGTGGATATCCGCGGTGCGCTGGAAGAGTCGGTGAATACCTATTTCTACGACATGGCCGTGACCATGGGTATCGATGCCATGCACGACTACCTGGCGCAGTTCGGTTTCGGCCAGGCGACCGGGATCGACCTGCCGGGCGAGACCAGCGGCGTGCTGCCGTCAAGGGACTGGAAGCGCGGCCGTTACAACGAACCCTGGTACCCCGGTGAGACGGTCATTGCCGGCATCGGCCAGGGCTTCAATGTGACCTCGCCGTTGCAACTGTCGAATGCCGTGGCGGCGCTGGTCAATGGTGGCCAGCGCTGGGAACCCCGGGTGGTGTTTGCGGCCAAGCATGCCGACGATGATGAGGTGGAAGAGATCCGTGCGCCGCTGGCCTACGAGATTCCAGTGGTCAACGAGGGCAACTGGGAGTGGGTCCGGGAAGGCATGCGCCGGGTGGTGAACGGTACGCGTGGCACGGCGCGGGAGATCGGTGTCGACGCACCCTGGGAAATCGCCGGCAAGACCGGCACCGCGCAGGTCTTCACTCTGGCGCGCGGCCAGGAGTATGACAATGAGACCGTGGCCGCCGCGTTGCGGCACCACGCGCTGTTCGTCGCCTTTGCACCCTACGATTCGCCGCGCATCGCCGTGGCCGTGGTCGCCGAGCATGGTGGCGCCGGTTCGCTGGTGGCGGCACCCATGGCGCGCACGGTCATCGACGCCTGGCTGTCACAGGAAGCACTGCCATGAGGTGGTCTTTACCCGGCCTGTTCGGCCTGCCGCGGCTGGACCTGCCCTTGCTGCTGGCCCTGCTGACGGTCATGGGCGGTGGCCTGTTCGTGCTCTACAGCGCATCCGGTGAAGACCTGGGGCTGGTGTACCGGCAGGCGCTGCGGCTGGGTGTCGGTATCGCCATCCTGTTGGCAATCAGCCAGGTGCCGCCGCATGTACTGCGGCGATGGACGCCGTGGCTGTACGCGCTTGGGTTGGTCATGGTGGCCGCGACTGCCTGGCTGGGTGTGGGCCAGGGCGCTCAGCGATGGCTGGACTTTGGCGTGGTCCGGTTCCAGCCCTCGGAAATCATGAAGCTGGCCGTGCCAATGATGGTGGCCTGGTACCTGCACCCCCGGGTGCTGCCGCCCGGGTTTAAGGATGGCGCGATCGCCGGCGCGATCCTGGTCGTTCCCGCGCTGCTGATCGCGCGTCAGCCAGACCTGGGTACCGCGTTGCTGGTGGGCGTTAGCGGTTGTTTCACGCTGTTCCTGGCCGGCCTGCGATGGCGCGTGATCCTTGGCCTGGGCGCCACCGCCCTGGCCGCATTGCCGGCGCTGTGGCTGGTCATGCACGAGTACCAGCGCAACCGGGTCAGGACCTTCCTCAACCCGGAGTCCGACCCTTTGGGGCAGGGCTGGAATATCATCCAGTCGAAAATCGCCGTGGGTTCCGGCGGCCTGGCGGGCAAGGGCTGGCTGAACGGTACGCAGTCGCGACTGGAGTTCATCCCTGAGCGACACACGGATTTCATCCTCGCGGTACTGGCCGAGGAGTTTGGCCTGGTCGGTGTCATCGCGCTGATGGCGCTGTACCTGTACATTGCCGGGCGTGGCCTGTATATCGCCAGCGTGGGCCGTGACACGTGGTCGCGGCTGGTCGCCGGCAGCCTGGCCATGACACTTTTTGTCTATGTGCTGGTCAATGGGGGCATGGTTTCCGGCGTTCTGCCCGTCGTGGGTGTGCCGTTGCCGCTGATCAGTTACGGTGGCACGTCGGCGGTGACCTTGCTGGCCGGCTTTGGCATCATGATGTCCGTTTACGGGCACAGGAAATTTACCCGATGACACGAACACCCTTGCTATTCCTGCTGGTTTCCCTGGCCCCCATGGCGGTCGCGGAGACCCATCCGGGCGAAGACGCCTTTATCGAAAAGGCCGTCGCCGAGCATGGGCTGGATGCGGCCTCCGTGCGCGCCCTGCTGGGTGGCGCCGAGTTCAAGCAATCGATCGCCGACGCCATCGCCCGGCCGGCGGAAGGCAAGCCGTGGTACGACTACCGGCCGATTTTCATCACCGACCAGCGCATCGCCGAGGGCGTGGCGTTCTGGCGCGAGAACGAGGCGCTGATCAACCAGGTGTCGGAGCAGTTCGGCGTGGACCCGCAGTTCATCGTTTCGATTATCGGTGTGGAAACGTTCTATGGGCGCATCACCGGTAATTACCGCGTACTGGACTCGCTGGCGACGCTGTCATTTCATTACCCCAGCGACCGCACCCGTGACCGCTCCGAATTCTTTTCCTCCGAGCTGATGAACTACCTGCTGCTGGGCAGCGAGGAAGAGCTGCCGCTGGAAGAGGTCACCGGTTCCTACGCCGGCGCCATGGGCATGGGGCAGTTCATGCCCTCCAGCTACCGCGCCTACGCCGTTGATTTTGACGACGATGGTCGCCGTGACCTGTGGCGCTCGCGCCCGGATGCCATCGCCAGTGTCGCCAACTACCTGGCCGAGCACGGCTGGGAGGCCGGCGGCCCCGTGGCGCGCCGAGCGAAAGCCGGCGAGGGCGCCGACTTCAGCCTGCTCAAGGCCGGCTACAAGCCGGAGCTGACGGTGCTGGACCTGCACGAGAAGGGCTACCGCAGCGCCACCGACCTGGACCCGGAGCGCGAGGCGGCGCTGGTCAGCCTGGAGCAGCAGGACCGGGATGAATACTGGATGGTGTTCCACAATTTCTACGTCATCACCCGCTACAACCGCAGCAAGATGTACGCGATGGCCGTCTACCAGCTCAGCGAAGCGCTGCGTGAAGGCATGGCGCCGTGATGCACGCCTGGCGGGTACTCACCATCACCCTGCTGGTCGCCCTCGTGGCGGCCTGTGCCAGCCGCGACAAGGCGCCTTCCAGGCCGGACCGCGACGGCGCGCCGGGCAAACGTATCCACGCCTCCGATGTCAAAGACGCGGTGCCGGAGCCAGAGCCCAGGGCGCGGTACGGCAACGGGCCCACCTACGAGGTCTGGGGCAGGACCTACACGGTCATGCCCAGCGCTTCGGGTTATCGTGAGCGTGGCGTGGCGTCCTGGTACGGCACCAAGTTCCATGGCCGGCCGACTTCGAGCGGCGAGCCGTATGACCTGTACAAGGCCACGGCCGCCCACCGTAGCCTGCCGCTGCCGACCTACGCCGAGGTCACCAACCTGGACAACGGCAAGAAGGTAATCGTCAAGATCAATGACCGCGGGCCGTTTCATTCGGACCGGATTATCGACCTGTCCTACGGTGCCGCGCTACGGCTGGGCTACGTCGACCAGGGCACCGCCCGGGTCGAAGTGCGCGCCATCACCTTCGATGACCGCCGTGCCGACCGCAAGCTGCCGGACGATACCTACCTGCAGGCCGGCGCGTTCAAGAGCAAGGATTCCGCCCGGTCACTGGAAAAGGCGCTGGAGAAGGGGCGGGTGAAAAAGGTCGACGTGGACCGCGATAGCGGGTACTACAAAGTCTTTATCGGGCCGTTCAGGCAACTGGTCGATCTGGAGGACACGGCGGCGCGTGTCGTTGAACTGGGCTACGAACGCCCACATACAGTGAGGCGATGAGTGGCACAATGTCCATTGAACGAAATACCGGGTTTTACATGCTGAACACGATAACCAGAATGGTCGCCTTCGCGGCCCTTGCGCTGTCCTTCGCGGCCGGCGCGCAGACCCCCACCCTGAACCCGACGCCGAACCCGCCGGCGGCGATGCCGACCCCGGCTGCGCCGCAGCTGGGCGCCAGCAACTACATCCTGGTGGATTTCCACTCCGGCCGCACGCTGGTGGATCACAACGCCGATGAGCGTGCCGATATCGCCAGCATGACCAAGCTGATGACCACCTACGTGGTGTTCCAGGAGCTGGCACGCGGCAACATTGCGCTGGGTGATGTCGTGCCGGTGAGCGAAAAGGCCTGGCGCACGGGCGGCTCACGCATGTTCATCGAACCGGGCATGCAGGTCACCGTTGAAGACCTGATCCTGGGCATTGTCATCCAGTCGGGCAACGACGCCTGCGTGGCCATGGCCGAATTCCTGGCCGGTACCGAGGACGCGTTCGCGGGCGTGATGAACCACTACGCCGAACAGCTGGGCATGAATAACAGCCATTTCATGAACTCCACTGGCCTGCCGGACGAGAACCACTACAGTACGGCACGCGACATGGCGATCCTGAGCGCGGCCATCATCCGCGAGTTTCCGGAACAGTACGCCTGGTTCTCGCAGAAAGAATTCACCTTCAACGACATCCGCCAGCACAACCGCAACAACCTGTTGTGGCGCGACCCGGCTGTCGATGGCCTGAAGACCGGTCACACCGAGGCCGCCGGCTACTGCCTGGCCGCCAGCGCCAAGCGCGACGGCATGCGCCTGATCAGCGTGGTCATGGGCTCGGCCTCCGAGCAGTCGCGCGCCAGCGAGAGCCAGGGGCTGCTCAACTACGGTTTCCGTTTCTTCGAAACAGTGCAGCTGTACAAGGCTGGTGATGAACTGGCCCGCGCGCGGGTCTGGAAGGGCGAAGGCGAGGAAGTCGGAATCGGCATTGGCCAGGACCTGTTCGTCACCATACCGCGTGGACGCTACGACGACCTCGAGGCCCGCGTAGAATTGCCGCCGACACTGGAGGCCCCCATCGAGGCTGGTCAGTCACTGGGTCGCCTGACCGTGGCGCTCGACGGCGAGACCGTGGTCGACCAGGGCCTGCAGGCGCTCGCTGCCGTCGAGCAGGCGGGCTTTTTCGGCCGCAGCTGGGATTCGACCCGGCTGTGGGTGGGTGGCCTGTTTGGCGGCGACGACGAAGAAGACGCCGACGATGAGTGAAGAAACCACGCTGCTGGAGTTCCCGTGCATGTTCCCCATCAAGGCGATGGGCCGGGCCAGCGAAGACTTCGAGTCACTGGTGACGACCATCGTTTTCGCCCATGCGGAGCCGTACGCCGGTGAAGCCGTGGCGATCAACGAGAGTGCCGAGGGCAACTTCGTGTCGGTGACGGTCAAGATCGTCGCCACGTCGCGCGAGCAGCTCGACCGGATCTACATGGACCTGACCGACTGCGAGCAAGTCCTGATGGCGCTCTGAGCGCCTTCGAACATGAACCTTTCACCGCCGCTGGTTATCCGTCACCTGGGCCTGATGCCCTATGAACCGGTGTGGCGCGCCATGCAGCGCTTCACCGACCAGCGCGACGAGCACACGGCCGACCAGGTCTGGTGCGTGCAACACCCGCCGGTGTTCACCCAGGGCCAGGCCGGGCGCGCCGAGCACGTGCTGGCGCCGGGCGACATCCCGGTCGTGCAGGTCGATCGCGGCGGCCAGGTTACCTATCACGGCCCCGGGCAGATCGTCGTCTACCCGCTGCTGGACCTGCGCCGGCTGGGGCTGGGTGTGCGTGAGCTGGTGACGCGTATCGAAGGCGCCATCATCCAGGTGCTGGACGGCTATGGCATCGAGGCACAACGGCGTGAAGGCGCGCCCGGCGTCTATGTGGGCGAAGCGAAAATTGCCGCGCTGGGCCTGAGAGTCCGCCGCGGTTGCTCGTTCCATGGCCTGGCGTTCAACATCAACAACGACCTGGAGCCCTTCAGCCGCATCAACCCATGCGGTTACGAGGGGCTGGCCGTCACCCGGCTGACCGACCTGGCGGATACCAGCCTGGCACAGGCCGAAACGGCGCTATTGAGCTGCCTGGCCTATGCTTTGGGCTACAATAAGGGGTTCCGTCGCGCAGATGGCCTGCCCGCGACCGAAGGTTAAACCATGACTGATATTCACAAGATTCCAATTCGTCTCGACACCGCGGCCGGAAACGGCTCGCCACAAGCCGGCCAGAAGCAGGTGGGTGGTGACAAGATGGCGCGCAACACGGCGCAGTTTGACGCCGATTCACCGCGCCTGCGCAAGCCGCCCTGGATCCGCGTGCGCCTGCCCGTGGGCAACGCCGTAGAGCGGCTCAAGAGCCAGTTGCGCGAGCAGCACCTTGTCACCGTGTGCGAGGAAGCATCCTGCCCGAACATTCACGAGTGTTTCGGCAAGGGCACCGCGACCTTCATGGTGCTGGGCGACATCTGCACGCGCCGCTGCTCCTTCTGCGACGTGGCCCATGGTCGCCCCAAGCCGCCGGACGCCGATGAACCGCGCAAACTGGCCGAGACCATTGCCCAGATGCGCCTGCGCTACGTGGTGATCACCTCGGTCGATCGCGATGACCTCCGCGATGGCGGCGCGGCGCATTTTGCCGAGTGCATCCAGCGGGTACGTGCGGCCAATCCGGGCATCCAGCTGGAGATCCTGGTACCTGACTTCCGCGGCAAAGGCCGCGCCGAGCGCGCGCTGGACATCCTGTCCGCCGAGCCGCCGGACGTGTTCAACCACAACCTGGAAACCGTCGAGCCGCTGTACCGCGATGTGCGCCCCGGGGCCGACTACGGCTGGTCGCTGCGCCTGCTGCGCGACTTCAAGGCGCGCAACCCGCAGGTGCCGACCAAGTCCGGCATCATGCTGGGCCTGGGCGAGACCTGGGACCAGGTGGAAGTGGCGCTGGCCGACCTGCGCGAGCACGACGTCGACATGGTCACCCTGGGCCAGTACCTGCAGCCGACCGCGCATCACCACCCGGTGGTCCGCTACTGGACGCCGGACGAATTCGAACGCCTGGCAGAACTGGGTGATTCGATGGGCTTTACGCACGTGGCCTCCGGCCCGCTGGTGCGCTCGTCCTACCACGCGGACGAGATGGCCGAGCGTTCCGGGCTGGTCGGTGCGGCGGAAAAAGCCCACGTTTAGGCGCTGCCCCCTTGCCCTCGTGCTTGAATTGCTGGATAAAGGGAACAAAGTCATGCATGTATAGTCGGAACTGAACGGCGCTGGAATCCACCTGCCGGGCCGACGACACCGTTTCACGGAGATATTGCGTTGAGAATCATCAAGACACTGCTGCCACTGATGGTGGCGACCTCCACCGCCTGGGCCAGCCTGCCCGAAGGCGATGCCGTCCAGCTGCAACCGAGCATGGAACAGCGCTTCACCAGCAATATCGCCACCAAGCTACTCACCAACTGGCATTACAAGACCACCAAGCTGGATGACCAGCTCTCGGAGGCCATTCTCGACAGCTACATCGAGATGCTCGATCCCAATCGCAGCTATTTCGTGGCCACCGACATCAGCGAATTCCAGCGTTTCCGTCATGGCATGGATGACGCGCTGCGCCACTCCAACCTGACCCCGGCGTTCGATATCTACAACGTTTACTCCGATCGCGTGCGTGAGCGTGCCGAGCATGCCCGCGCGCGGCTGGAGCAGCCATTCGACTTCACCGTCGACGAGGATTACGAGTACGACCGCACCGAGGCGCCGTGGGCGCTGAACAGCCAGGAGCTGGACGAGATCTGGCGCAAGCGGGTCAAGAATGACTACCTGCGCCTGAAGCTGGCCGGCAAGGAGCACGACGACATTCTCAAGCTGCTCGATGAGCGCTACGAGAACATGGACCGTCGCGTTGCCGAACTGGAGTCGGACGACATCTTCAATTACTTCATGAACGCCTTCGCGCAGTCCATCGAGCCGCACACGGCCTACCTGTCGCCGCGTGGCTCCGAGAACTTCGAGATCTCGATGAAGCTGTCGCTGGAAGGCATTGGCGCGCTGCTGGGCCGTGAGTCCGAGTACACGCGTATCGAGCGCGTGGTGCCGGGCGGCCCTGCCGACCAGGACGGCCGCCTGAAGGCCGGCGACCGCGTGGTTGCGGTGGGCCAGGACGCCGACGGCAAGATGGTCGACGTTGTCGGCTGGCGCGTTGACGACGTGGTCGACCTGATCCGCGGCCCCAAGGACTCCGTGGTGCGGCTGGAAGTGCTGCCGGAAGACGTCGGCGTCGAAGGGCCCAGCACCGTTATCGATATCGTCCGCAACGAGGTCAAGCTCGAGGAGCAGGCCGCCAGCAGCCGGGTTATCGAGGTTGAGCAGGACAACGGCGAGCTGACGAAGATCGGCGTGATCGACCTGCCGGTGTTTTACCTGGACTTCAACGGCATGGCCCAGAACCTGCCGGACTATCGCTCCAGCACCCGTGACGTTCACCGCCTGATCGATGAACTGGAAGCCGAGGGCGTCGAAGGCCTGGTGATCGACCTGCGTAACAACGGTGGTGGTTCACTGCTGGAAGCGACCACGCTGACCGGCCTGTTTATTGACCGCGGGCCGGTGGTCCAGGTGAAGAGCTCGAACGGCCGCGTCAGCACCGAGGAAGATGACGACCCTGGCATGGCCTGGGAGGGCCCGCTGGCCGTGCTGGTGAACCGCTACAGCGCCTCCGCGTCGGAGATTTTCGCGGCGGCCATCCAGGACTACGGTCGCGGCATCGTTATCGGTGAGCCGACCTTCGGTAAGGGCACGGTGCAGTCGCTGATGGACCTGGACCAGTACAGCATGACCTCCGATTCACCGCAGATGGGTCAGCTGAAGATTACCCAGGCGCAGTTCTTCCGCGTCAATGGCGGTTCCACGCAGAACCGCGGCGTGTTGCCGGACATCCGGTTCCCGACCGCCGGCGATCCGCAGGAGTATGGCGAACGCTCGCTGGACAACGCCCTGCCGTGGACCGAGATCGATGCGGCCAGCTACCAGCCCGCCGGTGACCTGGAGCGCATGGTCGCGGTCGCCGATTTCCACTTCCAGGATCGTGTGACCAGCGAGCAGGAGTTCCGCTGGCTGCTGGATGACATCGAGGAATACAACGCCGAGTACGCAGAGCACCGCGTATCGCTGCTGGAAACCGAGCGTCGCGCCGATATGGATCGCCGCGAGGCCAAGCGGGAAGAGCGCAAGGCGCTGGAAGCCGGCCTGGCCGATGGCCCGCTGGTGGACGACACCGACCCGTTGGCGGCCGCGGAACAGGGTGAAGACATCGCCGGCCCCGAACTCGACGACGAGGACGCGGCCGAAGACGAAGAGGACGATCGTCCGGACCTGATGCTGCGCGAGTCCGCGCGGATCGTCGCGGATATGGTGGAACTGTCTGACAGCCAGTTGCTGACGCAGCAGTTCTCCCAGATGACCGACAAGACTTCCGGCGAAGGCATCAACTAGTTATTGCGGGATTGCCGGCCCGGGGCCGGCAGACAGGAGCGGCCGCCTGGCCGCCCCTGTTTGACCGTCAGCCGTTACTTCTTCAGGGCATCCCGGATTTCGGTCAGCAGGACTTCCTCTTTCGAAGGCTCGGGCGGTGCCGCAGGCGCTTCCTCTTCCTTGCGCTTCATTGAATTCATGGCCTTGATCACCAGGAAGATGGCGAAGGCGACAATCACGAAATCGACAACGGTCTGGATGAATGCGCCGTAGTTCAGCATCACCGCTTCTGTTTCACCGGCGGCCTCTTTCAGCGTAATGGCCAGGTCATTGAAACTGACGCCGCCAACGGCCAGCCCGATGGGTGGCATCAGCACATCGTTGACGAATGACGTGACGATCTTGCCAAAGGCCGCGCCGATGACAATGCCCACGGCCATGTCGACCACGTTTCCTCGCATCGCGAACTCGCGAAATTCTTTCATCATGCTCATTTTGGGTTCCTCCCCGTTCGTTGCTTTGATTGAGCCGGCGCACAGGCGCCTGCGGCCCATGTTAAGCCATTTTTCAAGGGCTGGTCAGGCCGGCGCCCGGGTCCCGTGAACGACGCGGGGCAAGGTTACAGCGGCGAAGTGCTGCGCGTGGCCGTTGCGGTGCCACTGCCGGGGCTGTTTGACTACTTACCACCGAAAAACGGCGGCGTTCCACAACGCGGCCAGCGTGTGCAGGTTCGATTCGGTCATCGACAGCTGGTTGGCCTGGTGATGGCGGTCGGCCATGGCAGCCGCTTCCCGCGGTCCAAACTGCAGCACGTCGGCGAAGCCATCGACCCGATTGAACAGCGCGTTGGCGAAGCGCTGCTGGCCTTGCTCGAGTGGTGCTCGCGGTACTACAAGCACGCCATCGGTGAGGTGGTTTTTGGCGCCCTGCCGCCGGATTTCCGCAAGCCGACATCGCGTTGGCCCGATCCCCCCACCGAGCTCTCCATCACGGGCGAGGGGTGTGAGCGTCTGGCGCAGCCCCCCGGGCGTGCCCGTGCCCAGCACCGGCTCCTGGCTGCGCTCGAGCACGGGCCGATGCCGGCGCCCGAACTGCTGGCCGCCGCAGAAACCGGCCGCCCCAGCCTGGCCGCGCTCATTGAAGCCGGTTGGGCGACCGAGCAGCCGGCCCGACCGCGCCGACGCGATCCGTCTGAAGGCCCGGTGCTCACGGCGGAGCAGGGACAGGTGCTCGACGCGATCAGGGCGGCCGGTGAGGGATTCGCCTGTCATTTGATTGATGGCGTGACCGGTAGCGGCAAGACCGAGGTATACCTGCGCCTGGTCCAGGATCACCTGGCGGCGGGTCAGCAGGTGCTGGTGCTGGTTCCGGAGATCGGCCTGACACCCCAGCTGTTGCGCCGCTTTGAGACTCGACTGGGCGTCGCGCCCAGGGTATTTCATTCCGGCCTGTCTGCCGGCGAGCGCATGGCCACATGGGCGGCCGCGGCGCGTAGGGAGGCACAACTGTTCGTGGGGACGCGCTCGGCATTGTTCCTGCCGTTGACCAAGGCGGGCCTGCTGGTCATGGACGAGTCCCATGACCCATCGTTCAAGCAACAGGACGGATTCCGCTACGCGGCTCGAGATGTCGCGGTCAAGCGCGCCCACGACCTGGATATTCCCATCGTGCTGGGCACGGCGACGCCGTCGCTGGAGACCCTGCATAACGCACGGGCAGGGCGTTACCACCAACATCGCCTGGTGACACGGGCCACCGGCGCCAGTCCGCCGGCCATCCGCGTGGTCGACCTGCGCACCCGGCGTACCGAGGCCGGGCTGTGCCCCGACGCCCTGGCCGCGATCGGCGAAACGCTGGCCCGTGGGGAGCAGGCCCTGGTGTTCCTGAACCGGCGCGGCTACGCGCCGGTGCTGCTGTGCCATGAGTGTGGCTGGCACGCGCGTTGCCGGCAATGCGACGCCAACCTGACCTGGCACCGGGCGGGTCGTGTGCTGGTCTGTCATCACTGCGAGGCGCGAGAGCGTGCCCCGGATGTGTGTCCCGATTGTCGCGCCGATGCCCTGCAGGGCGCCGGTGAGGGTACCGAGCAGCTGGAGCAGGCGTTGGGCCGGCTCTTTTCCGGCACACCGGTTTACCGCGTCGATCGCGACGCGGTGCGGCGCAAGGGCGAACTCGAGTCTTTGGTCGAGACGGTGCGTTCCGGTGAGCCCTGCCTGCTGGTGGGCACGCAGATGCTGGCGAAAGGCCACCACTTCCCCAAGGTCACGCTGGTGGTCGTGGTCAACATCGACCAGGCCCTCTATAGCGCCGATTTTCGGGCGCTGGAGCGCATGGGACAGATGCTGGTGCAGGTGGCCGGACGAGCCGGACGCGCGCAGGCGCCGGGCACGGTGATCCTGCAGACCCATCACCCGGATCACGACGCGCTCCGGACCCTGGTGGAGGAGGGCTATCCGGCTTTCGCCGGTAACCAGCTGGACGAGCGCCGGCTGGCCGGCCTGCCGCCTTTCGCCTTCCAGGCCGTGTTGCGGGCCGACGCGCCCGACCGTGAACCGGTGCGGGCCTTCCTGCAGGCGGCACGGCAGGCCTGGCAGGGCCGGGGCATGAGCCTGCACGGTCCGTTTCCGGCGATGATGGAGAAGCGGGCAGGACGGGTGCGCTGGTACCTGCTGGCCCAGTCCGAAGAGCGCCCCATATTGCAGCGTGCCCTGGACAACTGGCTGGACGCCGTTCGCCGCCTGCCCACCGCGCGCCAGGTTCGCTGGGCCATTGATGTTGACCCGCAGGAATTCTGACGCGCCGCTCGTGACCAATGACACGCCCGTCGCGTCACGTATTGATGGAAGATGGGGCAGACCCAACTTATGGAACCGGAACCGCTAGAATTCCGGTAGATTGAACCCGACCCGCAAGGACACTCGATGGAATCCGCTGAAACCCCAACGCCTGCCGAGGCCAACACGTCCACCGTCGCCTCGCCGGAGCGTGAGGCCTTCGCCCGGCTCAGTGAGGCTGCAAATGCCCTGATTATTGGCCAGGAGCGGCTGATGGAACGCCTGGTCATGGCCCTGTTGTGCCATGGTCACCTGTTGGTCGAAGGTGCGCCAGGCCTGGCCAAGACCACCGCGATCAAGGTGCTGGCCGACCGCATCGAGGGTGACTTCCACCGCATCCAGTTCACGCCCGACCTGCTGCCCGCCGACCTGACCGGTACCGAGATCTACCGGCCGCAGGAGGCCGTTTTCGAGTTCCAGCGCGGCCCGATTTTCCACAACCTGATCCTGGCCGACGAGGTCAACCGTGCGCCGGCAAAGGTGCAGTCGGCCTTGCTCGAGGCCATGGGTGAGCACCAGGTGACGGTGGGTCGGGTCACGTACCCCTTGCCGCAGCTGTTCCTGGTGATGGCCACCCAGAACCCGATTGAGCAGGAGGGCACCTATCCCCTGCCGGAAGCGCAGCTCGACCGCTTCCTGATGCACGTGGCGATCAACTACCCGGATGCCGAGGCCGAGCAGGCCATCCTTGAACTCGCCCGCAGCCAGGCCCGCGATGAACTGGGCGAAACCGGTGCCCCGCCGGTGCTGGTGACGCAGGCGCAGGTGTTCTCGGCGCAGCGCCAGGTGCTGGACCTGCACATGGCACCGGCGCTGCAGGCGTACATCGTGCAGCTTGTGCTGGCGACCCGCGAACCGGGCCGCTGGGACGACGAACTGGCCCGCATGGTCAGTTTCGGTGGCAGCCCGCGCGCCACCATCGCGCTGGATCGCTGCGCCCGTGCCCGGGCGTGGCTGGACGGCCGTGATTTTGTGTCCCCGGATGATATCCAGGCGGTCGCCCACGATGTGCTGCGCCACCGCGTCTTGCTGTCCTACGAGGCCGAGGCAGATGGCGTCACCGTCGACCAGTTGACCGACCGGCTGCTGGATCTCGTCCCGGTTCCCTGATTCACCGATGAGCGAGTCCCGCGACGGAATCGACGTCAGCGCCGAGGCCCTGATCGCGCTGCGCCCCCGCTGCCACGCGCTGATGCTGCCCATGCACCGCCCGGCCGCGTCGGCGCTGGCTGGCGCCTACCGTTCGCGTTTCCGCGGCCGTGGCGTCGACTTCGAGGAGTCGCGCAACTACCAGCCGGGTGACGACATCCGCAACATGGACTGGCGGGTCACGGCGCGCACCGGCCGACCGCATACCAAGGTGTTCCAGGAAGAACGCGAACGCCCCGTCCTGATTATCCTGGACGCCTCACCGAGCCTGTTTTTCGGCACCCGGGTCCGGCTCAAGTCCGTGGCCGCCGCACAGATGGCCGCGGCCATCGCCTGGACCGCGGTCAAGCGTGGGGACCGGGTCGGCGCCTTTCTTTCGGCCCCCGGCGAGCACCAGGAGTTACGCCCGGCCGGTGGCCGACGCGGCGCGATGCGCGTTGTCCAGGGGCTGGTCGACTGGCTCGACCCGGCGCGTATGGGCGACGGCCGCGAGCCGCTTTCGGCGACCCTGGAACGGGCGCGCCACACCCTGCGCCCCGGCAGCCTGGTCCTGGTCATCAGCGACTTCTTCGGGCTCGACGACGACTGCAATCGCCATCTCAGCCGTATCCGCCAGCACAACGACGTGATCGGCTGCCAGGTGCTCGATCCCGCCGAAGAGTCCCTGCCGCCCGGGCGCTATCCCATTACCGATGGCCGCCAGGTCAGCCTGCTCGACACGGTGGCCGATCGTGGCCGCCGCGAGTTCGAGGCCATGCGCTCGGCACATGAAGAGGCGCCGCGGCGGCTGTTCCAGCGGCACCAGTGTGGCTGGGTCACGCTGCGGACTACGGATGATCCCGTCGACGTACTCGGTCGTGAATTGCGGGTGTTGGTGGGGCGGTCGCGGTGAAACCGATGTCCCAGGCCCCAACGCCGACCCCGCCGTCGCCCCCGGCCCCGGCAGAGCCGGGCAGCGAATGGCTGTCGCAATTGCGGGATATCCACGCCGCGCCCGACGCGCCGTTCTGGCCGCCGGCGCCGGGTTGGTGGCTGCTGGCCGCGATCCTGCTGGCGGTGCTTGGCTGGCTGGGCTATCGCCTGTTCCGGCAATGGCGTGTGAAGCGCCGGCGCCAGGCCCTGGCGTTGCGACTGGATCGCCTGGCGCAGGCCCATGATCCGTCAGCCGAGCCGGCCGAGTGGCTGGCCGCGGTCAACCAGACCCTCAAGTGGGTGGCCATCCGCGCGTTTCCGGGAGAGTGCGAAGCGCTGCGGGGCGCGGACTGGGCAGCCTTTTTGCAGGCGCGATCCGGCGCCGGTGACGGGGCCTTCGGCCCACTCGCCACCGGCCCCTACCAGCCCATTCCCGATTTCGATGCCGGGGCGCTGCAACGGGCGGCGCGCCAGTGGGTCCTGGCCAATGGGTGAGGTCGTGAGCGGTGGCGGTTTCACCCTGGCCTGGCCATGGTTGCTGGCGCTCGCGCCGCTGCCGTGGCTGCTGCGCTGGGCATTGCCCAAGGCCGCTGCCGACGGCGTGCTGGCCCTGCGTGTGCCCTGGTATGGACAACTGGCGGGCGACGCCCGCGATGGATTCCGGCGCCCCCTGTGGCACCTGCTGGCGGCCCTGACCTGGTTGCTGCTCGTATTCGCCGCTGCGCGGCCGCAATGGGTGGGTGAAATCCAGAGCCTGCCGGTCACCGGTCGCGACCTGCTGCTGGCGGTTGATGTTTCCGGCAGCATGGACACGCAGGACATGGTCTGGGAGGGCCAGGCGGTGAACCGCCTGTCCGTGGTCAAGCGCGTAGCGGGCGATTTTATCGAGCGCCGCCGCGGCGACCGCGTCGGCCTGGTGCTGTTCGGCAGCCGGGCCTACCTGCAGACGCCGCTGACCTTCGACACCGAAACCACGGCCACCTTGCTGGGCGAGTCGGTGATTGGCCTGGCCGGCCGCGAGACCGCGATTGGTGACGCTATAGGCCTGGCCGTCAAGCGCCTGCGCGAGGACGCGGCCTCCGACCGGGTCCTGGTCTTGCTCACCGATGGGGCCAATACGTCCGGTGAGGTCCAGCCGCTGCAGGCCGCGGAATTCGCCGCCCGCGAGGGGCTGACGGTCTACACCGTCGGTGTGGGCGCCGATGAAATGATGGTGCAGGACTTCTTCGGTACACGCGTGGTCAATCCGTCTGCCGACCTGGATGAAGATACGCTTAAGGCGATCGCCGAGCGGACCGGCGGACGCTATTTCCGTGCCCGCGATGCCGCGGGCCTGGCGCGGATTTACGAGATCCTGGATGAACTCGAGCCGGTCGAGAGCGACGTCGAGGTCGTGCGACCGGTGGACGAGCTGTTTTTCTGGCCGCTGGGCCTGGCATTCGCGCTGGTGGTGCTGGCCGGCGGCGTCGGCGTGCGCCCGGGGCGTACCGGGACCGTGGCCGCCTGATGGATATCCTCGGCCTGCATTTCATCCGCCCCGCCTGGCTGCTGGCCTTGCCGCTTGCGGGCCTGTTGCCGTGGGCGTGGCGGCGCTGGCGACGCCCGTCCGGCGACTGGGCACGGGTCTGCGACCCCCACCTGCTGCGCTGGCTCGCGGTGGGTGAGACCAACGGATCGCGCCGGCGCGGGTTGGGTGCCTGGCTGGCGGGCCTGGCACTGGCTTTGTCGGTCCTGGCCCTGTCCGGGCCCAGTTGGCAGCGCTTGCCGGATATCGGTTTCAGCGCCACCGACGCGCGCGTCATCGTCGTCGACCTGTCGCAGTCCATGCTGGCGCAGGACCTTCGGCCCGACCGGCTGACGCGGGCGCGGTTCCGCCTTTCCGACCTGCTGGCGGCGATCGAGGAAGGCCAGGTGGGCCTGGTCGCCTACGCCGGCGACGCCTATGTCGTGTCGCCGCTGACCAGCGATACGAACACCGTGATCAACATGCTGCCGGCGCTGCGGCCCGACGTGGTGCCGGTGGCGGGCAGCCGCGCCGACCTGGCGCTGGAAATGGCGGCCGAACTGCTGCAACGCTCCGGCCTTGGCCAGGGTGAGGTGCTGCTGGTCACGGACTCGGCTGACGCACGTGCCGTCGACGCGGCCGGCGAATTGCGCGACCAGGGCATGATCACCTCGGTGCTGGCCGTGGGCACGCCGGAAGGCGCGCCCATCCCCAGCGGCAGCGGGTTCCTGGGCGACGCTTCGGGGAACATCGTCATCGCCACGCTGGAAGACGCCAACCTGCGCGCGCTCGCGCGGGCCGGCGGTGGCCGTTACAGCCTGGTGGGTGACGCGGTCGAAGGCTCGCCCTGGGCCCGCGATGAGGGCGAGGCCTTTGCCCGGCGTGACGATGGCGCCGGCGCCCGCTGGCGGGATTTCGGGCCTTGGCTGTTGCTGGGCCTGCTGCCACTGGCGGCGCTCGGGTTCCGCCGCGGCGCGCTGTTTTCGCATGCCACCGTGGCCGGCCTGGCGGGTAGCCTGGCGGTCGCGTCCCTGGCCGTGCCTTCGATCGCAGAAGCCGGGCTGTGGGACGACCTGTGGCAACGCCGCGACCAGCAGGCGCAGCAGGCGCTGGCGCAGGGTGAGTCTGACAGGGCGGCGGTGCTCGCGCGTGACCCCGCGATTGCCGCCGAGGCCCGCTACCGGGCCGGCGACCATGCCGCGGCGGCCACCGCCTGGTCATCGCTGGAAGACGCCGATGCCCAGTACAACCTGGGGAACGCACTGGCGCAGCAGGGCCGCCTTGACGAGGCCATCGCCGCCTATGACCGCGCCCTGGCCATGAACCCGGATCTGGACGACGCGCTGTACAACCGTGCGCTGGTCGAGCAGGCGGCCGAGCAACAAAAGCAGGACGCCGACCAGGGTGAAGGTGAGGGCGAGCAGGACCAGGGTGAGCCGCAGGCATCCGACGAAGACAGTGAGTCCGATCAGCAACAGTCCGGCGATGGCGAACAGGAAGCCGAGCAGGGCGAGAACAGCGAAAGCGAAAGCCAGGAGCCGGGGCAGTCCGAGCCGGGCCAGGAAGAGGCCATGGCCCAGGCCTGGTCGGAAGAGGACGAGCAGGCCATGGAGCAATGGCTGCGCCGCATTCCGGATGACCCGGGCGGGCTGTTGAGACGCAAATTCCAGATTGAGCACCAGCGCCGCGGTGCGCCACCGGACGAAGGAGATCCATGGTGAGACAGACGAACCGCAACCCTCGCTGGGCCCTGGCCAGCCTGCTGGTCTGGCTGTGTTGCTGGCCGGCGCTGGGCGCGCTCGCGGCCACCGTCGAGGCCGTACTCGATCGCGATCGCGCCGTGGTGGGTGAGACCGTCACGCTGGCACTGCAGACCGATGACTCGGCGCAGAGCCTGGATGCGGACCTGTCCGCCCTGGACGGAGATTTCATCCTGCTTGACCGGCGAACCGAGACCCGCATGTCGATCACCAATGGCCGGCAGGTCACGGTCAAGCGGCTGGTGGTGACGCTGGAACCGCAACGCGCCGGCACCCTGACCATCCCGGCAATGCAGTTCCCCGGGGGGGCGAGCACGGCGCCGGTGAGCCTGGAAGTCACACCGGCTCCCGAAGCCGCGCCGGGCGAAGCGCCGCCGGTGTTTATCGAACTGGAACTGGAGCCTGTCGAGGGCCCCTATTACGTGCACGCGCAGATTGCGCTGAAGGTTCGTATTTTCTACCAGCAGAACCTGACCGAGGCATCGGTCAGCCCGCCGGCGCCGGACCAGGCCTCGGTGCGACTGCTGGACGAGGTGCCCTACACCGCGGACCGTAACGGCGAGCGCTACCGGGTGCTGGAGCGCCGTTACGCGGTGTTCCCGGAGCGTTCCGGTGAACTGGTCATTCCGTCGATGCAGCTGACCGGGCGCCTGGTCGAGCGGTCCGGTGACCGGCTCTGGCAGCCGACGGTCCGCGGCCGCCGGGTCCGCGTCGAGAGCGAGCCGCTGGTGCTGGACATCCAGCCAAGGCCGCCGGCTTACAGTGGCGATCACTGGCTGCCGGCCCGGGCGCTGAGCGCCAGCCAGCAGATCACCGATGCTGACGAGGTGCACGTGGGCGAGCCGGTGACCCGCACCGTCATCATCGACGCCGTGGGCCTGGAAGAGCACATGCTGGAAGAGCCGGCATGGCCGGACATGCCGAATGCGCGGATCTACCCGGACCAGCCGCAGGGCATCAGTCGCGATGATGGCCAGTGGGTGCTGGGACACCGCGAGTTCCGCTATGCCGTCGTGCCCGAGCAGGCCGGCGAGTTGTTGCTGCCGGAACTGCGGATCAGCTGGTGGGATACCGCCAACAACCGCCAACGGGTCGCCGTGCTGCCGGAACAGCGTGTGACGGTCCTGCCGTCCGCCACCCCGGTCACCGCGCCGGCCGGGCCCGCGCCTGGAGCAGGCGAACGCCAGGTCGGCACCACCATCGGTGGCCACTGGCCGTGGATCGCGCTGGGCTTTGCAGTGTTGTGGCTGCTGACACTGGGGCTGTGGTGGCTGCGGCCGCGCGGGCGGTCCGCGGCATCAGCGCGGCCACGCGCTGCCGTTGAAGACCCTTCGCGGGCCATGAATGACTTCCAGGCCGCGTGCAGGGCCAATGATGCTGCGGCCGCACGACGGCACCTGTCACGGTGGCTGCGCCATGATGGCCCCCGCCAGGCGGGTGGGCGATTGCGCACGTTCGCGCGACGGCTTGACGAAGCCGGTGAGGCAAAGCTGGCAGGCCAGGTCAGGGCACTCGATGGAAGCGGGTTCCAGGTGGAGAGCGACGACACCTGGCAGGGCGAGTCCTTACGGAAGACGTTCGAACAATGGTATCGGTCCGGCCAGGCGCTGGGCAAAGCGCCGGCGGTGGCCGGTGAGGGCGCCGGCGCGCCGGACCTCTGGGATAGCGCGCGCCGGGATTAGAACAGGGCAGGCCGGGGCCGGGGCCGGGGCCGGTTCCGGATCAGTTCCGGTTTCTGACCACCATCACGTCCAGGCCGTTGTTCTGCAGTTGCTGGCGCACCTCTTCGGCCTGGCGGCGGCCGTTGACCGGGCCAACACGCACACGGTGCCAGGTCACGCCGTCAACGGTGACCGTCTGGATTGCGGCCTGGTTACCCAGCAGGGCCAGGCGCGCCTTCATCTCGTCGGCATCACCCGCGCTGCGGAACGAACCCACCTGCAGGTACATCTGCTCGCTGGTGTCCGTCGGAGTCGCCGTATCCTGGGGGCTGGCCGATGCCGCTTCGGGCTGCGCCAGTTCGCGCTCAGTCACCACCGTTTCCATTTCCGGCAGCACAGTAAAGAATTCGTACTCGGGCGATGAGCGGCGCTCACTGGTGTCGTCGAGAAGGGCATCGCCGCTGTCTGCCGGCGCCGGCTCGGCCACCGCCGCCGGCCGGTTCGGCATGGAAGGGATGATGCCGGTATAAAACAGCACCACGGCACCGCCCAGGCCCAGGGCCAGCCCGGTTATAAACCAGCCCAGCACCGGCGAAGAACTGCCGCGGCTGGATGTCTGTTTGCGCCCCCGGCGAGCCACTTACATTTCCTCCGGCGCCGAACAGCCCAGCAGCTCAAGGCCATTGACCAGCACGATGCGGGTGGCTTCGACCAGGTTCAGGCGGGCGTTGCGCAGGTTTTCGTCGTCGACCAGGAACTGGTGGGCGTTGTAGTAGCCATGGAACTCGGTCGCCAGGTCGCCCAGGAAGTGCGCGACCAGGTGCGGTGAGCGCAGGCGGGCGGCGGCCTCGATGGTTTCCGGGTAGCGGTTGATGGCCCGCATCAGGGCCAGCTCACGCGGTTCGGTGAGCTGGTCCAGCGCCGCCTCGCCGATGGCAGCGTTGTGGCGCATGTCATTCTGTTCCAGTTGCCGGAACACGCTGCAGATGCGCGCGTGCGCGTACTGCACGTAGTACACCGGGTTCTCGTTGGTGCGTGACTTGGCCAGGTCCAGGTCGAAGTCCAGGTGCTGGTCGTGCGAGCGCATGACATAGAAAAAGCGTGCGGCATCGGTGCCGACTTCCTCACGCAACTCCCGCAGCGTGATGAACTTGCCGGAGCGCGTCGACATCTGCACTTTCTTGCCGTCGCGGAACAGTACCGCGAACTGCACCAGCAGAATTTCCAGCTTCTCCGGATCTTCGCCCAGGCCCAGCGCGGCGGCCTTCAGCCGGGCGATATAGCCATGGTGGTCGGCGCCGAAGATGTACATGGCCTTGCCGAAGCCGCGCTCCAGCTTGTTCATGAAGTAGGCGATATCGGAGGCGAAGTACGTGGTCTTGCCGTTCTCACGCACCACCACGCGGTCCTTCTCATCACCCAGCTCGGACGCGCGGAACCAGGTCGCGCCGTCCTTTTCGTAAAGGTGGCCATTCGCGCGCAGGCGCTCGATGGCGTGCTCGATGGCGCCGCTTTCTTCCAGCTGCGCCTCGGAGAACCAGGTGTCGAACTCGACGCCGAACTCGCGCAGGTCGTCCTTGATGTCGCCCAGGATGGCGTCGATGGAGGCGCCGAAGAACACCAGGTAGCCCTCGTGCCCCATCAGTTCCGACGCCTTGGCGATCAACGCGTCGATATAGGCCTCGCTGTCGCCGCCGGCCTCGCCGTCCAGCGGCAGGCCGTCGAGCACATCGTGGCTGGAGAAGCGCCACTTGTCGCCGTCCTCGCTGCGCACCACGCGGGCGATATCGTAAATGTATTCACCCTGGTAGCCGTTGTCCGGAAAACGCACCTGTTCACCGCACAGCTCCAGGTAGCGGATCCAGACGCTGAGCGCCAGGATGTCCATCTGCCGGCCATTGTCGTTGACGTAGTACTCGCGCTGGACGTTCTTGCCCGCGGCCTGCAGCACGTTCGACAGGCTGGCCCCGTAGGCCGCGCCGCGCCCGTGGCCGACATGCAGCGGGCCGGTCGGGTTGGCGGACACGTACTCCACGGTCACGCGCTCCTCGCTGTGAACCGGCTGGGTACCGAACGCGTCACCGTGGCGCAGGGCGTCCTTGACCACGCCGGTGAGGGCGCAGTGATTGAGGAAGAAATTGACGAACCCCGGCCCGGCAATCTCGGTGCGTTCAACCTGTCGCGATCGTGGCAGCCGGTCGATAATCGCCTGTGCCAGTTCGCGCGGCGGCTTGCCGGCGGGCTTGGCCAGCGCCATGGCCAGGTTGGTCGCGTATTCGCCATGGTCGACCGAGCGGGTGCGCTCGAGTTGCGGCTGGACATCGACCGTGTCGGGGATGATGCCGTCACGTTTGAGGTGGATCAGTGACTGGATCAGGAGTTCTTCAATGTGATTCTTGAGCATGTCGTTCGTTTCCGTGTGCTCACGGACAGGGGCGCGAAAGCCGGCTATTGTACTCTTTCATGGCGAGGAAAACCCTGTGGATAACTCTGTGACTAACTGCGTTAAAGCCCGGTGCGGCGGGCGATTCTGTTTTGCAGTGTGGGTGCCGCCTGGCATGTTGCATTGTTATTAAATCAGAAAATACAAACAGATACATAACATTTTAATGCTGGTTTAATAAGAAAGCGCTCGAACCCCTGATTATTTGACCAGAGCCAGGGCTTGTGAATAAAAAACGGGCCCGGCTCGTCTTCATCCAGCCCGGGCCGGTGCTAAAATCGACGCTTCCGCGTGCTCGCAGCCCGTGGAAGCCGTTTCCGAGACGACAAACATAACAGCCGGGAACCCCTGAATGTCTGAATGGATGCCGTTCGTGCTTTTCGCCGTCGTTGCCGCCGCCCTGCTGGCTGGCTTCCCGGTGGCCTTCACCCTGGCCGGGGTAGCCCTGCTGTTCGCCGGTATCGGCGCCGTTGCCGGGTTCTTCGACCCCGTCTATCTCGAGGCCTTCCCCAACCGCGTCTTCGGCATCATGACCAACGAGACGCTCATCGCGGTGCCGGTGTTCGTGTTCATGGGCGTGGTGCTGGAACGGTCGCAGCTCGCGGACCAGCTATTGCGTTCCCTGGCGGTGATGATGCGGCGTGTGCCCGGTGGGCTGGGTATCGCGGTCATGGCCGTCGGCGCGCTGATGGCAGCCAGCACCGGCATCGTCGGGGCGACCGTCGTGACCATGGGCCTGCTGTCGCTGCCGGCTATGCTGCGTGCCGGGTATTCGCCGTCGCTGGCCACCGGTTCGATCTGCGCGGCCGGAACCCTGGGCCAGATCGTGCCGCCGTCGATCGTGCTCATCCTGCTCGCCGATGTGCTCTCCAACGCCTACCAGCAGGCCCAGTTACGCATGGGCAATTTCAGTCCGGACACGATTTCCGTCGGCGAGCTGTTTGCCGGCGCGCTGCTGCCCGGCCTGGCACTGGTCGGGTTATACATGCTCTACCTGGTGGTGATGGCGGTGTGGAAGCCGGCCAGCCTGCCGGCCGCGGGCACCACCGTGGACGAGGACATGGAAGGGGTCAGTGGCTGGCGGCTGCTGGGCCTGGCGGCGGGCCCGCTGTTCCTGGTGGTCGCGGTACTGGGCTCGATCATGGGTGGCATCGCCACGCCCACCGAGGCCGCTTCCGTGGGCGCCGTGGGGGCGCTGGTGCTGGCCGCCCTGCGCCGCTGCCTGGACAGGGAAACCCTGAAGGCCGCCGTGTACCGCACGGCGAAGATCAGTGCCATGGTGTTCATGATCCTGATCGGCGCTTCGCTGTTCAGCCTGGTTTTCCGTGGCCTGGGGGGTGACGAGCAGGTCGCCTCGCTGCTGGGTGCCATGCCCGGCGGCACCACGGCGGCGGTGCTGGTGGTGATGGTGGCGCTGTTCCTGCTGGGTTTCGTGCTCGACTTTATCGAAATCACGTATATCGTCATTCCCATCGTCGGTCCGGTGCTGCTGGCGATGGGGATCGATCCGGTCTGGCTGGGGGTCATGATTGCCGTGAACCTGCAGACGTCGTTCCTGACCCCGCCGTTCGGTTTTTCGCTGTTCTACCTGCGCGGGGTGACGCCGGACAGTGTCCCGACCACGGCGATGTATCGCGGCGTGGTACCGTTCATCGCCATCCAGTTGGGCATGCTGTTGCTGCTGGCGCTGTTCCCGATGATCGCCACCTGGCTGCCGGAAACGCTGTACTGATCCCGCTGTTCAGCCCGGCTCGCGCAGGTTCATCAGGTACTGTTCGGAGACCGCGCTGAACGGCCGCAGCATGTCCAGGCAATCGCGATAGGACGCGTGCACCCGGGCAAACATGGGATCGGCCGCGGACTGCTCGTCCAGGTACTCGCGGGTCAGTTGCTGGAAATGCGCCATGACCTCGTCCGGGAAGGCGCGCAGTTCCACGTCATGCTCTTCACGGAGCTGCTTCAGCGCCACGGCGTTATGCCAGGTGAACTCCGCGCACATGTCGGTGGTGACGGCCTGGCAAGCGACCTCGACTGCGGCCTGCAGGTGTGACGGCAATGCATCCCAGGCGGCCTTGTTGACCATCGCCTCCAGCGCCGAGCCGGGCTCCTGCCAGCCGGGAAAGTAGTAGTAACGGGCGGCGTTGAACAGTCCCAGCGCCAGGTCGTTCCAGGGGCCGACCCACTCGGTCGCGTCGATGGTGCCGGTCTGCAGTGCGGTGTAGATTTCCGAGGCGGGCAGGGTGACCGGCGTGCCGCCGGCGCGGCGGAGGATCTCGCCACCAATGCCCGGGATACGCATCTTCAGGCCCTTGATGTCCGCCAGCGAGCGAATTTCGCGGTTGAACCAGCCGCCCATCTGCGTACCCGAGTTGCCGGCCGGGAATGGCACCAGGCCATGCGGTGCATAGACCTCGCGCCACAGTTCCAGGCCACCGCCACGATAGAGCCACGCATTCATCTCCTGTGCGGTCAGCCCGAACGGCACCGAGCCGAAGAACTGGGCCGCGGGCGCCTTGCCTTTCCAGTAGTAGCTGGCGGAGTGCCCCATGTCCGCGGTGCCCCGGGACACGGCGTCGAATACTTCCAGCGGTGGCACCAGTTCGTTGCCGGCGAACAGCTTGACGGTCATCTGGCCACCGCTGAGGCGGCCGATGTAATCGGCGAGCCGGGCCGCGCCGGTACCGAGCCCCGGGAAGTCGCGCGGCCACGCGGTGACCATCTTCCACTCGATGGGCTCCGCGGCCACGCCGTCGGCGCAGTTGGCCGTCGCTGATTCATTGCCGCAGGCCGACAGCACGGCAGCGGCGCCGGCGAGGCCGGCGGTGGATACAAAGGCTCTGCGGTTGACGGGCTTGTCGCTCATGGTGTCTCCGGTTCAGGGCTGGACAAGGCGCATGATGATATAGTCCTTGGCCCGAGTCGAGAACGATCCAGTCCCGTCCCAACCGCCATGAACGCCCAAGATCCGGAAGATATCGCCGTACGGCTGGCGGCGTTGCGCGAAGAGCACCGCGACCTGGACCAGGCCATCTCGGGGCTGGCCGCCGACCTGGCGGTCGACCAGTTGCGATTGCGGCGCATGAAAAAGCGCAAGCTCAAGCTGAAGGACTGGATCGAACGGCTCGAGTCCGAGCTCATCCCCGACCTCGACGCCTGAAACTTCAGGGATTGCGCCCCAGTGCCTGCGGCGCCGCCTGGATGATGCCGTGACGGATACCTTTTTCCAGGAACAGCCGCGCGTCCTTGCTCATTCGGTCCAGCGCGTCACCAAACTCCAGCCTTTCCTGGTCGTTGACCACGAGAATGTCACGGCGACGCAGTTCGCCAATAAACTGGCGGAACAGCCCCTTGTCATAAAATTCCGGCGCCTCGAATTCCTGGATCAGTGAGATGCGCTGCGCGGTCATGATGCACAGCCGCTCCAGTTCCTGCCGGTTCAGCGTGCCGGAGCCGTTTTTCACTAGCACCGCCACGGCGATGAAGTAGCGTTCCAGCGTGGTCAGCAGGCTGCGCGCCAGCAGCAGTAACTGGCTGGCTTCGCCACTGCCACCCTCGGCCCGCTTGATGCGCCGCCCCTCGTCTTCGCGGAACAGCAGGCCGTGGGCTTCGAGTGCGCTGATGTACTGCTCCAGCACGTCGGGGAACGCCTCTTCGCTCCAGGGCAGGAACAGCTCCGCGCGCAGGAAGGGGTAGACCTGGCGGGCCACGCGCACCAGCTGTTCGGTGGCAATACCGCGTTGGCGCAGGAAACAGCAGGCGATCAGCGATGGGATGGCGAACAGGTGGGCCGTGTTATTGCGGTAGTAGGTCAGGTTGACGGCCTGCTCCGCCTGCAGGCGGATGATGTCACCCAGCGGGTGCTCAACGCGCTGCAGGTAGTCCAGTTCGAACCCGCGTGACACCATGTCAATGCCATCCAGCGGCGTGACGGTCACCTGCTCACCCAGTGGCGCGGCGGCCAGTATCGAGCGGTACAGCTCGACCTGGTCACGCAGCGCCTGCTCGCCCAGTGCGTGCCGGGGCGTGGCCAGCAGCACGGTCGACAGCAGGTTGATCGGGTTGACGTCGGCTGTCGTGTTGATCGCGCGCATGACACGGTCGCCCAGTCGATTGACGAACGGCGTCATCCACGCCGGTTTCTCGCCGGGCTCACCGGCGGCGCGCCAGTCCGGGTTCTCCTCGTCCAGCATGCGGTCGAGGAAAATGGGCTCGCCAAAGCTCACATGCGCCTCACCGTGCCGGCGTCTCAGGATGCGCCACGAGCCCAGCAGGTCCCACAGCGTCTCCTTTTTCTTCACCGCGCCGGCCAGTTCCTTGTTGTAGCCGGCGCCGTCCAGCAGCTTCTCGTAGCCGATATACAGGGGCTGGAACATGACCGGCCGGACCGGCGCGCGCAGGTAGCCACGAATGGTCATCGCCAGCATGCCGCCTTTCGGTGGCAGCAGTCGGCCGGTACGGCTGCGCGTGCCCTCGATGAAGTACTCGATGGGCGTGCCCTGGGCCAGGATGTGGCTGACGTACTCGGAGAACACGGCCGAGTACAGCTTCTGTGAACGGAAGGTGCGGCGCAGGAAGAAGGCGCCGCCCATGCGCAGGAACCGGCCGACCACGGGCAGGTTCAGGTTCACGCCGGCGGCGATATGTGGCACGGCAAAGCCGCGCACGTAGAGCAGGAACGAGATCAGGATGTAGTCGGCATGGCTGCGGTGGCACGGCACGTAGATGATTTCGTGGCCCGGTGCCTCGCGCTTGAAGCGGTCGAAATGGTAGACCCGCGTATCGCCATAGACTTTCTGCAGGAACCAGTTGAGGACAAAGAACATGACCCGCACGAAGGTGTACGAGTAGTTCGCCGCGATTTCCACCGCGTACTCGCGGGCAATGTCCGCGGCCTCGGCCTCGCTGATGTCGTCGCGTTCGGTTTTCTCGGCGATGGCCGCCCGTACCGCCGGCGCGTGAACGACGGTCTCGATCAGTGTCCGGCGGTGCGACAGGTCGGGGCCAATGACCGCAGACTTCACGCGGCGGAAGTGGGTGCGCAGAATGCGTGACACCTTGCGCTGGTCACGCGCCGCGCCGGCCCTTTCGTCGGCCAGTTGCCGAAGGGATATCGGTCGGCTGAACTGCACGACCGTATCGCGGCCGTTCACCAGGGTACTCATGAAGCGACGGATACGCCCACCCAGCGCCCAGTCCTCCGAGAACAGGGTCTTGTAAAAGCCCTCCGACTTGTCCGGTGCACGGCCCACCAGCACGGTGACCGGCACCAGCAGTACGTCCATCGAAGGGTCGTCATAACAGGCCTGGACCAGCCGCCCTAGCGTCTCCGATCCGCGCCGGGGAATGGTCCGGCGCACGAACAGGCCGCTGGCGCGGCGCAATGCCGCGTAAGCACGGGGCTCACTGGCTTCCATTGCGGCAATCGGGAACAGCGGCCGGTCCAGCCCCTGTTGCTCGCACACACGGTCCAGGATCAGCACCGATGACAGCGCGTAGTCGGCGATCACGTAACACACCGGGGGACCGGGCTGGACGCCGGTTTCACCCTCGGCATCGGGCAGTACCTGCGCCTTGACCCACCAGTGAAGGATGGCGCGCAGCAACAGCGTACCGCGCAGCTTCAGCCGCTCGCTAAAACCAAGATGTTCAAGGCTTTGAGGCATCGGGGGTTGAGCCAGTCTCCCGTAGTGATGCGGTGAATTATCGCTGATAGCGCGAAATTGAGCGAACAGGAGCAACGTGTTGTCGAAATAGGCTTGACGAATGCGTCAATAAATACATAAGTTGTCATTACTGCGTGATGATCGTCGTCACGTGCATTGCTGGAGGTGTTATGCGGCTGACGCGCCGTTTCGAGGAGTCCGAGGTCGCGATCATTGGTCGCGGCGTGGAAGCGGTGCTGCGGCGCCTGGTTCGCTTCCTGGCGGGGCGGATCTCCCTGACCAAGCTGCATGAGCTGATCGACACGCTGTATGTCGAGGAGCTCGAGGAGAAGCTGCGGCGTGACCATCCGGGTCGCCAGATTACGCTGGCGATGATGGCGCTGAATACCGGCCTGGATACCCGCGTCATCAACCGGATCCGCACCAGTCCGGGCTATCGGCGCAGCCTGGTGGGCGAGGCCGAGTTCTTCCGTAATTTCACCCCGGCGGCCAGCTTCCTGCACCTGTGGTCAACCGATACCCGGTTTACCGATGCCGAGACCGGCCAGCCGCAGCCGTTGGCGATCGAGGGCGGTGACGCCAGCATCGAGGCGCTGGTCAACACGCTCAAGCTGCCGCGGGGTGTTACCGTCAAGAGTGTGCTCGACCAGCTGGAGTTGAGCGGCCTGGTGGAGATCGACCACGATGCCGGCATCGTGTCGATGCGCATTGACCGCTACCTGCCCTCGCCGGACAAGGACCGAGAGGGTGCTTTGGAGATCGGTTTTGTCGCGGTCAGTCGGTTGATCGATACGGTGCTGGGCAATATGGATCCGGCGCTGAGCGACGAGGACCGGCTGTTCCAACGGGTTTACTGGATTTACCGGCTGCCGCCACACCGGCTGGCCGGGCTGCGGGAAAGCCTGGTCAGGGTGCTGGAGCGGGCGGAAAAGGAGGGGTACGAGACGCTCTCGGAATATGACCAGGACGTTGAAGCGGCCAATCATATCGCCGCGGGCTTCGGGCTCTACCTGTTCGAGGACTCGCCGTCCGGGGCGTCTTCAAAGTAGTACAGTCCAAACCCGGCCGTCACCTGGCTGGGTGATTCGATATCCATCTCGTATTCGCCAAGCAGCGCCAGCCCCTGGTCTTCGAACTCGGTCATCATCTGCGTGATCCGTGCCTGGAAGGCCTCGACCTGGTGCGGAGCGATCCTGTTCGACCAGTAGGCGCGCTGGTAGTCGCGGGGTTGGCCTTCGTCCAGGCGCTCCAGGTTTGTCAGTACCGTGTCGACCAGGTGGCCGATGGCATTGAAGCCCACCTCGACGGCACCGGCCAGGTCAGCATTGGTGGACGGCAGGAATTTCTCCGTGACCAGCGTCAGTACGCCGGTCTTGCGGTCCCACGTGGCGGCGCCACCCAGTTCCAGGCGCTCGGCCACCGAGCGGGCGGTGACGCCACGGATAAATCCGGCCGATTTCATCAGGCTCTCGATGCTGGGTGCCTGGCCCTGGATCGTGATGGGCAGCGGCCGGCCGGTGGACTCATCCAGGTAACCCGGGTCTGTCGACCACTTGTCCAGCAGCCGGGTCGTCGACGTGAAATTGCGCATGAAACTGGCTTCCGGACCACGCTCCTGTCCATAAGCCGGGTGACTGCGGATCTTTCCGAGCGGACGGGAGTCCAGGCCGGTGAGCAGGGCCAGTTGCGACATCGGTGGCGCCTTGTTGGGAAACTCGCGCCGTAGCTGCCGTTCCGATTCTTCGACGAAGACCAGCCTGACCAGTTCTTCAAGCTTGGTCAGTGACATATGTCCCACCAGCACCCGGATCAGCCGTCGAAGCAGTGATTCAACGCCGCTGCTGAGCGCGGCGACATCCTGGGGCTTCAGGGTTTTCTGCAATGACATCGAGGTCGGTCTGGCTTTGGGCTGGTGGGTGATCTGGGCCCATGATGTCACAAACGTGTAGATAATGACAAATATGTCAATGAACGCGCGTTTGGGTGGGTGAGAGAGGTGCCCCGGCTCAAAACGCGGGCATAAAAAATCCGGGCTGGCACGAAGCCCGCCCGGAAGTCCGGCGGAGCCGGAGAGGATCGGTTCTGGCAGCAGTCCCCCGTCCAGGAAATGCCTTTTTGTAAATCTTATTATTAAGTTATGGGCGTATCCTAATGTTGCGAATTAACTGCTGTCAACTACTTTTTTACTTAGGTTTTACACCCAAGCAATTGGAAATCCTCGAAAAGGGTATCAGCGTGCCAGCGTCGCGGCAATTTCGGCCTGGATGGCCAGGGCAGCGGCGCGTGGGTCGGCGGCATCGCGGATGGGTCGTCCCACCACCAGGTAGTCGGCGCCGCCGGCGATGGCGCTGCCCGGCGTCAGTACGCGCTGCTGGTCGCCATGGGCGCTTTCCTCGTCGTTGAGTACAGGCCGGATACCCGGACATACCGTCAGCAGGGCGTGGTCGACTTCCTCGCGCAGTTTCGGCACTTCGAGCCCGGAAGAGACCACGCCGTCGCAGCCCAGCGCGAGGGCGCGGCGCGCGCGTGACAGCACCAGTTGCTCGGCATCGCAGTCGAAGCCCAGGTCATCCAGGTCGCCCTGGTCCAGGCTGGTGAGCGCGGTGACGGCGAGGATGCCCATGTCACCCTTCTCGGCGGCGGCGGCCTGCAGCATGCGGTCGTTGCCGTGAATGGTGCAGAAATCGACGCCGTGCCGCGCCAGCTGCCGGACGGCCGCGGCCACCGTGGCCGGGATATCGAACAGTTTCAGGTCGGCGAAGACCTTCTTGCCGTTGTCCTTCAGCGTGTGGGCGAGCTCGAAATAATGGCCGGAGAGGAAAAACTCCAGGCCCAGCTTGTAGAACATCACCGCGTCGCCCAGGGTATCGATCAGTTCACGCGCGCGGTCGATGTCGGGCACGTCCAGGGCAAAGATCAGGCGGTCGGAATCGGGGATGTCGGGGCGTTCAATCATGGTCGGGTTCCAGGGTTTTCAGGAAATCGTTGATCGCGGACGCCACCGGTTCCGGGGCATCCATGTGGACATGGTGGCCGCCTTGCAGGCGAACGTCGTTGCCGCATTTCAAGCGGCCAAGACGGGAGGCGACGAGTTCGGCGCTGGTCCAGCGCTCGACGACGGGGGTGTGCACGGTCAGCACCGGGCATTCAATGGCGTCGAGGATGGCGTCGGACTGCGGCTCGGTCATGAACACCGGTGACGGCCACATCGCCCGGGCATCAGTTCGCCAGCGCCAGCCGTCATCGGCGGGGGCCAGGGCGCGCTCGGCCAGCAGCAGCGCCGCCGTGTCACTCATCGGGTTGTTGGCCTGGCGAATGGCCGCGGCGTCTTCCAGGGTGGCGAAACGACGCCGGTGTTCGCGCGGCTTGCGCGTCGCGCGCATGGCATTGCGCAGCCGCTCCGCGGCCTTCTCGGCCGGCTCGGTCACCAGCCCCAGGCCGTCAAGCATGACCAGCGCGTTGACGCGCTCCGGTGCCGCCGCCGCGAAGGCGGAGCCCAGTGCGGCGCCCAGTGAATGGCCAATCACCGTGCAGTCATCCCAGCCCAGTTCATCAAGCACCCGGTCGATATCGAACAGGTAGTCGGCGAAGTAGTAGCGCGAGGTTTCGGGGCGATGGGCGGAGCGGCCATGGCCGGCCAGGTCCAGCGCCACCATGTCGAGCGCATCATCGGCGCACAGGTATGGGGCCAGCGGAATGAACGATGCGGCATTGTCCATCCAGCCATGCAGGCACAGCGCTCTTCGCCCGGTGGGCGCGCCAAAACGCAGGGCGGCGAGCCGTCCCCATGGCAGCTCAATGCGGGTCTCGCGTCCCGCGGATGAGCCCGCCACTGCGGGCGTATCCGTTGCGACCTGGCTCACAGGCTGTCCAGGTTCGCGTAGGCCAGCACCAGCCACTTGGTGCCGGCGTGATTAAAGTTCACCTGCACTCGCGCGTGCTCGCCCGACCCCTCGAACGTGATCACCGTGCCTTCACCGAACTTGCGGTGATGCACGCGCTGGCCGTGCTTGAACGGCATGCCGTCGTCGTGGCCGGGAATCGGCGCGCGGGCCGGCTTCGCCGCGACCCAGGGCTGGCTGACCTGGGCACGCGGGCGGATCTCCTGCAGGTGTTCGGCGGGGATTTCGCCCAGGAAGCGCGATGGCCGGCTGTAGTTCTCCGATCCGAACATGCGCCGCACCTCGGCGTAGGTCATGTACAGCTGCTCCATGGCGCGGGTCATGCCCACATAGCACAGGCGCCGTTCCTCCTCGAGCTTGCCGCCCGATTCGGTGACCGAGCGCTGGTGCGGGAACAGGCCGTCTTCCATGCCGGCCATGAACACGAGCGGAAACTCCAGGCCCTTGGCCGAGTGCAGCGTCATCAGCTGCACGCAGTCATCCCATTCCTCACCCTGGGTTTCACCGGCTTCCAGGGCGGCGCGGCTGAGGAAGGACTGTAACGGCGTCATGCCGGCTTCTTCGTCGTCTGCCGGGATGACGAAGGCGTCGGCGGCGTTGACCAGTTCACGCAGGTTCTCCATGCGCGATTCCATCTTCTCGCGTGATTCCTTCTCGTAGTGGCTGGCCAGGTCGGACATGTCGATCACGCCCTGCACCTGGTTGCCCATGGTCCAGTCGCCCAGGCGCTCGCGCATGTCGGTGACCAGGCGCATGAAGGCCGCCACGGTGGTCCTGGCGCGGCCGGACAGCACGCCCTGCTCGATGGCCAGGCCCGCGGCCTGCCACAGCGGCAAGCCGGTCTCGCGCGACTGCATGCGCAGTGTTTCCACGGTCTTCTGGCCGATGCCGCGGTTGGGCGTGTTGATCACACGCTCCAGCGCCGCGTCGTCGTTGGGGTTTTGCACCAGGCGCAGGTAGGACAGCGCGTCCTTGATCTCGGCGCGCTCGAAGAATCGCAGGCCGCCGTAGACCCGGTAGGGCACCGACTCGCGCATCAGGAATTCTTCGAACAGCCGCGACTGCGCCGAGGTGCGGTAAACAATGGCGGCATCGCTGGCGCGCCGGCCCTCGTCGATCCACTGACGCAACTGGCTGACCACGAATCGCGCTTCCTCCTGCTCGTTGAAGGCAGCGTAGATGCGGATCGGCTGGCCCGGTTCGTCGTCGGTCCACAGGTTCTTGCCCATGCGCGACTCGTTGTGCGCGATCAGGCCATTGGCCGCCGACAGGATGTTGCCGGTGGAACGGTAGTTCTGCTCCAGGCGGACGGTTTTGACGTCGGGGAAATCGCGCGTGTAGGCGCGCACGTTCTCGACCCGGGCGCCGCGCCAGCCGTAGATGGACTGGTCGTCATCGCCCACCACGAAGGTCTGGCCGCTGCTGCCGGCCAGCATCCGGATCCACGCGTACTGGATGGTGTTGGTGTCCTGAAACTCGTCGACCAGGATATGGCGCAGGCGGTTGCGGTAGTGCGCCAGCAGTTCGTCGTTGTTGAGCCAGAGTTCGTGCGCGCACAGCAGCAACTCGGCGAAATCCACCAGGCCGGCGCGGTCGCAGTAGTCCTGGTAAAGCTGGTAGATCTGTGTCCAGCCGGCGGTGAGTGGGTGACCCTCGGTCTCGATGGCGTCCGGGCGCTGGCCCTCATCCTTGCGCTGGTTGATGAACCACTGCGCCTGCCGGGCCGGCCACTGGTTCTCGTCCATGCCCTCGTCGCGCATCAGCCGCTTGATCAGCCGCTGCTGGTCTTCCGAATCCAGGATCTGGAATTGCTCGGGCAGGCCCGCCTCGCGCCAGTGCATGCGCAGCAGGCGGTGGGCGATACCATGGAAGGTGCCGATCCACAACGGCCGCGTGGACACTTCCAGCAGGTCCTGGGCGCGCTCGCGCATCTCGCCGGCGGCCTTGTTGGTAAAGGTCACGGCCAGAATGCCCAGTGGCGAGACATGCTCGACCTGGATCAGCCAGGCCAGGCGGTGAATCAGGACGCGGGTCTTGCCGCTGCCGGCGCCGGCCAGCACCAGGTTGTGCGGGGCGGTGCTGGTGACGGCTTCACGCTGGGCCTCGTTCAGGCCATCGAGCAGGTGCGAGACATCCACGGGTCAGCGGTTCTCCCGCGCGATGGCGCGATGGCCGATGTCCGGCCGGCTCCAGGCGCCGTTCCAGTCAATCTTCTGCCGTGCCGTGTAGGCGGCCTGCTGGGCCGAGCCGACGCTGTCACCGAGTGCGGTGACGCACAGCACGCGCCCGCCAGAAGTAACGACGGCGTCGTCTTTCAGTGCGGTGCCAGCATGAAAGACTTTCACGTCGGCGCCGAAGTCGCTGTCCAGGCCGGTGATGGTGTCGCCCTTCGGGTAGCTGCCCGGGTAGCCATCGGCGGCCATGACCACGCCCAGGGCCGGGCGCGGGTCCCATTCGGCTTCCACGGTGTCCAGTTGGCCGGCACAGGCTGCCTTGCAGAGCGCAACCAGGTCGGAGCGCAGCCGCATCAGCACGGGCTGGGTCTCGGGGTCGCCGAAGCGGACATTGAATTCCAGCACCTTCGGCTCGCCCGCCGGCGAAATCATCAGTCCGGCGTACAGGAAGCCGGTAAACGGCGCGCCGTCCGCCGCCATGCCGCGGATAGTGGGCAGGATGACATCAGTCATGGCGCGCTGGTACATGTCCGGCGCGACAGCGGGGTCGATGACCGGGGCAGGGGAGTAGGCGCCCATGCCGCCGGTGTTAGGGCCGGTGTCGCCTTCATGTGCCGCCTTGTGGTCCTGGCTGGTGGCCAGCGGCAGCACGTTCACGCCGTCGGCCATGACGATGAAGCTGGCTTCCTCGCCTTCCAGGAATTCCTCGACCACCACGCGGTGGCCGGCATCGCCGAAGGCGTTCCCGGCCAGCATGTCGCGCACGGCGGCTTCGGCCTCGGCCTCGGTATCGGCCAGGATCACGCCCTTGCCGGCGGCCAGGCCGTCTGCCTTGACCACGATGGGCGCACCGCGCTCGCGGATGAAGGCGACGGCGGCGTCGATGTCGGTGAACTCGCCGTAGGCCGCCGTGGGAATGCCGTGGCGGGTCATGAAGTCTTTGGCGTAGGCCTTGGAGCCTTCCAGCTGCGCCGCGGCGGCGCTGGGGCCGAAACAGTCCAGCCCGGCCGCGTTGAAGCGGTCGACCACGCCGTTCGCCAGCGGGTCTTCCGGGCCGACGATGGTCAGACCGACGTCGTTGTCGCTGGCAAACGCCACCAGTGCGTCGTGGTCGCCGACGCCGATGGCGACGTTCTCGACGCCCGGCTCGGTCGCGGTGCCGGCATTGCCGGGCGCCACGTAAACGGTCTCAACCAGTGGCGATTTCGCCGCCGCCCAGGCCAGCGCATGCTCGCGCCCGCCACTGCCAATCACCAGCACATTCATCGCCTGCTCCTCAGTGCCGGAAGTGGCGCATGCCGGTGAAGACCATGGCGATGCCGTGCTCGTTGGCCGCGGCGATCACCTCGTCGTCACGCATCGAGCCACCCGGCTCGATGATGGCCTTGATGCCGGCTTCGGCCGCGGCGTCGATGGAGTCCCGGAACGGGAAGAAGGCATCCGAACCCATGGCCGAGCCTTCGAGAGACAGCCCCGCCTCTTTTGCCTTCCACGCGGCAATGCGGGACGAGTCGACACGGCTCATCTGCCCGGCGCCGACGCCCAGCGTGCGACCGCCGGAGGCGTAGACGATGGCGTTGGACTTGACCATGCGCACCATCTTCCAGGCGAACATCAGGTCGGTCCATTCCTGCTCGGTGGGCGCGCGATCGGTGACCACGCGGCAGTCGTCGCGGCCGACGCAGGTGGTGTCGGCCTGCTGCACCAGCAGCCCGCCGGACACGCGGTGATAGTTCAGCCGGCCAGTGGCGTCGGCCATGGAGGCCGCCAGCAGGCGGACGTTGGGCTTGGACTTGAACGCCGTCAGCGCGGTCCCGGTGTAGCCCGGCGCGATCACCACTTCGACAAACTGCCGTTCGATGATTTCGCTGGCCGTGTCGCCGTCGAGTTCTCCGTTGAAGGCGATAATGCCGCCGAAGGCGGACACCGGGTCGGTCTGGTGGGCCCGGTCGTAGGCTTCACCCAGCGAGCCGGCGACCGCCGCGCCGCATGGGTTGGCATGTTTGACGATGACGCAGGCCGGGCCCTCGTCGAACTGGCTGACGCATTCCAGCGCGGCATCGGCGTCGGCGATGTTGTTGTATGACAGTGCCTTGCCCTGGATCACCTCGGCGGCGGCCAGGCCGGCGTCTTCCACGCCGGCGGGCACGTAGAACGCGGCCTGCTGGTGCGGGTTTTCGCCGTAACGCATGCCCTGGCGGCGGCGGAACTGCGGGGTGTGGATCACCGGCAGCGGGTCGTCGGCACCGTCGCCTTCAGACCGGCGTGAAAGGTAGTCGGCGATCATGCCGTCGTAACGCGCGGTGTGCGCGTAGGCGGTGGCCGCCAGGCGGAAACGCGTGGTGTCGGACACCTCGCCGCGCTCCTCCAGCTCCGCCAGCACGATGGCGTAGTCGGCCGGCTCGGTGACAATCGCCACGCGGGCGTGGTTCTTGGCCGCGGCACGCACCATGGCCGGCCCGCCGATATCAATGTTCTCGATGGCGTCGGCCAGCGAACAGTCCGGATTGGCCGTGACCGCCTCGAACGGGTACAGGTTGACCACCACCACGTCGATGGGCGCGATGCCGTGTTCAGCCATCACCTCACCGTCCTGGTCGCGCCCCAGCAGGCCGCCATGGATGCGTGGGTGCAGGGTCTTTACGCGGCCGTCCATGATCTCCGGAAAACCGGTGTGCTCGCTGACGCCCTTGACGTCGACGCCGTGCTCGCGGAGCAGGCGGGCGGTGCCGCCGGTGCTGAGAATGGTGAAGCCCTGTTGGGCCAGGGCGGCGGCGAAATCGGCCACGCCTTCCTTGTCGGAAACGCTGATCAGCGCGTACCGCTCTTCGCGGTGGGCAGGTTGGTTCATCGTCTTGGTTCGGGTCCGTTTGTCGTGAGGCCCGGGGTCGGGCCGGGGCAAACCCCAATTATACGATGGTACGGCCCGGACTTCGGGTCGGCTTGTCGTCAGTCGACCGGTATGCGGTAACGGCGGATGCGCTCGCGCAGGGTATTACGGGTAATGCCGAGTATTTTCGCTGCCCGGGACTGGTTGCCGCCCGTGAATTTCAGGGTTTCCTCGATCAGCGGCGGCTCCACCTGCGATAACAGTGACTGGTAGAGGTTCTCAGGCTCGGTCGCTCCCATGTCTTTCAGGTAACGCCGGATGGTCTTCTTGACGTGAACCCGTAACGGCTTTTTCCTGCCCGCCACTACAGGAAGTCCAGTTCGAAGCCGACCGCCTTCTCGCCGGGGTCGGCGAACTCCAGCAGGATCGGCACATGCTGGTCGGGCTGCAGCCGCTGCGAGGCGTCCCAGTCGCTGGCCAGGTACTCCTCCGGGTCAAACTCTCGGGCCACCAGCGGGTGGTTGTCGGCATCCATCAGTGCCACGGACAACACGGGGTAGGGCTGTGGCTCGGCAGCCAGGTTGACGAAGGTCGCGCTGAGCACCAGCACACCGTCGCGGGTCGGGTGCGGGTGGATATCACGGGTAACCAGGTGGATGCGGCCCGGGTCGTGGAATTCCTGCTCCGCCTCGAAGCCTTGCACACCCTGGCGGGCCAGGAACTCGCCGATGGCGCCCTCTTTCGGAATGTGGTGGCGAAAGGTCCAGGCCACGTTGGCCGCCGTCACCAGCAGCAACAGCGGCAGCGCCACCTTCCAGGCCCAGTGGACGCCGGAACGCGTTTCCGGCTCGGCGAAGGCCGGCGTGGCATCGGCGGACTCGCGCCGGCTGGTCAGTTCTGGCGGCGACCACTGGCCGCCGGTGGGCGCGGGTTTCGCGTGGCTGTCAGGAAAATCGTCGTACAGCGCGTCCAGCGCGTTGAAGCGCTTGTCGCAATCGCCGCACTGCATCCAGCCGCCGGCCTGTGCCAGCAACGCCGCGGTCAACGGGTGGACAGTCTGGCAATGCGGGCAAAGCGTGTACACGAAGGGTCGGTTGCTCAGCCGGTGGGATGAGGCTGCGGCTTGTTGCGGTCGCGAATCTCGCGGAAACGCTCGAGTTCACGCGCGAACTGCTCACGAATGACGTCCTGGTGCTGCTCAAGCTCGCCGACGCGCACCCGGTTCGCGCTCATGCGCCCGCGCAGCACATCAATCTGCTCGAGCTGCGACGGGTCGACTTCAAGACCGGCCCGTTGCCGGTTCGCGGCCGCATGCACCTGTTGCTGCAGCGACTTGATCATGCTGGCGTATTCGTTATCCAGCAGGTGGAAGTCGTACTTCAGCTGGTCCAGTTCCAGTTGCATGGCCTCGTCGATCTGCGCCTCGTTGCGGTAACGCAGCATCAGCAGGCGCTCGGAGATCTGTTGCCGTTCCCGCTCGGTGTACAAGGGGATCGGCTTCTTGTCGACCGGCTCCACCGGTGGTGGCGCCGTGGTTTCGGGTTGGGTCACACGCTCGATGACCACGCCGGACGGCGACAGGATGTCGTAGGGTTTGTCGGCGGCTTCCGCGGGCAGCGCCGGGGTGTAGTGGACCTTGCCTTCGTCGTCGGTCCAGCGATAGACGTTCTGCGCGACGGCCGGCACGGCGATGCTGGCGACCAGCAATAGCACGCCCGCGCGCGCGAGCGGCGCGAGACAGCGGAACACCTTATTCCCCTTGGCTTCCATAACGTTCACGATACCGCCGCATGGCGTCGATGTCGATATTCGCGCCGGGGTTGCGGGCCAGGTAATCCATCAGGTCATCAAGCCCGGCGATGGAAACCACCGGGATGCCGTACTCGCGTTCAACCTCCATGGCCGCCGACAGCGTGCCTTGGCCGCGCTCCTGGCGGTCCAGCGCGATGGCCACGCCAGCGGGCTCCGCGCCCGCGTCGCGAATCCACTGCACCGACTCGCGCACCGATGTGCCGGCCGAGATGACGTCGTCGATGATCAGTACCTTCCCCGCCATGGGCGCGCCCACCAGCATGCCGCCCTCGCCATGGTCCTTGGCTTCCTTGCGGTTATACGCCCACGGCAGGTTGCGCCCGTGGCGCTGCTGCAGGGCCACGGCCGTGACCGCCGCCAGCGGAATGCCCTTGTAGGCCGGACCGAACAGCATGTCGAACGCCACGCCGGATGCGGCCAGCGCATCGGCGTAGCAGGCGCCCAGCGTATCCAGCGAAACGCCATCGTCAAAGCCGCCGGCATTGAAGAAGTAGGGACTGACCCGCCCGGATTTCAGCGTGAACTCGCCAAAGCGCAGGTTGCCTTTGGCCAGCGCCAGTTCAAAGAAGGTTGTTTTGTGCTGCAGCATCGTCCGCCCCCGGAATGACCGGCGCAGGATAGCATGGCCGCCCGCGAGCCGTTATGCTCCCCGCCCATGAAAATCATCTCGCTCAACGCCAATGGCATCCGCGCGGCCGCCCGCAAGGGCTTCTTCCCGTGGATGGCCCAACAGGACGCCGACATCGTCTGTATCCAGGAAACCAAGGCCCAGCATCACCAGCTGAAAGACCGCGAGTTCTTCCCGCCGGGTTACCACTGCTACTACCACGACGCCCTGAAGCCCGGCTACAGCGGCACCGCCATTTACGCCAAACACCAGCCCGACCGCGTTCATTACGGCCTCGGCTGGGACACCATGGACTGCGAAGGACGCTGGCTACAGGCCGACTTCGGTGACCTGTCTGTGGTCTCGCTGTACTTCCCGTCCGGTTCCAGCAGCGAGCTGCGCCAGGACGTGAAGTTCGCCTGCATGGACTGGATCAAGCCGAAACTGGTCGAAATGGCCGCCAGCGGCCGCGACTGGATCATCTGCGGCGACTGGAACATCGCCCACAAAAAAATCGACCTGAAAAACTGGCGCGGCAACCAGAAAAACTCCGGCTTCCTGCCCGAGGAACGCGCCTGGATGGACGAGGTCTTCGGCGACGTCGGCCTGGCCGACGCCTTCCGCCTGTTCGACCCGCGCGAAGAGCAATACACCTGGTGGTCCAACCGCGGCCAGGCCTGGGCCAACAACACCGGGTGGCGCATCGACTACCACGTCACCACCCCGGCGCTGGCCGACAAGGTCACCGGCGTGGAGATCTACAAGGACGAGCGATTTTCAGACCATGCGCCGCTGACGCTGGAGTATGACTATGCGTTGCCGGAGCGGGTGTTTGGCGGTTAGAGCGCACGTCGCGCGGTTTTCCTACAGCAGTTGGCGGGCATTTCGTGCATATAAAAATATGTATTAGAATACATATTCGAGATAATGCCGCGTCATGGTTGAGTCACATTTCGAATGGGATCCCGTTAAGGATCGAAGCAACCAGCGAAAGCATGGCGTTGCGTTCCAGAGCGCCCAATACGCATTCGCAGACCCTAATCGCGTCATAGCGCGTGACCCGCGTCACAGCAAAGAAGAAGATCGCTACTGCTGCTTTGGAAAGGTTGATGGCGGGGTGCTGACGGTTCGGTTTACGTATCGGGGCCGTGTTATCCGAATTTTTGGCGCAGGCTATTGGCGCCAGGGCAAAAGTATTTATGAGCAGGAAAATCGTTTACACCGATGAGCCAATCGGCAAAGTCGAGGTCGTGGCGGACACACTTCCGTCGCCAGAAGCGCTTGCGTTCAAAGAAGAGTCCGTAAAAGTGACGATCGCCCTCAGCCGCTCAAGCGTCGATTTCTTCAAGCGCGAGGCCAAAAAGCATGGCGCGCCTTACCAGAAGATGATTCGGCGTTTGCTTGATGAATACACTCGGGCGAACCAGGTAAAGGCTGGTTAGCGAGATCGGCGCTTAATCACGACGCACACTCGCTCGAGCCGTGGGTTCAGCGGGTAGTCCCGTTGGGCTGGCAATCCATGCCAGCTTGTTCCGCAACCTTAAACGCCAGGTCCAAACTGGTCACTGTTGTATCTGAAGAAATAATCCTTTTGTTCATCACTGGATTCGGCCAATCTCTTCAGGAGTTTTTCTGTAGGTGGGTGGACCAGGCCGCAATTGGCGGCCGCCATGAGCAGGCCCAAACCCAGCGCATTGTTTTGTGGGGTAAAGGTGCCGGAATTGTAAGAGCCTCCCAGGGCGACCAGCCCAAGCGGTTCACCGGACTCGATGTTCTGGAAAATGAAGTCTCTCGCCAGAAGCTCCCATTCGGTCTGGGCCAACAGGGGTGAATCTTCGTTCGCAAGCTCGGGCGGCCACAACGCATAGATATACCGCGCCACAACATCGCCGGACTGTGCCAGGCGTTTGATGTCTTCCCCGGCATTGCCGACCGTTTCCAGGATTTTGGCACAAGCATGGAACATCACTGTGGTGCCATGGATCGATGCTTCGAAGTTTCGGCGGGCCGAAACTGAGTCGGCCTGAGCCAGGCTTCGCTGGAAAGTATCAAGTGTGCGGTTCAGCGCTTCAGTGCTGCGAGGCGCATGGCGACAGCCCCGGTTGATATAGCTGGCCAACCGATCCGCCGCCTCGATATCCCCCTGCATCGCGAGATCAAGGTCTGTTTCACTCTTCGCGACCTGTTCCAGCGCATCGGCTATCGCGGGGTCATCAGGATCTTGTGGTTGTGCGACGGTCCCCCCGCTTGGCTGGCTGGGACCTGGTTCAACCGGCGCCGATTCAACGCCCCGTGGAGCAAGCGCAACCTCGTCTGCGTTGACGACTCCGGCTGATTCCACAAGGTCAGCTGGGCGGTCAATCGGTGATGGGGCAGCAGATACCGGGGCTGGCTCAGCGGAGCCGGTATTACGCTGCGACAGCAAGACAGCAACAGAAACGAGCGCAAATAGTGTTGCCGCGAATACAGCAAAACGCATCGACCGTTGCTGGTGACGGCCGGACATTTCAGTAACGCTCCACCACCCGGAACCCGAACGGCAGCAGCGCCAGGCGCGTCATCTTCAGGTGCTGGGCCGCGATGGGCAGGCCGATGATGGTGATGCCAAAGACCACTGCCAGGCACAGGTGGATGATGGCCAGTTCCAGGCCGGGCAGCAGGATCCAGATGATGTTCATGATGATCGAGAGCAGGCCGCCGGGCGGGTCGGTGTCGCGGATTTCCTTGCCGAACGGTGCCGCGGCCAGCATGGAGAGCTTGAAGCACTGGATGCCGAAAGGGATGCCGATGATGGTGATGCACAGGATCACGGCGCCCAGCAGGTAGCCGAAGAAAACGATGAAGCCGCCGAGGATGAACCAGATGATGTTGAGGAGCAGGTTCATGGTGTGGCCTCCGGTCAGTTCGTGGTTCAGGGTGTGGCGATGTCTCCGAGCAACACGGGCGCGTTCGCGCCGGTGATGCCCGTGGTGTCGACCTTGCGGTTGGCCAGGCGCTCCCTGGCCAGCCAGGCGAACAGGTTGGCTTCGACCCAGTCGGGGTGGGCGCCGCGCTCCGCGGTGGAGCGGACCGGCGTGTTGCCCAGCAGGGCGGCCATCCGCCGCATCAGGTCGACATTATGCACACCGCCGCCGCAGACCAGCAATTCGCTGGCGCCGCCGGCCAGCCGCAGGCTGTCGGTGACGGTGTTGGCGGTCAGTTCGGCCAGCGTGGCCTGGATGTCGACCGCGGTGGCGGAGGTGGCGTCGGCCTGGACGAGCTGTTTTTGCAGCCAGTCGGCGTTGAACAGTTCCAGGCCGGTGCTCTTGGGCGCGGGCAGGTGAAAGTAGGGCTCTTCGAGCATGCTGGCCAGCAGGCCCGGCAGCACGGTGCCACTCGCGCCCCAGGCGCCGCCGTCGTCGTACGCGCGGCCACGGTGCCGGTGGATCCACAGGTCCAGCAGGCAGCTGGCCGGGCCAGTGTCCCAGCCGCGCACGGGCTCACCCGGCGCGAGCAGGGTCAGGTTGGCGATGCCGCCCAGGTTCAGCACGGCTCGGGTTTCGTCATCAGACGCGAACAGTTCGCGGTGCAGCAATGGCGCCAGCGGCGCGCCCTGGCCGCCGGCCAGCAGGTCGGCGGTGCGGAAATTCGTGACGGTGGGCACGCGGGTGACGTTGGCGATGACATTGCCGCGACCCAGCTGCAGCGACATCGGCGGCTCATCGTCAGGGGCGTGCCAGGCGGTCTGGCCGTGCGAGCCAATGCCGCGAATATCGCGTGACTCCAGGCCGGTCGCCTGGATCAGGTCGTTGGCGATACGGGCGAAGAAATGCCCGAACTTGATGTCCAGGTCACCGCATTCAGGGTCGGAGAGGTCGGGCTTGCCGGCCGCCATGAAGCGGTCGAGCCGCTCACGCAGTGCGTCAGGGTAGGGTGTGCAGGATGCGTTCAGCAGTTCAGGCTTGCCGGTCTCGAAGTCCGCGATCACCGCGTCCACCCCGTCCCGACTCGTCCCGGAAATCATCCCGATAAACAGTTCACCCGTCACCCGTCACCCGTCACCCGTCACTCGTTGCCGCCGCGGTGGGCGTACATCGAGGCCGATTCCAGCCGTCCAAGCTGCTTCAGGTACGGTGCCGCCTGGCTGTGGAATGCCACCAGCTGCGTATCATCCAGCGGTTCGGCCTTGGGCAGTGGCACGGTGCGCGGGTTGCGGTGCACACCGTTGACCAGGAATTCGTAGTGCAGGTGCGGTGCCTGGGACATGCCGGTGCTTCCGACGTAGCCAATCACCTGGCCCTGCTTCACGCGCTGGCCGTTTTTCACCGCGCGCTTGTTGAAGTGCAGGTACTTGGTGACGATGCTGCCGGAGTGCTGGATAAACACGTGGTGGCCGTTGAAGCGGTTGTAGTCCGAGCGGATCACCTTGCCGGCGCCGGCGGCGTAGACCGGCGTGCCGGTGGGCGCGCGGTAGTCGATGCCGTTATGCGCCTTCACCCGCTTGAGGATGGGGTGGAAACGCTTCGGGTTGAAATTCGAGCTGATGTAGCTGAAGTTCAGCGGCGCGCGCAGGAAGGCTTTGCGCATCGGCCGTCCGTCCGGCGTGTAGTAATCAATGCCATCGTCGTCGGCAAAGCGAACGGCCTCGAAGCGCTCGCCCTGGTTGATGAACGTCGCGGCCAGGATGTCGCCGTCGCGCAGGTACTCGCCGTCGCGGTAGATCTTTTCGTAGACCATAAAGAAGCGGTCGCCGGCGCGGATATCGAGAATGAAATCGATGTCCCAGCCAAAGATCTCGGCCAGTTTCATAACCATGTTGTCCGACAGGCCGGCCTGCTTGCCGGCCAGGAACAGCGATGACTCGATGGTGCCCTCGGCTTCGCGGACCTCGCTGTTCAGTTCGCGGGCCAGGCGCTCCGCGTTGGGCCCCTGCTCGTCGATGCTGACCAGCAGGTAGGCGTCGTCGTCAATGGGGTAGCGCATGCGCTGGAGGTTGCCTGCGCCATCATCCTGGAAGCCGAAGACGTCGCCGGGGCGAATTTTAGTCAGGCTCTTGGTGTCGCCGTTGAGAGCGAGGATCTGGTGCAGCAGCGGGATCGAGTAGCCCTGCTGGCGGAAGATGCCGTCCAGGGTCTGGCCGTTACGGACCGGGACTTCGTTCCAGGTATCCAGCGCCGCCGCGATCTCGGCCTTCTCTTCCGCCTTCGCCACCGCGGCTTCCACTTCCGCGCGCGCGGCGGGTGCGGGTTCGCGGCTGGGCAGGGCGATGTCCAGGGTCTGGGTCAGTTCGGCCGTGGTCGCCGCAATGTCCTCGGCCACGGGGGCTTCCTGTTTGCCACCCATGGCCAGGCCCACGGCAATCAGCGTGACGGCAAACACCGCCACGCGGGCGCGGGTGATCCGAATTTGGGAGGGATGCCAACCCCTGGCCCGATCGATGAATTCGACGAAGGCCTTGTGAAGCAAGGTTCTGTTTTTCATTCCGTCTGTGGACAATCGGGGCTGTCCAGAGTTTCCGGCAACGCTCACAATAAGCGACAGCCCTATCGGCGGTCAATCGGCGCGTATGCCCGGTACCCTTGGCCCGGCGGGGTCGGTACAATGCCCGATTCCCCGCCAAGGTGGCGGAAACTGACGCCAGAACAACATCATGAACGACGTGCAAGCCGCCCTCGACCTGATCGCCCGGGGCACCGATGAAATCATCAAGACCGAGGAACTGGCCGAGCGCCTGGAGTCCGGTCGCCAGCTGAAAATCAAGGTCGGTTTCGACCCCACCGCGCCGGACCTGCACCTGGGCCACACGGTAATCATCAACAAGATGCGAGTGTTCCAGGACCTGGGCCACGAGGTCACCTTCCTGATTGGAGACTTCACCGGCATGATCGGTGACCCCACCGGCAAGAACGTCACCCGCAAGCCGCTGACGCCGGAGCAGATCAAGGCCAACGCCGAGACTTACGCGCAACAGGTGTTCAAGATTCTCGACCGCGAGAAGACAAAGGTGCGCTTCAACTCCGAGTGGTTCAACGAACTGGGCGCCGACGGCATGATCCGCCTGGCCGCGCAGTACACCGTGGCGCGCATGCTGGAGCGCGACGACTTCAACAAGCGTTACAAGGCCGAGCAGCCCATTTCCGTGCACGAGTTCCTGTACCCGCTGGCGCAGGGCTATGACTCCGTCGCGCTGGAGTGCGACGTCGAGATGGGCGGCACCGACCAGAAGTTCAACCTGCTCGTGGGCCGCCACCTGCAGGCGCAGGCCGGCCAGGCGCCGCAGGTGATCATCACCCTGCCGCTGCTGGAAGGCCTGGACGGTGTGCAGAAGATGTCCAAGTCGCTCGACAACTACATCGGCATCACCGAGGCGCCGGACGAGATGTTCGGCAAGGTCATGTCGATCTCCGACGAGCTGATGTGGCGCTGGTTTGACCTGCTCAGTTTCCGCTCCAACGAGGAGCTGGCGCAGCTGCGCGCCGATGTCGAGGGCGGGCGCAACCCGCGCGATGTGAAATTCCTGCTGGGCGAGGAGATCGTCGAGCGGTTCCACGACCGTGCTGCGGCCGAAGCCGCGCGCGAGACCTTTATCGCCCGCTTCAAGGGCGGCCAGATGCCGGACGACATTCCGGAGAAAACGCTGGATGCCGGCGCCGAGGGCATCGGCATTGCCGCCGCGCTCACGGCCTGCAGCCTGACGGCCAGCAACTCTGAGGCCTTCCGCATGATCAAGCAGGGCGGCGTGCGTATCGACGGTGAGAAGGTCGACGATCGCAACCTGCAGCTCGAACTGGGCTTCGAAGGCGTGCTGCAGGTCGGCAAACGGAAGTTCTGCAAGGCCCGTGTCCGCTGAGTTCGCCGGCGCGCGCCGGATCGCCGATATCGACTGGAGCCGGTGGACGCCGGTGGATCGCGCGACCCTCGTGTTCGTGCTTAGCGGTGACGACATCCTGCTGATCGAAAAGAAGCGCGGCCTGGGTGGCGGCAAGGTCAACGGCCCGGGCGGCAAGGTCGACCCCGGCGAGAGCGTTGAGCAGTGCGCCATCCGCGAATGCAAGGAAGAGCTGGGTATCGATGTCAGCGAGCTCGAGCAGCTGGGCGAACACCGCTTCCAGTTCGTCGACGGTTATTCCATCCACTGCTGGGTGTTCCGCACCAGCAAGTGGGGTGGCGAGCCGGTCGAGACCGACGAGGCCGTGCCGCTTTGGAGGCGCACCGACGCCATTCCCTACGAGCGGATGTGGGAAGATGACCACATCTGGCTGCCGCTCATTCTCGAAGGCAAGGCCTTCACCGCCGACTGGATTTTCGAAGACGACACGATGCTGGATCACCGCTTGACCCTGCTGGCGCAGGCCCCCGGCGCCCCCACGGAGTAACCCGAAATGCACAACTACACACGATCAAATGTGGCGCTTGGCGCGCTGGTGGCTGCCGCTGTCCTGGCCGCCGCGCCCGCGGCACTGGCCGCCGAGGCCTCCGAGCGCGCACGCGAACTGGCGCAGAAGTACCTGCTCGCCGACACGCACATCGATGTGCCGTACCGCCTGCACAACCACTGGGAAGACGTCACGGCAGCAACGGAGCAGGGTGAGTTCGATGAGCCGCGGGCGCGGGCCGGCGGCCTGGACCTGCCGTTCATGTCCATCTACACGCCGGCGAAGCTGGAAGCCGATGGAGGCGCCTGGGAACTGGCCAACCAGCTGATCGACGCCGTGGAGGCCATGGTGGCGCGCGCGCCGGAATCGTTCACCATCGTCGCGACCCCGGACGAGGCGGTCGCCGCCAAGGCGGCCGGCAAAATCGGCCTGGCGCTGGGCATGGAGAACGGCTCGCCGCTGGAGGGTAAGCTGGAGAACGTCGGGTTCTTCCGCGACCGCGGCATCAGCTACATCACGCTGGCGCATTCGCTGGCCAACCACCTGTCCGACTCCTCGTACGACAAGGCGCGACCGAACGACGGGCTCAGCGACTTCGGCCACCAGGTGGTGGCGGAGATGAACCGCCTGGGCGTGATGGTCGACGTCTCGCACCTGAGCGACAAGGCATTCTACGACGTGCTCGAGGCCAGCCAGGTGCCGGTCATTGCCTCGCATTCATCCGCGCGGCACTTTACGCCGGGCTTCGAGCGCAACATGGACGACGACATGATCCGTGCCCTGGCCAGTAACGGCGGCCTGGTGATGATCAACTTTGGCTCCTCGTTCCTGACCGCGGACGCCAGGGGCTGGTACGACGACTTCAACGCCGCGCGCGATGCCTGGACCGAGGCCGCCAGTGAGCCGCCCAGCCAGGAAGACACCCGGGCATTCTTCAATGATTACCGTGAGCGCAAGCCGTTCCCGTTTGCCAACGTCGAGCAGACGGTGGCCCATTTCGTGCACGTCATCGACCTGGTCGGCGTGGACTACGTGGGCATCGGCTCGGACTACGACGGCGTGGGTGACAGCCTGCCGGAAGGCCTGAAAGATGTGTCCACCTACCCGGTGCTGGTCGACGCGTTGCTGGAAAAGGGCTACAGCGAGGAAGACATCGCCAAGGTCCTGGGCGGCAACCTGATCCGTGTCTGGGGCGAAATCGTCGACGCGGCAAGCGCCTGAATTCAACCGGGGCAGGCTCTCCTGCCCCGGGACCTGACCTGGGCGTTCCTGCCCTATAATCGCTGCATGGATATCGACTGGGGGCAGATTTTCACGCACCTGGCGCACATGGCGCTGGCCTACCTGCTCGCGTTTCCCACGGCGATTAACCGCGAGGCCAATGCGTCACCCGCTGGCGTCCGCACCTTTCCGTTGGTCGCGGTCGCGACCTGCGGTTACATGCTGGTTGGCATGTCGATCATGCAATCGGAAGAGGCCCACGCCCGGTTAATGGAGGGGCTCGTGACTGGCATGGGATTTATCGGCGGCGGCGCCATCCTCAAGCATGGTGGCCGGGTCATGGGGCTGGCCACGGCGGCCGCGCTGTGGAGCACCGGCGCCATCGGCATCGCCGTGGCCTGGTCGCGCTACGAGATCGCCATCGCGCTGGCGCTGATCAATTTCCTGACCTTTTCATTCCTCGCCACGCCGGTCAAGAATGCCCTGAAGGGTAATGGTGAGGGCTCCGGCGACGAGGGCCAGTAAGTCGATAGCAGTTGACGATTCGGTGCCGAATGGTGCTTGATAGACTGCCAATGGCAATAACAGACCGGCACCAAGGCCGGCATGATGACCAGAGATGACATGGGAGGAAAGCCATAAATGAAGACGATGACCAAGCTGTTCGCCGTGATGCTGTGCGCTGCCGCACTGGCTGCTTGCCAGAAAGAAGACAGCGCGCAATCGGCGGGTGAACAACTCGACAGCGCGATCGAAAAAGCCAAGGCCACCGCCGAGGAAGCCGGCAGCGCCATGGGCGATGCCGCGGATTCTGCTGGGGACGCGATCAGTGATGCTGCTGACGCCACTGCTGACGCCGCCAGCGATGCCTACGACGCGACAGCCGCTGCCGCCAGTGACGCCTACGACGCCACCAAGGAAAAGGCGGACGAAATGATGGGTGATGCCAGCGACGCGATGGACGACGCGGCGGATTCCGTCAGCGATGCCATGGACGATGCCTCGGACAAGGCTGAGGATATGGCCGAGGATGCCGGCAATGCCATCGAGGATGCCTGTGAAGAAGTGAAAGAAGGCGCAGGCGCCGAGGATACGGACTGCTGATCATTCCGCAGCCCACGGAGTACGGAAACCCGGCCCAGCGCCGGGTTTCTTTTTGCCCGCGCTCAACGAATGGCCTGGGCCTTTGCTAACCTGTGGGAACGTTCCACAGCGATTCGGGTCGATTGGCCATGGATAGGAATTTTCTCATCGTCATCACGGTGTTTGGCGTGGCGCTGCTGGCCGCGGCCGCGGGTATGCGTTTTGGTGAAGATGCCTGGGTCGCCGAACTGGCCGTGCCCGCCTGGAGCCCGGGCCCTGTGGTCTTTGCGGAGGGCTGGGTGGCCTGGTACGCGGCCTGGTGCGCGCTGGCGATCATCGTCGTTCACGCGCGTGGCACCCTGCCCGCGGTTCCCGCGACGTTGTGGCTGGCCGGGCTTGGTGCCGTGCTGGCCTGGAACTGGCTGTTCTTCGGACTGCAGCGGCCCGGCTGGGCGTTGGGCGCTGCGAGCCTGGGGCTGGCCGTCGGCGCGCTCACGCTGGTCAGGAGTGGTCACTGGCACCGCCATGCGCCCATTCCCGCGCTCGTGGCGCTGGCTTGGCTGGCGATGACCTGGTGCTGGAACGCGGCGATCTGGCGCGCCAGCGGTGGCGGTGTCGATTCGCTACTGGGCTGACTCGCCCTCGCCGAAAGGCCGCCCGCAACTCGGGCAACGATCGCCGGAACCACTGACGTGGCGAACCTCGATCAGCGTGTTCATGGCCTCTTCGCTGTCGATGCCCAGCTTGTCCCTCAGTTCCTCGAGTTCTTCGGCATCCGATTCCTTGATCCTGCCCGCTTCCAGCGCCTTTTCGACAGCGCGGCGATACGTGGCGTTGCGGTCGTGGACTTCACGGTAGAACCCGGATGCCAGGATGGCGGCCGGCAGGGCCATCATGCCAATGCCAACCAGCGATACGACCCCGGCGAAGATGCGCCCGCCGTTGCTGACCGGTACGACATCGCCATAGCCCACCGTGGTAATGGTGATCACGGCCCACCACATGGCGGTGGGAATATCCTTGAACTCCTCGGGCTGGATGTCTTTTTCCAGCACGTAGATGCCCCATGAGGCCAGCACCAGCATGAACAGCAGCACCGAGGCCGCGGCCGCGAGCACGCCCGCTTCCTTGCGCAGCACGGAAATCATCAGGTTCAGTGCCGGCGAATAGCGGGTCAATTTGAACAGGCGCAGCAGGCGCAGGCCGCGGAACAGGCGCAGCATCAGCATCGAGTGGGTCGCGTCTGCGCCGATGAAATAGAACACGTAGAACGGCGCAATGGCCAACAGGTCGATCAGCCCCAGCGGCGACAGCATCCAGCGCAGCCGGGTCATGGGTGGCTGGCCTTCCCGGGTGGGCAGGTCAACGCAGGACCAGAGCCGGAGCAGGTATTCGAGCGTAAACACCGCGATGCTGAACACCTCGAACGACCAGAAGAAGCCGCCATAACGCGCCGCCAGCGGCTCGACCGTCGCCAGGATGATGGCGACCACGTTGGCCAGGATCAGGCCAATCAGGAAATAGTCGACCAGGCGCCCCCATGGGTCGTTGGGCTGGTGTGCTTCCAGCAGTTCAGCGACGCGTTGGCGAGCGCTCATGGCACAACCCTAGCTGACCAGCATCTGTCCGATACGACCGGTGAGGATGGCCAGGTAGTTGCCGGCGGCGTAGCCGATCAGGGCCATCAGGATGGAGGCCGGTACCAGTGATTCACGGTGATGCGCGGCGACGATCGGCGCCGACGCGGCGCCGCCGATGTTGGCGGCCGAGGCAATGGCGACGGTGTGCACATCGACGCGGAAAATCCACGCGCCCAGCAGGATGAACGCACCGTGCACGATGATCCAGGCATAGGCCATGACGATAAAGCCACCCAGCACGCCCCAGTCCATGCTGGTCAGGTCCATGGTTGCACCCACGCGCGCCACGTAGACATAGATGATGGCCAGGGCGATGGGCTGTGCGGCCGGCAGCTTGCGTGCCGGCGTCGCCGAGGCCACCAGCGCCAGCGTGGTCACGATCAGCACCAGCCAGGTGCCGGCGGACACGACGGTCGCGCCGCCCATCACCAGCGGCGGCAACTTGTCCGACAGCGTGATCGCGATAGCGGTAATGCCAATCGCCAGCAGCGCCAGGTAGACCAGGCTGACGAAATCGGGCGCCGACTCGGTGCTGTCGTGCTTCGCCGCGGCCCGTTCCATGGCGTCGATCCGCCCCTCGGGTACCCGCGCCCAGCGATTGAAGCGGTCGGCGAAGGCCTTCGAGCCCAGCAGGATGGGCAGCCAGACCAGGTAGATCATCTGGTCCGCGGCCGCGGCCATCGACATATGCTGCGATTCGCCATCAAGCGCCGCATAGGCCGCGGTCATGTTGCCGGTGCCGCCAATCCAGCTGCCCGCCAGCGTGCCAAAGGCCTTCCAGCTGTCTTCCGGCAACGGCAGCCAACTGCCCATTGAGAGGTGCTGGCTGAGCCAGAACGCGAGCACGCCGCCCACCACGACGCCGATGCTGCCCAACAGCATGACGAACACGCCCTTGCCCATGATGCGGACCGCGCCCAGTACGTCGACCTTCACCAGCATCAGCACGATGAACACCGGCAGGCCGTAATGACGCAGGAAGTCGTAGGCTTCGCTCTTGAACGGAATAAGGCCGGAATTCGACAGAAGCACCGGCGTGGCGTAGATGAAAATTAACGGCGGCAGGTAGCTGAACAGCTTCCATTGCGTCGCCTTCTCCAGCCAGAACCAGAACGCCACGACGGCGACCAGGACCGCCATGACGCCGGCGGGTGAGGTAATGAGGGCTTCGTTCATCGGGCTATCTTCCCTTGCCGGTTGGCGGCTTGTCTGCGCGAAAGTCGTCCAACAGCTTACAGGCCTGTCCCACGGCGTCCAACATTCGCGGCGTGGCCCGGTTGATCTCGTCGGCCGGCAGGTAGAGCAGGGCATCGTGGCTGACCGCCTGCAGGCGCGGCCACTCGCGCCAGTGCGCCAGTGGCTCGCCACTGCCCTCGAAGCGGCCGGCGAACATCACCGCGGGGTCGGCGGCGATCACGGCCTCGGCACTCACCTGCGGGGCGATATCGCCCAGGTCGGCAAAAATGTTGACGCCGCCGCACAGCGCCAGGGCCTGGCTGACCAGGTGCTTGCCGGTGAGCGTGTACAGCGGCTGCTCGGCCACCTGGTAGAAGTAGCTGACAGGCTTTCGGCCGGCGTAGCGGGCGGTCAGGTCCGCGAGGCGGGCGCGGAAGTCATCGGCCGCCGCGTCCGCGCTTTCGGTATTTCCGGTGGCCTTGCCCAGCGCCTCCATGACGGCGGCAATGTCCCTCGGTGTGCGGATCTCGACCCGCCATACCGGCAGGCCCAGTTCCTCGATGCCGGCCAGTGCCGGTGCCGGGTTGCCGGAGGCCCAGCCCAGCACCAGGTTGGGCCTGAGCGCCAGGATACGTTCCAGGTCGAACCGGAACGCGTCGCCGATTTCCGGCAGTTGTTTCACCGGCTCGGGGAAATCGGACCAGGCGACCGTGCCGACCAGCGTGTCACCGGCGCCGGCGGCCCAGGCGAGCTCGGCCAGGTGCGGCGCCAGCGTGATCACGCGTTGCGCCGGGGTGTCCAGTACCAGGGTGCTGCCGTCGGCCTGTGGCAGTGGGATGTGGTCCGCGGCCAGCAGCGTTGAGAACAGCGTGGCCAGCACGCCGGTCCAGCGCGCATGGCGCGCGAACCGGTTCAGCGACCGGGGCCGGGTCATGCGATGACGTCGACCAGCAGCAGGATCGCCAGCACGGTGAGCCACACGCCCAGCACCCGCCAGACCAGGTCCATGGCCTGGCGCAGGCTGGCCAGCGGGCCGTCGAGCAGGTCGGCGTAGCCGTCGCGGGCCGCGCGTCCGGTCAGGACGATCTCCTGCGCAGCGGCGTAAAGAAAGCCATTGTCGCCTTCGAACAGGCCATGGCCCTGCTCATCATGGTATTTGCGCCAGGCGCGGTAGACCGAGTCGAAGTCGGTGGCGATGGCCAGGGCGAAGGTCATCAGCTGCGCGACCGGCCAGTCGAGGACCTGGCGCAGGCGCCGGAACAGCTTTTTCTGGCCCTTCGGCAGGTCCAGGTCGCCCTCGGTGATGCGGTCGGCGATGCGATAGAGCACGGCGCCGTAGATGCCGAGCACGGCAAACCAGAAAATCGTGCCGAACCAGCGTTGCAGCGCCTCGCGGAACACCGAGCGCACGGCCAGCGCCTGGCAGGCCGTGTTGTCCACCGGGCAGTCGCCCAGCAGGTCACGGACCGCCTGCTCCTGGGTCTCGTCATCATCGGCATGGATGATGGCGTCGATGTCGGTATCCAGGTCGTGCGGGCCGAAGGTGTAGATCAGCACCGCCACGGCGACCAGGAAGGCGCCCAGGGTGCCCAGCAGGCCGACGGCGAGCGCGTTTACCAGCCCGACCGCAAGCAGCGGCAGCACGAAGAAAAACAGGAATCCGGCGATACCGGACCAGCCGGGCACGTCGCCCAGGCGCTGGTTGCAGAACGCGGTAAAGCCCTTGAGCCATTCGAAGCGGTGTAACCGGCCCAGTTCCCGGATGAAGTAGCACAGCGCGAACGCGGTCAGGATGGCGATAATGGTCATGACGAATCTCCCCCGGCCGCGTGCCCCGCGGCTGGTCAGAATTCTACCAGCTTGGAACGGGCGGGTTCAGCCTGGTCAGCGGCTGCCCGCGTCGCGCGCCTGCCGCGCGATGGCTTCCAGGTCGCCGCCGCCGGCCCGCGCGAACCAGTCGGCCAGCAGCTGGAAGGCGATGGAGACGGTGGGGGAGAGCAGCACTTCGCCATCGAGCACGGCCCGGGTGAGCTCATCGGTGGAGTACCAGCGAAGCTCCTCCAGCTCGTCCGAGACCTGGCAGTCGCGGCTGATGGCCTCGGCGTAGAAACCGCACATGGACGACGCCGGAAACGGCCACGGCTGTGACGAGACGTAGCGCACGTCCCGTAGCTGGACCCTGGCTTCCTCGTAGACTTCGCGGACCACCGCGTCTTCCAGGCTCTCGCCCGGCTCGACGAAGCCGGCCAGCGTGGAAAAGCGCTTCGCCGGCCAGCGGGCGTTGCGGCCCAGCAGGCAGGCATCGCCATGGGTGACCAGCACGATAATGGCGGGGTCGATGCGCGGAAAGGTCTCGCGTGCGCATTCGTCGTTGGTGCATCTCAGACGATGGCCGGCCGACAGCAGCCGGTTGGCGTTGCCGCACACACCGCAGAAACGATGGCGGTGCTGCCAGTAATGCAGCGCCTTGGCGTAGGCCAGGATGCCGGCGTGCTTGGCGTCCATGTCGATGGAGGCCATGCGCAGGTTGTCGAAGCGCGCGTCCGGCCGCGCCGCCAGCACGGCGTCTTTCTGCGCGTCGGTCAGCGACACGGCGAAATAGGTGCGTTTCTCGTCGGTACCCAGCAGCGTCGGCGGCTGGATGCGGTCGATCGCGTCGAGTTCACCCGGCCGCAGGTACACGGCAATGGTGCCTTCGTCACCACGCTCGAGCATGCTGCGGCTGCGCCACAGCGGTACAAAATGCACATCATCGGCGGCCAGCGCCGCGCTTACCCATTCAGGATCGTCACGCCGCTCGACCAGCCGGTCCAGGCGCACAGAGGTAAAGCGGTTACGGTACGAGCGGGAGTGGCGGTCGATGCTGAGCCGCACGGGACAGACCCGGGCCGCCTAGACGGAGAACGACGAGCCGCAACCGCAGGTGGTCGAGGCGTTCGGGTTCTTGATCACGAACTGCGCACCCTGCAGGCTCTCGGTGTAGTCCACCTCGGCGCCGGCCAGGTACTGGAAGCTGAGCGGGTCGACGAGCAAGGTCACACCGTCGCGCTCCACGCGAATATCATCCTCGGCCTTGTTCTCATCGAACATGAAACCATACTGGAAACCCGAACAGCCGCCCCCGGAGATGTACACCCTGAGGTTCAACTCCGGGTTCTTCTCGTCCAGGATCAGTTCCATGACCTTACGCGCGGCGGCTGCGGTAAAGACCAGGTCTTCACCACCCGCTACGGGCGTTTCGGTGCCGGGTGTTTCAATCGCGGTAGCCATGGGCAGAATATGACGCCGTGGGGGTGGTTTTTCAATGGTTCCGCAGAAGTGGGCGTGCCCGGATGATCTTTGTGCTTAGCAGTTCTCGGGTTCGGCCGTTTTGGCGCTTTCGGGTCTCGAGCCCTCTGCCCACCGGAACCAGCCAGCCTCGCCGCCGGGTTGCCTTCTGTGGTTCACCAGCCAGCGAAAATCCCAGTCGATGTAACAGCTGTCAACCGCAACCCTGAGCGTGGTACCGGGCGGAAAACCACCAATCACGTCGGTGTACTCGTTGCTTTCCAGCTTGATGAGCACCGGCTCGGCGACGGCCCTCAACGCCTCCGGGTCGAACGTCGCGGCCCGGGCCGTATAGTGCACAGGTACGTCTATGCTGATTTTCTCGAGCCCCGGGCGCTGGCTCGTTGTCACGCCGGGGTCCAGGCCCTGGTCGATGACCTGCAACTGACCGTTCCTGACAGCCTGGACCTTGACGCTGAACTGCACCGTGGCATCCGGGGCCATGGCGAACACGCGGTCAGCCTCCGCAATCATCACTTCGTAGAGCGACATGTCCTCCGGGTATAGGGGCGACCTGGTGTGCACCTGTTCCACGGCTTGAAGTGGAGCAGCAAGCAGCAGAAATGCAAGGAGACTCGTGTACCGGATCCCGTGAAGCAGCCTCAACATGACGTATTCCCCGTTGGTATCGGTATGCTCACACTGTAGCATGAGGCTTGTAGAGCAAGGTTCCGACGACTGACTTATACGAGGTGCTCAGCATGCTCTGGCTCAAAGCCTTCCACATCATCTTCATGGTTACCTGGTTCGCCGGGTTGTTCTACCTGCCGCGGCTGTTTGTTTACCACGCGCAGACCGAGGACGAGTCGACATCGGCCACGTTTAAGGTGATGGAACGCAAGTTAATGGTGATGACCCATATCGGCGGGGCGCTGACCTGGGCGTTCGGGCTGGCGTTGATCCACGCCTCGCCGTGGGTGATGGCGACAGGCTGGCTGCGGGTGAAACTGATGTTCGTGATCGCGCTGACGGCCTACCACGTGTGGTGCATCTACCTGGTGAAAGACTTCGCCGCCGACCGCAACACCCGCTCCCACAAGTGGTACAGATGGTTCAACGAGGCCCCCGCCCTCGCCCTCGTGGTTGTCATCATCCTCGCCGTCACCAAACCCTTCTGACGCGTGACGCGTGACGCGTAACCCGTCACCCGTCACCATTCAGAACCAGGCGCGCAGTCCGATCACCCAGCGCGTTTCCGAATCATCGCGGCCTTCGGCCCGGGCATAGTCGGCGGTGTCGCCGAACAGGCGCTCGTGGTGGATGCCGATGTAAGGGGCGAACTCGCGGCGGAACTCGTAGCGCAGGCGCAGGCCGGTTTCGATATTGCTCAGGCCGCTGCCGATGCCGCGCTCGGGGTCGTCCTTGCCGTGGGCGTTCAGTTCAAGCTTGGGGGCCAGGATCCAGCGCTGGGTGAGCAGGAATTCGTATTCGGCTTCCACGCGCGCGGCGGTGCGGCCGCCCTCGCCGACGAACAGGCTGGCGTCGACCTCGAAATGCCAGGGCGCCAGGCCCTGGATGCCGATGACGGCCCAGTCACGGTCATCGCCCGGCTCCAGTTCACGGCGCCAGCCGGCCTGGATGTCCCAGTAGGGCGCGATGGCGCGTGAGTACAGTGCCTGGATATCGGCGGCCTCGACGTCTTCGGTGTCATCCCACTCGCCCTCGGTCTTGAAGCGAAACTTGTTGATGTCGTAGCCCAGCCAGCCCTGGATGTCCCAGCCGGCGCCGGACTCGCTGCCGTTGGCGCGCCACTCCAGTTCCTCGACCAGCACGGAGCCGATGAGCGGGTCGCCGTTCTCCATGGCCAGTGCCGGCGCGCAGGCGGTGGCCAGCAGGGCGGCGAGCGTGCGCTTCACGAGACCACCACTTTCCGGAACATGCCGGGCATGTGGTAGAGCAGGTGGCAGTGGTAGGCCCAGGGCCCGGGCGCGTCGGCGGTGACCAGGTAGCTGAGCTTCGAGCCGGGCTGCACGATCACCGTGTGTTTGCGCGGGATGCGTTCGCCGTCACCGGTCTCAAGGTCGCTCCACATGCCGTGAAGGTGAATCGGGTGATTCATCATCGTGTCGTTAACCAGGGTGACGCGCAGGCGCTCGCCCAGGCGGAACTCGAGTGGTTCGGCGTCGGCGAAGGCGATGCCGTCCATCGACCACATGTAGCGGTGCATGTTGCCGGTCAGGTGAAGCTGGATCTCGCGTGACGGCTCGCGCGGGTCCGGGCTGGGGCCCAGGTGGCGCAGGTCCGCGTAGGTCAGCACGCGGCGGCCGTTGTTTCGCAGGCCGACGCCGGGGTCGTCCAGGCGCATTATCGGTTCCTCGGCGCGCATGTCGATGCCGGGCCCGTACTCGCTGTCGGCGTGGACGATCTCGGCGTTGCTGCCCATGCCGGCGTCTCCCGGTTGGGGGTGACGCGTGACGGGTGACGCGTGACCTGGGTGACGGGTGACGGGTGACGCGTGACTAGAGTGGTCCGTGCCGGACATGTTGTGGCCCGAGTGGTCGGTTGCCGGCATGTTGTGAGCGGAGTGGTCCATGGACGACATGTCGTGACCCGCGTGGTCCATGCCGCCCATGTCGTGGCCTGAGTGATCCATGCCTTCCATCGACATGCCCATGTCGCCGTGAGTGAGTACCGGTCGTGGGTCCAGCGGCGGTGGCTCGACAGTCAGCGCGGGGTCGGGGGTCAGGGTGCCGCGGGCGTAGCCACTGCGGTCGATGGCCTGGGCGAAAACGCAGTAGGCGGTGTCGGCCTTCGGCTCGACGACGACATCGTAGGTCTCCGCCACGCCGATACGGAACTCTTCCACGCTGACCGGTTCGATGTTCTGGCCGTCGCTGGCCACGACTTTCATGTCCAGGCCGGGGATGCGCAGGTCGAAAATCGTCATCGCCGCGGCGTTGATGATGCGCAGCCTCACCTTCTCGCCCGGCTTGAACAGGCCGGTCCAGCCGCCCGCTGGCGTCGCGCCGTTCATCAGGAAGGTGTAGGTGTAGCCGGTGACATCGGAGATGTCCCGGTCGGTCATGCGCATGCGGTTCCACATGGCGCGGTCACGCCAGGTGGCTGACACGCCTTTCGCCTCGATCTCGTCCAGCAGGTCGTCGGTGGTGCGCTGGTTGAAGTTGAAGTACTCGGGGTTCTTCTTCAGCGTGCGAAAGATGCCCGCCGGGTCGCGGTCGGTCCAGTCGGACAGCACGATGACGTGCTCGCGGTCGTAGCTCACCGGGTCCGGATCGTTCGGCTCGATGACGATGGCCCCGTAGTGCCCCAACTGCTCCTGGAAGCCGGAGTGGCTGTGATACCAGTAGGTGCCGTTCTGGACCACGTCGAACTGGTAGGTGAAGGTTTCGCCGGGGCGGATACCGGAGAAACCCCTGCTGATATGCGGTACGCCGTCCTGGCCGGACGGCAGGATCAGGCCGTGCCAGTGAATGGAGGTGTCCTCGGCCAGGGTATTGGTCACGTTGATAGTGACCCGCTCGCCTTCGCGCCAGCGCAATAGTGGCGCCGGTAAGCTGCCGTTGGTGGTCACCGCGCGGCGCGCCTGGCCGGTGAAATTGACGGTCGACTCGCCGATGCGCAGGCCAAAGCGCTGGCCGCTCAGCTCGGTGGTTGGTTTCAGGCCCGGGAAACCGGCCGTCAGGCCACGGCGTGGCGTCCCGGCAGATACCAGGGCACCGGCAGCAGCCGTGCCCAGCACGAACTGGCGCCGGGTGACGGGTGACGCGTGACGCGTGACGGGTAACGCGTTACGCGTCACGCGTCACCCGCCACCGAAAGGTTGAGCTTGTCGGTCCATCCGTGAGACGGGTCGCCCAGTACCAGGAACCACGGGTTCAGGTACTCGTCCTTGGCGTTGTAGGGCAGGGGGTCGCCTTCCAGGCCGACCACCACGCCGCCGGCGGCTTCCACCACCGCCTGCGCGGCGCCGGTATCCCACTCACTGGTGGGGCCCAGGCGCGGGTAAAGGTCGGCCGAGCCTTCGGCCACCAGGCAGAACTTCAGAGAGCTGCCCATGCTGGTCATCTCGTGCCCGCCCAGCGGTGCCAGCGCCTGTTCCAGCTTTGGGTTGGCGTGCGAGCGGCTGCCCACCACGACCGGCGTTTCGGCCGGCGGGCGGCGGGTGCTGATCACCTGCGGGTCGGCGTCGCCATCGCGGCGCCAGGCACCCTCACCGACGATGCCGTAGTAGGTCTGTCCGCGTACGGGCACGTGAACCACGCCGGCCACGGGGCGGCCTTCGCGGATCAGTGCGATGTTCACGGTGAATTCGCCGTTGCGGTTGATGAACTCCTTGGTGCCGTCCAGCGGGTCCACCAGCCAGTACTCGGCCCAGGTCTTCCGGGTGTCAAAGCCAATCTCGGCGGACTCCTCGGACAGCAGCGGGGTCTGCGGGGTCAGGGCCTTCAGCGCGTCACGGATCACCCGGTGGCTGGCCAGGTCGGCGCGGGTCAGCGGCGAGTCGTCGTCCTTGGTGACCACGCCCAGGTCATCCTGGTCGTAAATGTCGAGGATGGCGTCACCGGCCCGTCGGGCCACGGCGACCAGGTCGCCCATCAGGGTTTTCGGATCAATAAAGTTCATGCGTTCTCTTTTTCGTTCAGCAGGTAGTCGCGGGCGATATACAGCGCGGCGATGGTGCGGCCTTCCGTGCAGTCGGGCCGTGCGGTCAATTCACGCAGGTTGGCGATGGGCCAGGGCTCAACGTCCAGCGGCTCGGGTTCGTCGCCTTCCAGCGGGCTGTCGTAGAGGTCGCGGGCCAGCACCACGTGGGTCACGTGGGACATGTAACCCGGCGCCAGGCTCAGCTCGGTCAGTTCCACCAGGTCGCGCGCCGCCACGCCGGCTTCCTCGCGCAATTCTCGCTGGGCGGCCTCGAGGATGGACTCGCCCGCTTCCAGCCGTCCTTTGACCAGTCCGGTCTCATAATGATTCAGGCCGCAGGCGTACTCGCGCACCAGCAAAACGGTCTCATCATCACGCATGGGTACGACGATGACGGCGCCCAGGCCTTTTGACTCAAGCCGCTCGTAGGTGCGCTTCACGCCATTGGAGAACTCCAGGTCGAGCTGCTCGATGCGGAAGACGTGGCCGGGGTCGAGCTCGCGCCGGGCATGGATCTTGGGCAGGCGGCTCATCCGTCGGTACGGGTCGAAAAGCCTGGCTCGGCACCCGGGGCGGGGCTGGAAAATGCGCTCAGCAGCTGGGCGTGCAGCGCCGGTGGCGCGGCCAGCACCGACGTGGTCTCGAGCCGCACCGGGTCGCCTTCCAGGTCGGTGAACACGCCGCCGGCCTCGGTGACCAGCAGGCTGAGTGCGGCGATGTCGAGCACGTTGACGTCGGATTCGATGACCACGTCCAGCTGGCCGGCGGCCAGGCGGTGGTAATGGTAGTAGTCGCCGTAGGCGCGGAAACGGTTGCAGCCGATGACAATGCCGCGCAGCACTTCCCAGCGCGGTGAGCCGGCCATGGTGACCAGGTTGCCGCCGGACACGTGCGCGTCGGCCAGGTCGGTGACGGCGCTGATGGACAGGCGTTCATCGTTCAGCCAGGCGCCTTCACCCTCGGCCGCCCAGGCCAGTTCGTCGGCCGTGGGTGCCGACGAGACGGCGGCGATGATCCGGCCCTGGTGCATCAGCGCGATCTGCGTGGAGAACATGCCGGTGCCGCGGACGAAGCCCTTGGTGCCGTCGATGGGGTCCACCAGCCACAGGTACTCGGCATCGGGCTGGTCGGCGCCGAACTCCTCACCGTAGATGCCGTGGTCGGGAAAGGCCTCGGTCAGGACGGCGCGGATGGCCTGCTCGGCCTCGCGGTCGGCCACGGTGACCGGGGTCTGGTCGTCCTTGATCTCGATCTCGAATTCGCCGTGGTAGCGGGCCAGGATGCGTTCGCGGGCGGCGTGCGCGGCCCGGATGGCGGTTTCAACGTAGGGGTTCATGCCAGTGTCTGCTCGGTCTTTTTCGGGCGTTGGGATGGATGGCTTGCGCGGGCGGCAAGCGGCTACCATCATACCAGACGACCCCGGGATGCCGGGGGCGGATGAGCGCCATTCACTACTGAACAGGAAGCTGGTTGTCGACCATGAGAATTTCCCGCCTTTACACCGATGAGCGCCTTGAGCCTGGCCGCCCGATCACGCTGGAAGCAAAAACCGGGCACTACCTGATGCGGGTGCTCAAGCTACGTGCCGGGGACCCGCTGGTGCTGTTTAACGGTGACGGTGCCGACTACGCCGCCGAACTATTGAGTAACCGGCGGGACCGGGTCGAAGTGGCGGTCAGCGCGCGTCTGCCGGCACTGCGGCCATCGCCGTTGGCGGTTACGCTGGTGCAGGCCGTGGGCAAGGGTGACCGGATGGATTTCAGCCTGCAAAAAGCGACCGAGCTGGGCGTAGCGGCCGTGCGGCCGCTGTTTACCGAGCGCACCGGTGTGCGCCTGGAGGCGGAGCGACTGGAAAAGCGTGCGGAGCATTGGCGGCGAGTCATGATATCGGCCTGCGAACAATGCGGCCGGGCGGATATCCCCGAACTGCTAGCTGCCGCCGGCCTGGATGAGTGGCTGCCGGAACCGCCTCGCGGCCGGCGCCTGTGCCTGGCGCCCGGTGCGGAACAGCCGCTGGTCACGTTACCCGGGGCGGGTCATGGCTTTGAGCTGGTCATTGGGCCTGAAGGTGGGTTTTCTGACCTGGAGACACAGCAAATGACCAGGTCCGGAGTCGACATGGTGGCCCTGGGTCCCAGGGTTTTGCGTACTGAAACTGCCGGGCCGGTCGCGATCGCCGTGCTGCAGGCCCTGTTTGGAGACCTTGGGGCTTAGCTTGGCGCTGATTCAGCGCGTGTAGACGGCGGCCTCGATATCCGAAGCCAGCGTGTCCAGGTCCGGGATGATCGCGGCATTGTCGTCCACGGTCACGCGACTGAAAACACCGCCGACAGGCTCGTGCTGCGAGTCATCCTCCACCAGGTTGCCGGTGGTGATGTTGCGCATCCGCGGCAACCCGTTAATCAGGAAGCCGACCAGGTTGACGCTGGCGGTCTCGCTATGGGTCTTGACCACCACGACGCGGGCGCGGTCCAGGTTGGCGGTGGCATCGCCGGTGCCGGCGAGCTGCGCGAAGTCGACGACCGGCACCTGCCAGCCGTTCCATCGCAGCTCACCCAGCAGCCAGTCCGGGCCGCGGCTGAAGGCTTCCGGCTCGCTGAAATCGATGACCTCGGCCACCATGCTGCCGGGCAGGAGCACCCCGCCGCCCTCGATGGGCGCCAGCAGCGCGCGGATTTCATGAATCTCGGGCATCGTTGCCTCCGTGCTGTTCAAGCAGGCGACCGACCTCGCTGATCAGCTCGTCTTCGTGATAGGGCTTGGTCAGGTAGGCGTTGGCGCCCAGTCGCTCCGCGCGCTCACGGTGTTTCTTGCCGGCGCGCGAAGTAATCATGATGACCGGGATATCGCGCAGGCGGGTGTCGGCGCGAACGCGTTCCAGCAGTTCGTAACCATCCATGCGCGGCATCTCGATGTCGCAGAGCATGATGTCGGGCGTGCGCTCCTGTAACTGTTCCAGCGCGTCCATGCCATCGCGGGCGGTCAGCACCTCGAAGTGATTGCCCTCGAGCACGCGCGACGTGACCTTGCGCATGGTGATGGAGTCGTCGATCACCATGACCAGGCGGCGGCCAGCATCGGCATCCATGGATTCCATCGCCGGGACAGGGCTGACCCCGTGGAGCAGCGCGTGACGAATGAGTGGGCCCGGGTCGAGAATGACGATGACCCGGCCGTCGCCGGCAATTGCGCCACCCAGGATGCCCGGGACGCAGCTGATCTGCGGCCCCACCGGCTTGATGACCACTTCGCGGTGCGGCTGCAATTGCGGCACCCGCAGCGCGGCCTTTTGCTCGCCGGCATTGAGGATCAGCAAGGTGACGTTGTCGCGGCTGGCCTGTCGTGACGGCTCACCCAGCAGCGGCTCGATATCCAGCACAGGGTATTCCTGGCCGGCATAACGGTAGGTGGGCTGCTCCTGTTCGATCAGCGCCTGGTACTCCTCGGGCAGGATGCGTGAGACACCGGCGACGCTGGACAGCGGCAGCAGGTAGTCGTTGTCGCCGGCGGCCAGGCCAATGGCCTGCATGATCGCCAGCGTGAACGGGATACGAATGGTGAACTGCGTGCCGGCGCCGCGCTCGGAGTCGATCTCCAGCGAACCGCCGATCTGCTTGATGTCACTGCTAACAACATCCATGCCCACGCCACGGCCGGCCAGCTTGGTGACCTTGCTGGACGTGGAGAAGCCACTGTCCATCATGAACTCGTATAGCTGCTCGCGGCTGGGCTCGGTGGACGGGTCCAGCAGCCCGCGGTCAACGGCCCGGGCACGGATGGCGTCGACATCGATGCCGGCGCCATCGTCGGCAATGCGGATGACGAACTCCGTGGCTTCCGATTCCACCGTGATGGTGATCTCGCCGTCTGCCTTCTTGCCGGCGGACTTGCGCTCGGCCGGGGCTTCGATGCCATGCACGATGGCATTGCGCATCATGTGCTCCAGCGGCGCGGTGATGTGCTCCAGCACGTTGCGGTCGAGCTCGTCGCTGGTGCCCACCACGCGCATCTGCAGGTTGGCCTTTTTGCCGGTTTCCTTGGCCGCGGAGCGGACCAGGCGGCGCAGCCGGGTACCAATGGAGCCAAACGGCACCATGCGGGTCTTCATCAGGCCTTCCTGCAACTCGGTCGAGACGCGGGACTGGCGCTGCAGCAACTGCTCGGAGTTGCGGGCGCTTTCTTCCAGCATCTCCTGCAGGTTCAGCAGGTCGGAAACGGACTCGGACAGGCTGCGCGAGAGTTGCTGCAGCGTGGAAAACTGGTCCAGTTCCAGCGGGTCGAAATCGCTATCGCCCGAGGTGCTCGCGTCCGGATAGTTGGAGCGGATCTGCACCTCGGTTTCGATCTCCATCTTGCGGAACTGCTCGCGCAGGCGATCGAGGGTCTTGTCGAATTCGCCCAGGTTGCCGCGCAGGTTGGTGACCTGCTGCTCAATACGTGAGCGATAAATGCTGACCTCGCTGGCGGCGTTCACCAGCTTGTCCAGCAGCGCCGCGGATACGCGGATCTGGGCCTGCGACGGGTCGCTGCTGTCGCTTTCCGCGGCGGGCTGCGGCTCTTCCCGGGCCTCGCGCATCTCGCGGACCACGGGTTCGGCCTTTTCGGCCGTGGATTCGATCGTTGATTCGAGTTCGGCCAGTGCCTCGTCGAGCCCGGACAGGTCGTCGTCCAGGTCGGCCAGTGATGTGGCGGCCGTATCGACGGGCGGCTCCGGCTCTGGTGCCGGCGCTGGTGTCGGCGTCGGTGCCGCCGGAGGCGTCATGGCGATGGTCGGGCCCGGATCGCTGGCCTGGCCGCCGTGGTCGAGGGCCTCGATCCTGCCAATCAGCTCGGCCCGCTCAGACGTCGCGTCCGGCACCCTGCCGGCGGTGACCTCTTCCACCCAGGCGTGCAGGCGGTCGCAGGCTTCTTCGAGCAGTTGCACGGCGTCCAGTGTCGGCGGCGTTGCCCGCTCTGCGATACGCTCGAGCAGGGTTTCCATTTCATGGGTGTAGTCGCCCAGGCTGGTCAGGCCAGCCATGCGCGCGCCACCCTTGAAGGTGTGGATTTCACGCTGCAGGTTCTGCACCCAGCGCAGGCCGGTGACCTCGTTGCGCCACTGGTGCAGTGCGGCATCGCCACGCTCAAGGACTTCGTTGGCTTCTTCCAGGAAGATGCCGATGATTTCCTGGTCCAGCGACTCGGTCGTTGCCTGGGCTGGCTCGGGCGGGTTGAAGTCGATGCTGTCGTCGCCCGGGCCGCCGGCGAATACGGACCGGCCGGGGTCGAAGCCGCGGTTCTCTTCCGGCGCCTGGCCATGCGAGAACTGCGGTACCAGCTGCTGCAACTGGCGGACGACGTCGTCCTGGGTGTCGGTGTCGATATCGTCACCGAAGCCCTCGAGGCGCTCGAGCCGGTTCTGCAACTGCCCGACGGCGCTGACCAACGTGAACAGGGTGTCCGGGGCGAACTCCGTGCCGCTGGACGCCTGCGCGCCGACCAGGTCGGCGAGTGCGCGGGCGATGTCGGCGTCGCGGCCTTCGGGGTGGCGGGCAAGCAGGTCGGCGATGGCGCCGGCGGCCTGCTGCTGTTCGTCATCGGCCCGGGCGCTGCGGTCGCGCGACAGTGATTCGAGGTAGGACTGGATAAAACGCAGGTGCCCCGCCAGTTCGTCGCGCAGTGCGTGACCCTGGTCGCCAGCTTCTGGCCGGGCAGGGGCGGCTTCGGCTTCCGGGTCGAAACCACCGGGCAGCAGGGTCGCCAGGTAAGCCGGCAAATGGCGGCTGAGCGCGGCCCAGTCGGCATCGGCGCCCTGGCCCAGGCCCTGCGCGCTCTCACCCACCAGGCGAATGACATCGCGCTTCAGGCCGGTGGCCTGTTGCAGCATGCGCTGGCGCAATGCCGGCAACGAGGCCTGCGCCAGGCGCACCATCATCGAGATGTCGGCGAAATTGCTGACCCGGCCCTCGAGTAACGCGTTGAGCATGTCCTCGATCTGCCAGGCGAAGTCGCCGACTTCCTCGGCGCCTACCATGCGGCCGCTGCCTTTCAGTGTATGGAAGGCGCGGCGGATTTCGGTCAACGGCTTGGCGTTTTCGAGCTCGGCCATCCAGTCCGGGATGTTCTGCTGCAGGGTTTCCAGGACGGTTTCGTACTCTTCCAGGAAGATATCCCGAAGTTCCGGGTCAATGGCCGGCGGCAGGGCGTCGTCATGGGCCACGGTGTCCTGGGCCACCGGGGCGGGCGACGCGTCACGTTCTGTTGGGGCGTCCGCGGCCGTTTCGACCGGCGATTCGACAGCTGGCGGCTCGCGGTCATGTGCCGTTTCGTCAGGCTGGTCGAAGTGGGCGGCTTCAATCGTGGTCTCGGGCGCTTCGTGGTCCGGTTCCGGCGGCGGCTCGGCGGGCTTGAAGTCGGCCACGTTGATGACGGGGGCGCTGGTTTCGGCGGGCTGCGGCTCATCGCCGTTGATCGCTTCCAGGCGCGCCTTCAGCACCGCCAGGAAGCGGTCGGCGTCCTGCTGCAGGTCGCGGCTCGCGGCCAGGTACAGCTCCAGCGCCGCCATGGCGTCGGCCATGTTCTCGAGCCGTGTGCCTTCGCTGGGTGAGTCGTTGTGCAGGTTGTTGAACAGGCTGTCCACGGCACTGCGCAACTTGCCCGTATGTTCGGCGGCAACGCCCTCCTGCGCCAGGCGGAGTGCGCCGGTCACCTGTTCCAGGGGCTCAATGGCATCGGCAGTCCGGTCGCCATCAAGCAGCCTGCGGATCGCGTCCTGCGATAGCTGGGTGCTGGCGACACACTGGTCGAGCAGCTGGCACTTGATACGCCGCTGCTCGTGCGCGGACAGCGCAATGAACGACGCCTGGGCATGGCCGTTGACCGGCGCGCCCAGGGTCTCGATCTGTTCCTGCATGGAGGACTCCACCAGCAGGAGCTGTTCGGCAAGGCTGATCAGCGTTGCGTCCCGCGCTTCGCGCCCGGCGCTGGCCGAGGCCTCGAATGCGGGCACCAGCTGTGCCAGGGCTTCGCCGGCTTCCGAATGGCCGAGCATGGCCAGGGTGTCGGCCAGGCGGTTCAGCGCTTCCAGGCTCTGGCGCCGGCGGTCGGGGTCGACCTGGCCGGTGCGTAGCTCCAGGTCCAGCGCGTCCTTGACCATCACCAGTTCGTCTTCGACCGCGGCGCTCAGGGAACGGTACATGTCGCGGTCGCGTCCCGAGATCGTACCCTGGGCCTGCAGCATGGACGCCTCGTCCGGCGCCAGTTCGTCGAGCTTGAATCGCTCGCGTACCAGGTCGATACCGGCGTGCCCCGGTTTCGCCTTGCCGACATGGAACAGCAGCGCCTGGGTGACTGATGTCGAGGTATCGGCGTCGATGCCGTCCTCGCCCTTTTCGGACATGACCTTGACCAGCAGGCTGAGCCGGTTCAGCAGGCCACGCAGCTGGGAATCATTGTCGACGTGACCGTCCGCCAGGCCGCCGATGATTTCGGTGGCGACCCACCAGAGCCGCTTCAGGTCATAACGGTCGACGCGGTGGCGCAGGGTTTCAAAGATGCCCTGGATCGCGGTCAGCAGTTCTTCCTGTTCAGGGGATTGCTCCCACTCCGACAGGGCGGTTTCGGTCTGGCGATGCAGGCGGCCCGTCAGGTACTCGAAGGGTTCGTCGAAGCCGGGCTTCTGCACGTAGTCCAGTTCCGGCAACTCGACGTCGAGCAGCGGTGTGAACACCGTGCCCTCGGATAACGGCTCTTCGCCATGGGCCTGGCGCAGGCGGTTGATCAGCGGCAGCACCAGGATGGGCAGGTCGGAATGGCCGGCCTGCAGGCGGTCCAGGTAGGCGGGCAGCACGACCATGGCATCAAGCAGGTGCTCGCCGGCGCCCTGGCCGGAGCGGCCCTCTTCGCTGACGGCAGTCTGCAGCAGGTTGTTCATTGCCCGCGTCACCTGGCGGGCGCCGTCGATGCCCAGGGTCTGGAATATTTCCCCCAGCCGCTCGACGCTGTCGATGGCGCCTTCATAGACCACCGGGCCGGAGCGTGGGTTACCGGCGATGGTCTCGGCCTGCCGGCGGGTGGTTTCCAGCAGCCGGTCCAGGTCGTCCCGGATCCAGCCCAGGGCCGTGGGTGTCAGTGAGCGCGCGCGCATCAGGCGGACTCCCTGCGTGATTCGTCGGCCTTGTCTTCAGCGCCGTCGTTGTCAGAGTCAGAGTCGTATTCGACCACGTCCCAGTCCGGTGCCTCAACAACCGGTGCGGCGTCAGGGCTGGTGGCCTTCTCCGGCTTCTGGGGGACCAGCGACGGTGGCGGTTCGTCTGCGGCGGCGTGCTCGGCGTTGTCCAGGAACGCAGCCTTGTCGACGTTCGGCTTGTTGGTGGCCGCCTTGTCGACGGCGGGCTTGTCGGCCGCTGCCGGTTTCGGCGGCGGATCGTACTCAAGAACGTCCGGGTCCGGCTCCGCGCTGGCCTTGGCATCGGGCGGCGGCGCCAGGGCCGGGGTCGCCGTGGCTGCCGGTTTCTCGCTGGCCGTTTCCGGCAGCTTGAAGTCGGACACACTGGCCTGCAGTTGCATGACCCGGTCGGCCAGGTCGGATACGGCATCAGCGGTGAGCGTCGTGCCCTTGGAGGTCTTCACCGACACGTCGCGGATGCCGTCCATCAGTTCGGAGATGCGCTGCGCCTGGCCGGAATGGGCCTCGGCCTCGCGGGCGATGTCCTCGATCAGCGCCGACAGCTCGGTCGAGGCCAGTTCGATCTGTGACAGCGCGGCGCCGGCGTCCTGGGCCAGGCGTGCGCCGTTAACCACCTCGCTGGTCGTTTCTTCCATCGAGCGAACCGCTTCGGCGGTATCCGCCTGGATGGTCTGGACCAGGCCGGTAATCCGGCGAGTTGCGTTGGTGGCGCTTTCGGCCAGCTGCTGGACCTCGTCGGCCACCACGCCGAAGCCCTGGCCGGAGCCGCCGGCCGATGCCGCCTGGATGGCGGCATTCAGCGCCAGCACGTTGGTCTGCTCGGCAATGTCCTTGATCAGGCTGACGATGTCGCCGATCTCCTGGGTGGACTCGCCAAGGCGCTTGATGCGCTTGGATGTTTCCTGGATCTGGTCACGGATCGTGTCCATGCCGGATATGGTCTTGCGCACCTTGCCGGCGCCGGTATGGGCGATGGTGACCGAGTTCAGCGCGGTTTCGCTGGACTCCAGCGAGCGCTTCGCCATCGTGTTGAAGGCCGATGACATGTCCTGGATTTTCTCGGTGGCGCGGCCGACCTGGCCGGCCTGTTCATTGGCGGACTCGGCCAGGCGCGAGGTCGTCGTGCGCGTGGACTCGGCCGACTCGGCGACCTCCGAGGCAGTCTGGTTGATGCCGATGACCAGTTCACGCAGGCGCTCGATGGCGAAGTTGACCGCGTCGGCGATGGCGCCGGTGATCTCGTCGGTCACCGTGGCCCGTGTCGTCAGGTCGCCTTCGGCCAGTGCGCCGAGTTCGTCCAGCAGGCGGATGATGGCCTCCTGGGTGCGGCGGTTGGACTGCGTGGCCGTGTCCGCCTTGCGCGTCGCGTTCAGCAACACCGCGCCGACCAGGGCAATGGCCAGCACGATCAGCGCCACCAGCGCGGCGGTGTTCAGCTGCGCCGAGGGCCAGGCCCGCGTGCGCGGCAGCGCGGCGACGGCCTGTGACAGGTCGCCGGCCTGGCGGTAGACCGCCTCGCTGTCGAGGAAAATGTGATCGGCCGCGAGCCGCACCGAGCGCAGTCGTTCCGAGGCGCCCAGGATGGCTTCGAGCTGCGGCTCCATGACGTCAAAGGCCTGGCGCACGCGGCTCAGCGAGGCCAGCGCCTGCTGGTTGCGCACCGGGGTAATGCCCATGCGCTGGTTACCGGATTGCAGGGCGCGCTGGACCTGGGCGAATACGCCCATCTCGGCGCGCAGTTCTTCGGCCGCACCGGCCGCGTCGGCACCGTTACGGAGGATCTGGCTGACACGGCGCTGCATGCGGTCGGCCAGCACCAGTTGCCGGCTGCCGGCAAAGACCTGCTGGTTGGGGGCGCCGCTTTCGACCAGTTCCCGGACCATGCGGTCGGTGTCCGCCTGGATCTGCGGGATGGCGCTGTAGACGCTGGCGCCGGCCAAGGCCAGTTCGTTGACGGTGGTCTCGGCGTTGATGATTTCGTAGGCGTTGTCGCTGACCCGGGTCCAGGTGCTGTTCAGGGCCCGCATCTCGGTGCCGACCTCTTCCGGTGTCGGCGGCAGGCTGCCGGCCGGGGAACCGATGCGCAGGGCCTGCATGTTGCGATCGAGTTTCTCGTACGTCGACTCGAGTTCGCCAATGGCATCGATATTGCCCAGGGCGGCCTCGGCGGCCGCCTTGGAGAGTTTCTGTGAACCCACCTGGACTTCGGTCGCGAGCCGTGTCCAGGTGCGCTCGTGGCCCGCGTTTTTCATCAGCAGGGTGGTCGAAACACCTACCGCGATGCCGGCCAGCACGGTGAGCACCGCCAGCGCGATGACCAGTTTCGGCGAACCGAAACCGCGGCTGCGAGCCGAGGCGGCGACCTGGGCCTGTCCGAGCGTCTTCATGCCGCGGCCCCGTCGAGAAAGTCCGGGTTACGGAACAGGGTGTCCAGGTCCAGTTCCTGCCATGACTCCGATCCCGCGCGATGCGCGCGCCTGACCAGGCCATGCAGGGGAGAACTGTCCGGAACATCCGCTGGGTCGGCGTCGTTGTCGAGGAAGTTGCGCTGGCCGAAGACTTCGTCCACCACCAGCCCGACGGCGCGGCCACGCAGCGTGGACGACAGCACCCGTGTGGCCGGTGACGTGCGGGTGCGCTGGCCACTGAGGTAGCAACCCAGGTCCACAATGGTCACCAGGTCGCCGCGGACGTTGGCCAGCCCAAGAATGAAAGGCTTGGTGCCGGGCACGCGGGTCACCTGTGGCAAGGGCAATGATTCGGATACGCGTTCCATGCCGCAGACCATCTGCGCACCGCCCACTCGGAAGGCCAGGCCGGCCCAGTCGCCCTTGGCGGGGCCGCCGTCTTCGTCGCCATGCGCGGCACCACGGGCCCGAAGCTCGTATTCGAGTAACTTGGCGAATGAGGCGTTGACCGTGCTCATCATTGGATCCCCGGGTGCGCGTGTAACCTGTCCGGCGGCATTGGTGGCCGCCAGTCGCGTTGTCAGCCCGCGTGCTGTTCCACGGCGGAAAGCAGTTCTTCCCGCGTGAACGGCTTGGTCAGGTAGAGATCAGAGCCCACTACCCGGCCGCGCGCCTTGTCGAACAGGCCGTCCTTGCTGGTCAGCATGATGACCGGCGTGTTGCGGAATTCGGCGTTGTTCTTGATGATGGCCGTGGTCTGGTAGCCATCGAGTCGCGGCATCATGATGTCCACGAAAATCAGGTCCGGGCGATGCCGGGTGATCTTCGAGAGGGCTTCAAAACCGTTTTCCGCCGTGACGACGCGGCAGGCCTCGTTGGCCAGCATGGTCTCGGCAGAGCGCCGGATGGTGGCACTATCATCGACGAAGAGAATGCAGATCTCTCGCCGTGGTGCGACTTCTTCAGTGGCCATGTGATCAGCCACCTGAACGCTTTCCATGTTCATGTCTTCTTCCCTGTTGTTGGTTGCTCGCGCTTTTCCGCTGCACGATCTCCCCCATTTAGTGTCCCCTATCCCGGATTGGCAGTATCCGCTGCACGAACCCGGGGACCACTAAGTCTACTCCCGAAATTTACAGTATTCCAGCCTGCGGCAGTTTGCAAGAAATGTTGTATAGCTAATTGACCCCATGGGGAAAACCCCGGAATGGCATCTGGGTGGTTGGCAGCGTGGCCTGTCGCGGCGGATAATGAGGTCGCAATCGCAGGGAGCGAGACATGACCGAAACAGCTGCCGGGACGGCCGGCAAAATCCGGGTCGGGGTCGTCATGGACCCCATCGCCGGGATCAAAACCTACAAGGACTCGACGTTCGCGATGCTGCTCGAAGCACAGCGCCGCGGGCATGAACTCCAGTACATGGAGCCCGGTGCCCTTTACGTGGCCGATGGCCGCGCGCACGCGGCGATGCGGCCGCTGGCCGTACGCGACAACCAGGACGACTGGTTCACGCTGGGTGACGCGGTCGACGCACCGCTGGACGGGCTGGACACCGTGCTGATGCGCCGCGACCCGCCGTTTAACATGGACTATGTCTACCAGACCTACGCGCTGGACCTGGCCGAGGCCGCGGGTGTGCTGGTGGTGAATCGTCCCAATGCCCTGCGCGATGCCAACGAGAAATATTTCATCACACATTTTCCGCAATGCTGTGTGCCCTTCCTGATCACCCGCGAGTCGAAGCGTATCCAGGCCTTTGTCGAGGCCACCGGCCGCTCGGTGGTGAAGCCACTGGATGGCATGGGCGGCGAATCCATCTTCCAGCTCAACCCCGGTGACCCGAACCTGAAGGTCATCCTGGAGGCGATCACGGATCACGACCGCGAGCAGGTGATGGCGCAGGCCTACATCCCGGAGATCGACAAGGGGGACAAGCGCATCCTGGTCGTTGATGGCGAGCCGGTGCCCTACGCGCTGGCGCGGATTCCCGGCGCCGGTGACTTCCGCGGCAACCTGGCCAAGGGCGGAACCGGCAAGCCGGTGCCGCTCAGTGACCGTGACCGCTGGATTACCGCGCAGGTGGCGCCAGAGCTGAAAGCGCGGGGCATCCTGTTTGCCGGGCTGGACGTGATCGGCGACTGGCTCACCGAGATCAATGTCACCAGCCCCACCTGTATCCGTGAACTCGACGCGGCGCACGGCCTGAATATCGCCGGCCAGCTGTTCGACGCCATCGAGTCGCGGCTGGCCGCGCGGGAGGCGGCGGCCTGAGGCCGATGGCTGTGACCGGAAACCTGTTCAACGACCGCTTTTCCATCGCCTTTGCACTGGCGCTGGGCATACACGCGCTGGTGCTGCTGGGTGTGAGTTTCGTTCTCGACATCAACCCGTTGCGCAAGGCCGCCGAGACCCTCGACGTGGTGCTGGTGAACTGGCGCAGCGAAACCGCGCCCGACGAGGCGGAGTTCCTGGCGCAGGTATCGCAGCTGGGTGGCGGTGAGTCCGAGGAGGCAGAAAAGCCGTCGCAGGAGATCAGCCCCGACATCCCCAGCGTGGACGAGGGCATGATGCCGGTCAGCAGCGAAGAGGTCGTGCCGGAGGAATCGCCCGAGTCGCGCGAAACCGTGACCGCCGAAACCCCCGACGCGCGACCGGCGCAGCAGATTACTGATATCGAGCAGCCCTTGCCGGTGATGCCCAGCGCCGCCGAGCTGATGCAGCAAAGCATGCAGGTGGCGCAGATGCAGCCCGAGCATGATCGCGACACCGAGTGGCAGTCCAAGCTGCCACGTAGGCGCTTCATTTCCGCCAACACGCGTGAATACGAGTTTGCAACCTACATGGCGGCCTGGGTGGCCAAGGTGGAACGGGTCGGCAACCTGAACTACCCCACCGAGCTGAAGCAGCGCGGCATTGCCGGTGACCTGCTGATGACCGTAGGCATTGATTCCGCCGGCGGGGTCGAGAGCATCAGCGTGCAGCGCAGTTCCGGCATACCCGAATTGGACCGTGCGGCCGAGCGGATCGTCCGGCTGGCCGCGCCTTTCTCACCGCTGCCGGCGGACATCGCCGCCAAGGTGGACGTGCTGCACATTACCCGGACCTGGCGTTTCTCCGCCGGTCACCGCTTCGAATAGGAACTTGAACCCGCGCGCTGCGCGCCCGATATAGAGGGATATGAGCGACATCGACGCCACCAAGGGGTATCTCGACCAGCAGATGCTGATCGCGATGCCCGGTCTTGAGGATCCCCATTTCACCCGCACCGTGACCCTGGTCTGCCAGCACAACAGCGAGGGCGCGATCGGCATTACCGTCAACCGCGAGTCGGGCTTCAACCTGGGCGAAGTGTTTGAGCAGATGAAGCTGGACTGCGAGGACGACCAGGTGCGTGGGCGCATCGTGCTGGAAGGCGGCCCGGTGCACCGGGACCGCGGCTTCGTCCTGCACACGCCAGTTGATGGTTATGAATCCAGCATGCTAATCAATGACGACATCATGGTGACCACGTCACGCGACGTGCTGGCGGCCATTGCCGAAGGCGAAGGGCCGGAGCGGTACGTGCTGGCACTGGGTTACGCCGGCTGGGCCGACGGCCAGCTGGAAACCGAGATGCGCGAAAACGCCTGGCTGTCCGTGCCGGTCGACAGCGCCATCGTCTTCGACGCGCCGTTGCCGGAGCGATGGGGCAAGGCGGTGGGTAACCTGGGCGTGGACATCTCCCATCTTCACGACGTCGGCGGACATGCCTGAAACCGGCGAGGCGCCGCCACAGGGCACCCTGCTCGGGTTTGATTTCGGTTTCCGCCGCATTGGCGTGGCCGTGGGCCAGACCATGACCCGTACCGCCAGCCCGCTGGCCGTTGTCCGGCACACCGACGCGCCCGACTGGGCCGCCATCGACAAGCTGCTGAAAGAATGGCGTCCGGCCGGGCTGGTCGTTGGCCTGCCGCTGGGAATTGAAGGCGACGACACGGACATGTCGAAGGCCGCGCGCGCCTTTGGCGCAGCCCTGGGTGAGCGGGCCGGCAAACCCGTGTTTTACTGCGATGAGCGACTGACGTCCCAGGCCGCGGAAGCCGGTTTTGCCGCCCGCCGGGCCGACGGCAGGGCCCGCCGGCGCGATGCCGCCATGCTCGACGCCGTCGCCGCGGGTATCATTCTGGAAAACTGGCTGACCAGCCCCGCGGCCACCCGTGCGGGCAACGTTTCGGAAACTGACTGATGCAACACCTGATCGATATCACGTCCACGTCCGTGGACGACCTCGAGGCCATCCTGGCGCGGGCCTCGGACATTGCTGACGATCCGCAGCGCTACCAGCACGCCGGTCGCGACCGGGTCATGATCAACCTGTTCTACGAGCCCAGTACCCGCACCCGCGTGTCGTTCGAGCTGGCGGCCATGCGACTGGGCCTGCGCGTGATCAATGTCGCGGCCAGCGACAGTTCCGTGCGCAAGGGCGAGACGCTGCAGGACACCTTCCTTAGCCTGCAGGCGATGGGGCCGGATTGCATCGCCATCCGCCACCCGACCAACGGCGCCCTGGGTGAGCTGACGTCGGTGGCCGAGCCCCGCCTGCATATCGTCAATGCCGGTGATGGCAGCCGCGCGCACCCGACCCAGGCCCTGCTGGACCTGTTTACGCTGCGCCGGCACCTGCCGGACCTTGAGAATCGCGTGGTGCTGGTCGCGGGTGACCTGCATCACTCACGGGTCACCAGTTCTGACGTGGCACTGATGAAGAAATTGGGCGTGGGCGAAATCCGCCTGTGCGCGCCTCGTGAGTTGATGGCTGGCAGCCTGGTCACCGAAGGCGTTCGAGTGTTCGAGGATTTCGACGCCGCGCTCGAAGGCGTCGACGCCGTCATGATGCTGCGCATCCAGCACGAGCGCCTGGGCGCGATGGACGCGCCCGACGGCCAGGACTACCACCGCCACTGGGGCCTGACCAACAAAAGGCTGGCCCTGGCGGCGCCCGGGTGCATCGTCATGCATCCCGGCCCGATGAACCGCGGTGTCGAGATCGACTCGGAAGTCGCCGACGGCCCGCGTTCAGTCATCCGCGAGCAGGTCAGCAACGGCGTCTGGGTTCGGATGGCCGTGCTGTCACACCTGCTGGGGCTGCGCGGCGCCGATTAAAGCGCCGCCGCGGTTTACCACTCCCCGGTATTGGGCATCGATGCCCAGGGTTCGCTTTCCGGAAGCGGTTCACCGGCCTGCAGCAATTCAATCGAAATGCCATCCGGTGAGCGTACGAACGCCATCCGGCCTTCACGCGGCGGGCGGTTAATGGTCACGCCAGCATCCGCGAGTTTCTGGCACAGCGCGTAGATATCGTCGACCTCGTAGGCCAGGTGGCCGAAATTGCGGCCGCCGGTGTACTCCTCCGGGTCCCAGTTGTGCGTGAGCTCGACCTGGGATTCGGGGTTGCCGGGGGCACCCAGGAAAACCAGCGTGAAGCGGCCGCCGGGGAAGTCCTTGCGGCGTTGTTCTTCCAGGCCAAGCAGGTCGCAGTAAAACGCCAGTGAGGCACCCAGGTCACTGACCCGGACCATCGTGTGCAGGTATTTCATTCGGTGTGTTCCGTTGTTGCGCGAGCCGGGCATTCTACAACGCCGGCCCGGCCGGGGCAGGGTCCTGGCGGGTTTGCGCGAAGGAACAGGCGGGATTCAGTAGGAGCCGGCGATGTAATGACTGAGCTGGTCGATTTCCGCCTGCTTGTCGTCGAGCAGGGACTTGACCAGGTCGCCGATCGACAGGATGCCGAGCAGCTCACCGTTACCGACGACCGGCAGGTGACGGCAGCGACAGTTGGTCATGGTTTCCAGGCATTGCTGGATGGTGTCGTCCGGCGAGGCCGTGATGACCGGCGAGGTCATGACTTCAAGCAGGGCCGTATCGCGCGAGGCGCGTGACCTGAGCGCGACTTTCTGCAGGTAGTCGCGCTCGGTGAAGATGCCGGCAATGGCGTTCTGTTTCTTGACCAGCACGGCGCCGATATTGACGTCGGCCATCAGGCTGATGGCGTCGAACACGGATTCGTTCTGGTCCAGGCAGAGCACCATGGCGCCCTTCTGGTCAAGGATTTCGGCTACCGATTTCATCGTCACTTGAGCTTGGTTCGGCTTAATCCAAGTTTAGCCCGATGCGACGGAAAAACAACGCGGCTTCAATCGGCGTCGCCGCGCTCACCTTTCTCTCGCGAAACCACGGAGTACTCGGCGTCGATGACATCGGCCCGGGAACGCGACCCCGGCGCCTGGCCGGATGTGGATTTCGGGCTGGCCGGCGCGAAGAAACGCTGGCGCACCCACGCGACGATCCCAAGCACCAGGCCGACACCGACGACGATCACCAGGGCGACCAGCCCGACGAAGAAAAACGCGGCCAGGGCCAGCACGCCGATGATGACGGCGAGCACGCGGGTCAGGCCGTTGCCTGGCGGGGGTGTGATGTAAACTGGCATGCCCGCAAATGTGGGGGCAGACACCGGATAAGGCAAATGCAAAAGCTCTGCGACCTGGATGACATCGACCCGGCCATGGGGCTGGAGTGCAGCCTGCAGGCCGGGGATGTTCTGCGCCACGTTCTGGTGGTGATGGTCGATGGTGACGTCCGCGCCTGGGCGAATGTCTGCCCGCACATGGGCCGCAGCCTGAGCTGGGCGCCGGGTGAGTTCCTGTACGACAACCAGGGCCGACTGGTGTGTCCGCATCACGGCGCCCTGTTTATCACGGGGACCGGGGAGTGTGTCGAGGGGCCATGCCGTGGCGCGTCACTTACGCCGGTGGCCATTGACGTGCGCGGTGGCGAGGTCTTCGCGGCGCAGCCAGCGGCCTGACACCGCCCGCGCGGTCAGAACATAAGGTTCACGACCGTCAGCATCACCACCAGGAACACCACCGACATACCGGAGCCGGCGCGGACGAAATCCTTCACGCGGTAACCACCAGGGCCCATGATCAGCGCGTTCACCTGGTGCGTAGGCAGGATGAAGGCATTGGATGTGGAGAGCGCGATAATCAGCGCGTACATGACCGGGTTGGCGCCGGTGGCCAGCGCGATACTGATGGCGATGGGCACCAGGATGGTGGTGGCGCCGACATTCGACATCACCAGTGAGAACACCGTCGCCAGCAGCGCCAGCATCACCTGGATGGCGAGCGCCGGCATGTGGCCCAGCAGCCGCAGCGCCTCCTGGGCGATCCACGCGGCTGTCCCGGTCAGTTCCATGGCCTGGCCCAGCGGGATCAGGCTGGCGACCAGGAAAACCGTCTTCCAGCTGACCGAGCCATAGGCCTCGTCCATGCTGACCACGCCGGTCAACACCATGCCCAGCGCGCCGACCAGCAGGCAGATGGCCAGGCGGAAGTCGGTGAACACGATCATCGACATCGACAGCGCGAAGAACAGCAGGGCATGGGCAACTTTCTGCGGCCGCTGCTCCTCCTTGGGAATGTCCGTGGCGACGATGAAGTCCCGCTCCGAGGCCACCGCGGCCAGGTCGCGCCAGGTGCTGTGGCTGACCAGGCAGTCGCCGGTTTCCATGGTCTGTTCGCGCACATGGTCGGTGATGATCTCGCCGCGTCGGTTGATCGCCAGCACGCTGATGCCGTAGCGCTTGCGCAGCCGCGCCTCGCCTACCGACTGGCCGACCAGGCGTGAGCCGGGCGGGATCACGACCTCGGAAATGCCCGCGCGCGACGGGTTGAACAGGCCACCGAAGGTGCGCAGCGCCGGGTTGACCCGGCACTGGTTATCGAGCGCGAACTGGCCCACCTGCCCGCGTTTGCCCATGACCCCCAGCACCGTGCCCACCCAGATCATTTCGTCCACGGGCGGCGCCATGCGTGGTGCATCGGTGTTGCGGATGCCCAGCATGCGCGGCGCGCCGGGCAAGGCCTCGGCATCGCCCACCGACATGCCGACCATCGGGCTGTCGACAGTGACCAGCAGTTCGTAGACTTCGCCCTCGATGCCATAGGTCTCGGCGAAATAGGCGCTGGTCCGGGCCGGTGCGCCGTGGGACGGTATCTCGTGCACGGGCAGCAGCCAGCGGCCCAGCAGCAGGAAATACAGGATTCCCGAAGCCAGTAACGCCAGGCCTACCGGCGTGACATCGAACAGGTCGAAGGTGCGCAGTGATTCGGCCCCGGCCGGCAACGAGTCATTGGCGTTCTGGATCAGGTCATTCAGCAGGATCAGCGGTGATGAGCCGACCATGGTCATGGTGCCACCCATGATGGCGCAGAAGCCCATCGGCATCAGCAGCTTCGACAGCGGAATGGCGGTGCGCGACGAGATTTTCGATACCACCGGCATGAACAGCGCCGTTGCGCCGACATTCTGCATGACGCCGGAAATGATGCCGACGATGCCTGAGACCAGTGGAATGATCCGTGTGGCCGTTTTGCCGCCGACTTTCAGGATCCATTGCGCGACCAGGGTCATGACCCCGGTTCGGTCCAGCCCGGCGCCCAGGATCATCACCGCGATGATCGAGATCACGGCATTGGAGGCGAAGCCGTCGAAAAGTTGCGAGGCAGGAACCAGCCCCAGTACACCCAGCAGCACCATCACCGTGATGGCCACCACGTCGACGCGCAGCACTTCGAAGACGAACAGGCCGATGGTGGCGACCAGCACGGCCAGAACCAGCATCATGTCCGTGGTCAGCGTCAGGCCGGTTTCCATTGCCGCCGCGCCCCGGGGTCAGGTGTCCGTGCGCCGGAAGACCAGGTCGCGGGTCTCGTGGCCCAGGCGGTCGCCACGGCGCTCGTACTTGGTATTGGGGCGCCATTCGGGCTGGGGGCTGAAGCCGCCGTCCGGGTTTCTGTTCTCCAGCAGTGGCTCGGCGTCCAGTACCTCCAGCATGTGCTCGGAGTAGGGCACCCAGTCCGTGGCCAGGTGCAGGATGCCGCCTGGGGCCAGCTTGCGCGCCAGCAGGGCGGTGAACCCAGGCTGGATGATGCGGCGCTTGTGATGCCGTTTCTTGTGCCAGGGGTCGGGAAAATAGATCCGCACACCGGCCAGGCTGCCGTCGGCGACCCGGTCCTGGAGCAGGGCGACGGCATCGGTCATGGCCACGCGGATGTTGCCGATGTCGCGGGCCTGGACTTCCTGCAACAGGCGGCCGACGCCGGGCGGGTGGACCTCGATGGCCAGGAAGTTCTTTTCCGGTTCTGCCTCGGCCATGCGCCAGGTGGCATCGCCATTACCAAAGCCGATTTCAATCACCGTGGGTGCGTCACGACCAAACAGCGTGGCGAGGTCAAGCGCCGCGTCGCCGTCATCAACGCCAAACTCCGGGTAGAGCTCGTCGAGCGCGCGCTGCTGGCCCGTGGTCAGCCTGCCGGCGCGCAGTACGAAGCTGCGGATACCACGGCGTGGTTTATCTGGAAGGTCCCCCTGCATGGTTGAAATTGTATCTCAGCCTCCGCCGTGGGTGGCGATGTCAGTCAATGTTGTCGGGGGGGTGCAATTTACTGACGCGTGGACTAGAATATATCTCTTAATCTGCATAGAAAGATATATGCCCTGGAGAACATGCCCATGAGTGCTTACCAGTTCACTTCCGAATCCGTCTCTGAAGGCCACCCGGACAAGGTCGCTGACCAGATTTCCGACGCCATCCTGGACGAGATCCTGAAAGAGGATCCGCGTGCCCGTGTCGCCTGCGAGACCTTCATCAAGACCGGTGTCGCCATCGTCGGCGGCGAAATTTCCACCTCCGCCTGGGTGGACCTGGAAAAGCTGATCCGCGAAGTCATCGTCGAAATCGGCTACGACTCCTCGGACATCGGCTTCGACGGCCACACCTGTGGCGTTGTGAACATCATCGGCAAGCAGTCCTCCGACATCGCCCAGGGCGTTGACCGTGACGACCCGGAAAACCAGGGCGCCGGCGACCAGGGCCTGATGTTTGGCTACGCCACCAACGAAACCGACGTGCTGATGCCGGCGCCGATTCACTACTCGCACGAGCTGGTGAAGCGCCAGGCCTGGGTGCGCCGGAACAATGCTGACGGCCAGAAGTACCTGCGCCCGGACGCCAAGAGCCAGGTGACCTTCCGTTACGAAGACGGCCGCCCGGTGGGCATCGAGGCGGTGGTGCTGTCGACCCAGCATTCCCCGGACATCAGCGCGAAAGACCTGCACGAACTGGTGCGCACCGAGATCATCGACCCGGTGCTGCCGGCGGAATGGCTGACGGGTGACGTGAAGTACCACATCAACCCGACCGGCAACTTTGTCATCGGCGGCCCCGTGGGCGACGCCGGCCTGACCGGCCGCAAGATCATCGTCGATACCTACGGCGGCATGGCCCGTCACGGCGGTGGCGCGTTCTCCGGCAAGGACCCGTCCAAGGTGGACCGTTCCGCCGCCTACGCCAGCCGCTACGTGGCCAAGAACATCGTCGCCGCCGGCCTGGCCGACCGCTGTGAGATCCAGGTGTCCTACGCCATCGGTGTGGCCGAGCCGACCTCGATCACGGTCGAGACCTTCGGCACCGAGAAGATCGCGGTCGAGAAGATCGAGGCCATCGTGCGCGGCGAGTTCGACCTGCGCCCGTACGGCATCATCCAGTCTCTGGACCTGATCAAGCCCATTTACCGCCCGCTGGCCGCCTACGGCCACATGGGCCGCGAAGACCTGGACGTCAGCTGGGAGCGTACCGACCGCGCCGACGCCCTTCGCGAACTGGCCGGCCTCTGAGCCCCGGCCGCAACCAACGAATACAGGAGTACTGACATGAACGCAGTGATCGAAAACCTTCGCAGCGACGACTATTACGTTGCCGACTTGTCCCAGGCCGACTGGGGCCGTCGCGAAATCGCCATCGCCGAAACCGAAATGCCCGGCCTGGTGTCCATCCGCGACGAGTTCGCCGCCGAGCAGCCGCTGAAGGGCGCGCGCATCGCCGGCAGCCTGCACATGACCATCCAGACCGCGGTGCTGATCGAGACCCTGGTCGCGCTGGGCGCCGAGGTGCGCTGGGCATCGTGCAACATCTACTCCACCCAGGACCACGCGGCCGCTGCGATTGCCGCCGGCGGTACCCCGGTGTTCGCGTTCAAGGGCGAGACCCTCGACGAGTACTGGGAGTTCACCCACCGCATCTTCGAGTGGAAGGACGAAAACGGCGAGGAAACCTTCGCCAACATGATCCTGGACGACGGTGGCGACGCCACGCTGCTGCTGTACCTGGGCATGAAGGCCGAGTCCGACCCGTCGGTGCTGGATAACCCGGCCAGCGAGGAAGAGGTCTCGCTGTTCAACGCCATCCGCAAGCGCCTGGACACCAAGCCGGGCTGGTACACGAAGGCGCTGGCTGCCATCCAGGGTGTCACCGAGGAAACCACCACCGGCGTCAAGCGCCTGTACCAGATGGCCAAGACCGGCGAACTGCCGTTCCCGGCCATCAACGTCAATGACTCGGTGACCAAGTCCAAGTTTGACAACCTCTACGGCTGCCGCGAATCGCTGGTGGACGGCATCAAGCGCGCCACCGACGTGATGATCGCCGGCAAGATCGCCGTGGTCGCCGGCTACGGCGATGTCGGCAAGGGCTGCGCGCAGTCGCTGCGCGGCCTGGGCGCCACCGTGTGGGTGACCGAAATCGACCCGATCTGCGCGCTGCAGGCGGCGATGGAAGGTTACCGCGTGGTGACCATGGAAGACGCCGCCCCGCAGGCCGACATCTTCGTCACTGCGACGGGCAACTACAACGTCATCACCCATGACCACATGGCGGCGATGAAGAACGAAGCCATCGTCTGCAACATCGGCCACTTCGATAACGAGATTGATGTCGCCGGCATCAAGAAGTACGAGTGGGAGAACATCAAGCCGCAGGTGGATCACATCACCTTCCCGTCAGGCCGCCGCATCATCCTGCTGGCTGAGGGCCGGCTGGTGAACCTGGGCTGCGCCACCGGCCACCCCAGTTTCGTCATGTCCAACTCCTTCACCAACCAGGTGCTGGCGCAGATCGAACTGTGGCAGAAGGGCGACCAGTACGACAACCAGGTCTACGTGCTGCCCAAGCACCTGGATGAGAAAGTGGCGCAACTGCACCTGGACCGCATCGGCGCGAACCTGACCACGCTCAGCGATGACCAGGCGAAGTACATCGGCGTGGAAGTGGATGGGCCGTTCAAGCCCGATCACTACCGCTACTGATGGTGACGGGTGACGCGTGACGCGTGACTTCAAGACATCGCGGGCCGTGCGGGCGGGTGACTGCCCCGGCGGACCCGCTGTGAATACGTCCCTGTACGCTCCTCGGCGGCATCCCTGCCGCCGAGGGTCCGCCGGCGCGGTCACCCGCCCGCACGGCGGCGGTGTTACGCCGTCACGCGTCACGCGTCACGCGTCACCCCGATGAAGTGTTCATTCGAGTTTTTTCCGCCGCGTAACGCGGAGCAGGAGCTGGTGCTGCAGAGCACCTGGCAGAAGCTGGCCCGGCTGGAGCCGGGCTACCTGTCGGTGACGTTTGGTGCCGGTGGGTCCACGCAGGAAGCCACGCATCGCACGGTGCTGGACCTGATCGAGCGTTCGGGCGTGCCGGTGGCGCCGCATATTTCCTGCATGGCGCCCAGCCTGGATGTACTCGACAGGCTGCTGGACACCTACGCCGCCGATGGTGTGGACCGCCTGGTGGTGCTGCGCGGCGACTGGCCGGAAGACGCGGACTTCACGCCGCCGTTCCGCTACGCCAGCGAGCTGGTGGCGCATGTGCACGACCGCCACCCCGGCCGGTTCTCGGTGGAAGTGGGCTGCTATCCGGAGATCCACCCGGAATCGGAGTCCATGGACAGCGAAATTCGCTGGTTTAAAGAGAAGGTTGACGCGGGCGCGGACGCGGCCATCACGCAGTACTTCTTCAACGCCGACGCCTACTTTGAGTTTGTCGAGCGCTGCCGCGCTGCGGGCATCAGTATCCCGATCATCCCCGGCATCATGCCGATCACGAACTACACGCAGCTGGCGCGCTTTTCGGCCCGCTGCGGTGCGAAGATTCCGGCCGCGCTGGCGGAGAAACTGCAGTCATTCGGCGACGATGGCGCGGCCATCCGGGATTACGGCCTGGACGTGGTGACGAAGCTCTGCGAGGACCTGGTCGCCGGTGGCGCGCCCGGCCTGCATTTCTACACGCTCAACCGCGCCAACGCGACGATGAAGATCTGGCAGCGCCTGAACGGCGATCACTCGTCGCCGTAAATCCCCACGTACAGCTTGCCGTCGGTGTCGATGCTGGCGCGATACATGCCCTCGGTATTGAACGGCATGGCGATATCGCCGTTGGCATCCAGGCTGATCACGCCGCCGGTGCCGCCGGCCTCCACCAGCACGTCATTGATGACCGTCCCGGCCGCCTCGGTCATGGATGCGCCGTGCGCCACCCGCTGGCAGATATCGTAGGCCACCACCCAGCGGATGAAGAACTCGCCGTGCCCGGTCGCGCTGACGGCGCAGGACGCGTTGTCGGCGAAAGTGCCCGCGCCGATCACCGGTGAGTCGCCGATGCGGCCCCAGCGCTTGTTGGTCATGCCGCCCGTCGACGTGCCCGCGGCCAGGTCGCCGTTGGCGTCCAGCGCCACCGCGCCGACGGTGGAGAAGAAGGTCTGCTTCGGCGGCTCGGCCAGCGAGGCCGCGGCGTCACGTTCACCTTCACGTGCCTTTTCCAGCGCCTTCCAGCGGTGCTCGGTGTAGAAGTACGACGGGTCGATCATCTCGAAACCCTGCTCGCGGGCGAAGGCCTCGGCGCCGTCGCCGGAGAGCATCACGTGCTTGGAGTCGTTCATCACGCTGATAGCGAGATCAATGGGGTTGCGGATGTGTTTCACGCCCGCAACCGCGCCGGCGTTGCGGGTGGCGCCGTCCATCACCGAGGCGTCCAGTTCGTTAGTGCCCGCCGCCGTGAACACGGCGCCCTTGCCGGCGTTGAACAACGGCGAGTCTTCCAGGATGTTGATGGCCGTGCGCACCGCGTCGACGCCATCGCCGCCTTCAATCAGGACCTGGTGGCCGGCGGTCACGGCCTCGGTCAGCTTGGCCCGGAACGCGGCCTCACGCTCCGCAGTCATTTCCGCGCGGCTGATGGTGCCGGCGCCGCCGTGAATGGCGATCGCCACCCCATTGCCGGGGTTGGCGTGGGCACACAGGGCGGGCAAGAGCAGCAGGGAAAGCACCAGTTTTCGGGCCTGTCGCACGGTCGTCATTATTTGTTCTCCTGGTCCGTGAGGGCGGTGGCGCCCGGGTGAAGCGAAGAATAGCAACCGAGCGTGAGATTCGCACCGTCGCTGCTGTTAAGCTGGCGGCGGCTCTTTCTAGCGAGGAACATCGCCATGTCGTACCCCGTCACCAGCCTGTTCGCGGCCCTGCTGGGCCTGTTGTTGCTGGCGCTCTCCTACCGCGTTGTCCGCGTTCGTCGTCGTACCCGTGTGGGTATCGGTCATGGTGACCAGCCGGCGCTGGAGTCGGCGATGCGCGTGCAGGGGAACTTCGTCGAGTATGTGCCCATCGCCCTGTTGCTACTGTTGCTGGCCGAGGCGGGCTCGCCCGGTGCGTGGTGGCTCTATTTGCTGGGTGGGCTGCTGTTGCTGGGCCGGCTGTTGCACGCCTGGGGCCTGGCCGGTTCGTCCGGCATCAGCGTCGGGCGCTTCTGGGGCACCGGGCTGACCTGGCTGGTGATCCTGCTCGCGGCGCTGGTCAATCTCTGGCAGGTGCTGGCGTGGACGCTGCTGCGATGATGTTCACGCGGCGGCGGTCGCCCAGCCAGTACAGCGCGGCATAGAGTTTCGGGTCCAGCATCAGGCCCTGGCGCAGGCGCGCCGCCAGCCATTCGTCCATGTCCTCGAGAGGCACGACGTGGACGGTGATGTCCTCGGTCTCGTCACCACCACCTTCGGCGACCCGGGTCAGCCCGGTGGCCAGGAAGAAGGTGATGGCCTCGTCGGTCATGCCGGCGCTGCTGGGACAGTCCAGGAAGCGTTGCATGGTGGCGGCACGAAACCCGGTTTCTTCCAGCAGTTCGCGATGGGCGGCCGGCTCCAGGGGCTCGTCGGGGTCGGCGCCGTCACCGACTAGGCCGGCCGGCAACTCGATGGTGCGGCACTGCACCGGCACGCGAAACTGTTCGACCAGGACCAGTTCGTTGGCTTCCGTCACCGGCACGATCACCGCCACGGCATGGGCATTCACGCGGGTGGCGTATTCCCAGCTGCCGCGTTCGTCGAGGGCCAGGTATCGGCCGTGAAAGTGTCTGACCGGTGTGCTCATGCCGCGAGTGTAGCGGTGAAATGTGACAAGCCGCCACGATTTCATTGAAAATGGGGGTTTCGGGAACCAAATTCCGGGTTGCCGCTCAAAGCAGCGGAATCCATGGGAGTCGTTATGCCAGCCAGAATCAAATTCGTCGCCGCCATCGTCGCGGCCAGCCTCGTGTTGTCTTCAGCGCCCGCGTTCGCGCAGCCCTCGGCGGCGCAGCGGCCGGTCAGTGTCAGCGAACTGCGACAGCGTGCCGCGCAGGCCTACAGCAGCGGCGATGCCGCCACGTTCCGCAGCGTGGCCACGGCGCTGCACGAAATGCGCCCGTACAACGACGAGTACATGTCCTGGGTCGTCATCGGCGCGGCGCTTGAGGGCGACCGCCCGGCCGCTTACGAGATGATGCTGGCCATGCAGCAGCAGGGCCTGTCGTTCGATTTCAACTCCACTGAAGCCACCCAGGCCATCCGTGGCACCCAGGTCTACGATCACGTCAACGACCTGATGGTTCGTGCCGGCCAGCCCGCCGGCAGCGCCGAGGTGGAGTTCGCCCTGCCCGAAGACATCCTGCTGCCCACCGGCATCGCCTGGGACAGCAGCCGCGAACAGTGGCTGGTGAGCGATGTGCGCAAGGGTGCGGTGTTCGCGGTCGACAGCAACGGCAAGGCCAGCACGCTGGTATCCGCCGATGCCGACAACCAGCTGCAGGGCATCTACAGCCTGCTGGTTGACGAACAGGCCAATCGCCTTTGGCTGACCAGCAACCCGACCAAGCTGCGTGAAGGCCACGACGCCGACAACGCGCGCCCGGCGGAGATCGTCGAACTGGCGCTGGACACGCTCGAGATCGTCGCGCGCCATACCGTGCCCGTGGACAAGCAGCCGCGCCGCCTGGGCGGCATGGTGCGGACCCCCGGTGGTGACATCTATGCGGTCGACTCCGTGTTGCCCGTCATCTACCGCCTGTCACCGGGTGATGAAGAACTCAGCTCATTCCTGGCCGCGCACGGCATGACCAGCCTGCGTGGCATCGCGCTGTCGGATGACGGCAGCAAGCTCTACGTGGCCGATTATGAAATGGGCCTGCTGGGCCTCGACCTGGCCGACAAGAAGGCCTTCCAGGTGCAAGGCGCTGACAACCTGAACCTGGGTGGCATCGAGGGGCTGTTCTTCCGCGATGGTCACCTGGTTGTCATCCAGAATGGCATTACGCCGCAGCGCATCATGCGCCTGCAGCTGACCGAAGACGGCACCGCCATCGGCGATATCGCGCCGCTGGCCGTCGCCCTGGATATCTTCAACCTGCCGGATTTTGGCACCATGAAAGGCGCCGAGCTGGTGTTCTTCGCCAACTCCCACTGGGTGCCCAATGCCCGCGAGCAGGGGCCGGTCCAGGTGGCGAAAATCAATGTCGACAACGCGCCGTCACTGATCTCGAACGAGGTGCAGAAAATCATGGAAGAGCACCGCAAGCAGCAGGCCGACGCCGCCGGCGACTCCTGACGGCCGGTGCGCGGCCGACCCGGGCAGACCGGGTCAGCCGCAGGCCAGGCAGCGTTGCCTGAGCATGCCGCCAAACGCCAGGTCATCGAACAGCGTATTCAGGCGGTCTTCATCCAGTCCAACGCGGCGGACGTCCGGGTCCGCCAGCGCCGAAGGTACGGCCCGTTCGATGCCTGTGAGCCTGCGTGCCAGGTCGGCTGCTTCGCGGTGGGACTCCAGCTTGGGCGCCAGCGTCTTGGCGCCGCGAAAGCTCAGGTGCGGGATTTCACCCAGCCGTGACCATATGGCGTCCAGGCTGCCGAAGTGCGCCAGCAGCGCCGCGGCGGTCTTGGGGCCGATGCCGGGTACGCCCGGAATGTTGTCGACCGCATCCCCGGTGAGCGCCAGGTAGTCGGCGATCTGGTCCGGGCGCACGCCGAAGTGCTCGGCGATGGCGCTGGACCCCAGTTGGCGGTTGCGCGCGAAGTCCCACCAGGTGTCGCCATCTTCCACCAGTTGCGCCAGGTCCTTGTCACCAGTGACGACGTGAATGGCGTGGCCGCGTGACTTCCAGCAGCTGGCCAGCGTGCCGATGATGTCGTCGGCCTCGAATCGTTCATCCCCGTAGCATTTCAGGCCCATGGCTTCGGCCATGTCCCGCGCCCAGGCAAACTGGCGCTTCAGCGCGACCGGCGCCGGCTCGCGGTTGGCCTTGTACTCGGGATAGATTTCGTTGCGGAAGCTGGTGGTCAGCGAGACGTCGAAGGCGATGCCCACCAGCGGCGAATCCGTCTGTTCGAGCAGGCTGCACAGGAACCCGGTAAAGCCATAGACGGCATTCGTGGGCTCGCCACGGGCGTTCTCGAAACCATCGGGCATTGAGTACCAGGCGCGGAACAGGTAGATGCTGGCATCGACCAGGTAGACGGGTTCGGGGGTCATCGGCGAATCATAGCAATCCCGGCGGCGTGTTGCCGGGGCAGGGCAAGGCTTGCGGGTTCAGTCGAGCAGGGCCTCGCCGGCCTCGGCGCGCTTGCGAAGGACGCTGGTGCGCGGGAAGTGCGCCAGCAGGAACTCCATCTGGTCGGCCAGGATGCGCCGCCCCTGCAAATAGATGTATTCGGCGTGCGTGGGCGTGAACGGAATCGCCAGCAGCTCCATGCCGGCCTGTTCGGGCGTGCGTCCGGCCTTGTAGTTGTTGCAGCGCTTGCAGGCGGTGACCACGTTCTGCCAGGTGTCCTGGCCGCCCTGGGTGATGGGCGAGACGTGGTCGCGGGACAGCAGGTAGTTGGGGAATTTGTCGCCGCAGTACAGGCACAGGCTCTGGTCACGCCGGAACAGCGCCTTGTTGCTCAGGGGGGGGACGTAGCCGTCTTCGAACAGGTGCTTGTGAGGGTGCTGGCCAGTGGTGGCGATGATGGCGTTGACGTCGATGGTGCTCTGGCGGCCGCTGAGGGCATTGATGCCGCCGTGGATGGTGAACAGTTTTCGGCCCAGGCTGTAACTCACCTGGTCGAGGCTGATATGCCTCACTGCCTCCTGGTACCCGATCCATTCCAGCGGCATGCCGGAGACGTCGGTTCGCAGCACCTGCAGTTGGAGGTTCATGACATCATTCCCCAGATCCTCTTGATCCAACAAGCCGGTTAACACCCATGTTGCTGACACAACATATTGTGCTTTTGTTGCTGTTTTATGGCTATATATCGTTTTTTTCATGGTTTAGCAAGGATTCTCCGCTTTTGTCTTGTCGCTGGCGTACGGCCCGGACCGGCTTGAAAGCGTGGCTGAGGGCCTGAATATCTGCAGTACAGACAGGTCATCCGGAGCACTGCATCGTGAAGAAGATTTGGGTTGGACTGCTTACTCTCCTGGCGCCCTTCTGGGCACACGCGGCCCTGCCGGCCGCGGTTGACGGGCAACCCCTGCCATCGCTGGCGCCGGTCCTGGAGGAGGTCACGCCGTCGGTGGTCAACGTCTACACGCGAACCCGCGTGCGGGTCCGCAGCCCGCTGATGGACGACCCCTTCTTCCGCCGCTTCTTCAATATTCCCGATGTGCCGCGCGAACGGGTGTCGCAGAGCCTGGGTTCGGGTGTGATTGTCGATGCCGGGAACGGCTACGTGCTGACCAACAACCACGTCATCCAGGGCGCCGACGATATTGCCGTTACCCTGCAGGACGGCCGCAGCCTGGACGCGACCCTGGTGGGTGCCGACCCGGACACCGACCTGGCCGTGATCCAGGTGCCGGCGGAGAACCTGACGGCACTGCCACTGGCAGATTCGGAGCAGTTGAAGGTGGGCGACTTCGTCGTCGCCGTCGGTAACCCGTTCGGGCTTGGGCAGACGGTCACCTCGGGCATCGTCAGTGCACTGGGCCGGGCCGGCCTTCGTGGACTCGAATTCCAGAATTTCATCCAGACCGATGCCTCCATTAACCCGGGCAACTCCGGCGGCGCGCTGGTCAACCTCCGTGGTGAACTGGTGGGCATCAACAGCGCCATCTTCACGCCCAGCGGCGGCAATGTCGGAATCGGCTTCGCCATTCCCTCGGGCATGGCGCGCTATGTCCTGGAACAACTGGTGGAGCATGGCGAGGTTCGCCGCGGCTCGCTGGGGCTGGTGGTGCAGGACCTGACACCCGACCTGGCGCTGGCTTTCGGGCTGGAGGCTGGGCAGGGCGTGCTGGTGGCCGAGGTGATGCCGGGTTCCGCGGCGGAGACGGCTGGCCTGCAGGCTGGTGATGTCATTGCCTCGGTGGCGAAGCGGCCGGTGAGGTCCGCGCAGTCCTTCCTGAATGCCGAGGGCCAGGTGCCGGTAGGTGAGCGTGTTCCACTGACCTTCCTGCGTGAAGGCGGAGAGCGCAAGGCCACGCTGGTGATCGAGCCACCGCAGGTGCTGCTTGGCGAAGATATCGACGCGCGCCTGGCAGGCGCCCGGTTCATGGCGCTGCCGGCCCGTGCGCGGGCGCAGGGGCAGTCCGGCGTGGTGATCTCGGGCCTGGCCGAAGGTAGCCGGCTGGCCTACGAGGGCCTGCGCGAGGGAGACATCATCAACGCGGTTAACCGCGGTCGCGTCGACGACCTGGATGACCTGGCGTCCGGCGTGACCCAGGCCAGGGGCGCTTTGTTGCTGCAGATCCGTCGCAACGGCCGCGCCTACGTGGCCCGGATCGACTGAAGGGCGCTCGCCACCGGTAGGTCAAATTCACCACGTCCCGTTGGTAGTGCGGCCGGGGTCATGGCCTAAGGTGTTGAAATAGCGCAACAACATGGGGTGGCACGAAATCTGCATCTGTACGGTTGTACTTTTCAACCAGACAGGAGATTGCCTACATGGGTACGTTTTCAAGACTGCGTTACGTCATGGCTGCCAACTTCAACGCCTTGCTGGAAAAGGCCGAGAACCCCGAGAAGTTGCTGCGGGCCCTGATCCGTGAAATGGAAGAAGCCGGCGACGATGCCCGCCAGGCCACGGCCGAATTGCTGGCAGAGCAGCAGCAGCTCGAGCGTGCTGACCAGCGCATGGGCGAAGAAATCAATGAATGGAGCGAGCGTGCCGAGCGTGCCGTCACTGCCGGCCGGGATGACCTGGCGCGTGCGGCGATCAAGGCGCGTACGGAGTGCCAGGCCCGGCGCGACACGGTCAAGGCCGATCGCGAGGACCTGGCCGTTCGCGTGGCCCAGCTGGAAACCGACATGGGCACGCTGAAGTCCAAGCTCAACGAGGCGCGCGCCCGCCTGAAAGCCATGCAGGCCCGCCCGGTGCCCGCGGGTGCGCCCGCCGGCCCCGCGCCGCGGCAGATCAGCCGTAATGAGCGCCGTGTGCGTGACGCGCTGGGTCGCTTCGACCGGCTGCAGAACCAGGTCGACCGCCTGGAAGCGCGCGTGCGGTCTTACGAGATCGGCCACGAATCGGCGCCTGCCTGGGCCGCCGCCGACGCACCGGCCGACCCGGTGGTTGAGTCCGAACTCGAAGCGCTGAAGGCCCGCCTGAAACCCGCCAGGCCGGCGAACGCCGCGAAGGCGGCCGACGCACCGGTGGATGCCGGGGCGTGAGCGTGACGGCAGGACAACGCGTCAAGGGTGCGCTGCTGGCGGGGCTGTGCGCCGCCGCGGCGCGCCGCCTGGGCTGGAACGTCTGGGCCATCCGCCTGCTGGCGGTGGTGGGGCTGTTGCTGCAGCCACTGGTCGTGGGTGGTGGCTACCTGGCGCTCGCCGTCGGCTTCGGCTGGTGGCGTAACCGTGAAGGCGCCGCCACCGAAGCGGGCCCGGAGCAGCCGGAAGACTCACCCGATGATACCGGCGGCCTGGCGGCGGCCAACCTGGAGGCCCGGGGCCGGCGCATCGCCGACCTCGAGCGTCGCTTCAGGGCGCTGGAGCGGGAGTAACGGGCGGCGGCCGGCGGTGCCGGCTGCTGACCCTCATGAAACGCAACGACAGCAACACGGCGCCGGTGCTCAATCCGGCGATCATCCCGACCCACATGCCGGCGGGCCCCATGCCGCCGCCAAAGGTCAGCCAGTAGCCCAGTGACAGGCCGATGACCCAGTAGGCGATGACGTTGATGATCATCGGCACCATCGTGTCCTTGTAACCCCGGAGGATGCCGGCCGACACCACCTGGATACCGTCCGGGAACTGGAACACGGCGGCGTAGAACAGCAGGCCGGCGGCCGTCGCCGCGATGGCCGCATCGCCGGTGTAAATGGCGGCAATCGCGCCGGGGAACACGATCATCAGCGTGGCCGAAATGGCCTGCGTGCACAGCACGATACCCAGCCCAACCATGCCGGCGTGGCGCGCGGCATCGGGCTCGCCGCGCCCCAGGGCGTTGCCCACGCGGGTGGTCACGGCGCTGCCCAGCCCCAGCGGAATCATGAACAGCAACGCGGAAAAGTTGATCGCCACCAGGTGCGAGGCCGTCTGCACCGGCCCCAGCTGGCCGATGATCAGTGACGCCGCGATAAACAGGCTGCCTTCCACGAACAGCGTGCCGGCAATCGGCCAGCCCACCACCAGCAGCCTGCGGATCTCGGCCAGGTCCGGCCAGTCCCAGCGCTCGAACAGCGCAAATGGCCGGTAGTGCGAATGGCGGTAGACGTAGATGAACATCGCCACCGCCTGCAGTGTCAGCACGCTGGAGGTCGCAAAACCGGTGCCACGGGCACCCATGGCCGGAAAGCCCAGGTGGCCGAACATCAGCATCCAGTTGGCGGGGATGTTCAGCAGCGCGCCCAGCAGGCCGATATACATCGTTGGCCGGGTGTGACCCGAGCCTTCGCTGTAGAAGCGCAGCAGCAGCATCATCGTGATCATCGGCGCGCCCCAGGCCAGCGCGCGCAGGTAATCGATGGCGACCGGGATGATGCTGGCGTCGACCCGGAACAGGCTGAGCAGGCGGCCGCCGAAGAAGATCACCGCAAAGAACGGAATACTGATGACCAGCGCGATCCAGAAGCCCTGGCGGGTGACCGCGCCGGCCTCGCCCCGGCGCCCGGCGCCGTCGAGCTGCGCCACCGCCGGCTGTACGGCCATCAGCAGCCCCAGGACGATCATTAGCATGGCGGACCACAGCGCGCCGCCGGTGGCCAGCGCGGCCATCGCCACTTCACGCTCGGGCAGGCGCCCGGCCATCACCGTGTCGATAAAATTCATCGCGAAGCCGGCAAACAGGCCGATCATCACCGGCGCCGCCAGCTGCAACGTGCGCGCGACCTCGTAACGGAGGCCGGCAGGCTGGGTGCTATGATTCATGCCGTGATCCGGAGTCATGCCGAATTGTACCCGAGCCACCCGCGCCAATGAGACAACATGCCTTCCTGACCGGTGGCACCGGCTTCGTCGGTGGCCATCTCGCGCACGAGTTGCTGGCCGGTGGCTGGACCGTCACCGTGCTGGTGCGTGACCCCGACACCCGGGCGGCCCGCCAGCTGGCGGCGCAGGGCGCCGGGTTGCACACCGGCGACGTGACCGATCCGGCATCGTTGCTGGCCGGGATGAAGCCGGGCACCACTGCGGTCTTTCACGCCGCCGCGGACACCAGCGTCTGGTCACGGCATGACGCGCGGCAGACACGGGTCAATGTCGAAGGAACGCGTAACGTCGTCGAGGCCGCGATCTGCGCCCACGTAAAACGACTCGTTCATACCTCCAGCTTCTCCGCCTGGGGATTCGTCCACGGCGTGCTGGATGAAACCACGCCGCGCAGTGACGCCGGCACCTGGATTAACTACATCCGTAGCAAGCGCGCGGCCGAGGACATCGTCCTGGGCGCGGTCGGCCATGACCGCCTGGACGCCGTGGTGTGCAACCCGGCGCATATCCTGGGGCCGGGTGACCGGCACAACTGGTCGCGCATGATCCGCATGGTGTCGGACGGCAGCCTGCCGGGTGTGCCGCCCGGCGGCGGCGCCTTCGCCGATGTCCGCGAAGTGGCCCGCGCGCACGTGACAGCGTTCGACCGGGGCCGCCGCGGGCACCGCTACCTGCTGGGCGGCGAGGACCTGGCGTTTATCGACCTGGTGCGCGAAGTCGGCCGGCGGCTGGGCCGTGACGTGCCGCGACGGCCGAAACCGGCCTGGCTGCTCAAGGCGGTGGCACGGGCACGGGTGCTGGGCGCCGCATTCGGTGACCAGGCGCCGGACCTGACGCCGCAGGCCGCGGCGATGATCTGCCACCACGCCACCTGCGATTCATCACTGGCTCAATCGGAGCTCAATTACCGTTTCACGCCCATCGACACCCTGCTCGGCGATACCATTGCGTGGATGCGAAGAGAGGGGATGCTGACATGAGCGAGACCGCGGGCGAGTTGTCGAACGCACCGGCCGACCCGGACGGCCATTACACGCTGGCGCCGTCGCGCCGCGCGGGTTCCGCCGATTGCCTGAACTGCGGCACCGCGCTGGCCGGCCCGTTCTGCCACTACTGCGGCCAGCCGGACCGGCGCATCATGCGGTTCTTCCCGGTGTTACTCCGCGAGTTCCTTGAAGACTTCGTCGATTTCGATTCGCGCTTCACCCGCACGGTCAAGCCGCTGCTGTTGCGCCCCGGCCGGCTGACCCGCGATTTTCTCGAGGGCCGTCGCTACCGCTACACCCCGCCGTTGCGGCTGTACCTGTTCTCCAGCATCCTGTTCTTCCTGGTCGCCACGGCCCTGTCGTTCGTGCCGATCCAGATCACCACGAATGGTGATGATGACCCGGTCGCGGCCATCGAGGACAACGCCGTTGTCATGGCGGAAGGCATGGCCGGCAACATCACGCCCGACGCGCCGGACCCGCCCGATGAGTTTCCCAACCTGCAGTTCAATGACCGTCCCTGGGACCCGGAGACCAACCCGGTGGCGATTCCGTTGCTGCCCCAACGCCTGAATGACTGGATCAACGAGGAAATCGGCGAGTCACCGCGAAAGGCCAGGGACATCGCCGATGACCCGCGGGCGTTTGTCGGCGAGGTCATGGACCTGCTGCCCGGCACCATGTTCGTGCTGCTGCCGGTGTTCGCGCTGATCCTGAAGTTCTGGTACCTGTTTGCCCGGCGCTACTACGTCGAGCACCTGGTGCTGTCGTTGCACAACCACGCCTTCCTGTTCGTGGTCATGTCCATGGTGTTGTTGCTGGACACCATTTCCGACGCGCTGGGCTCCGGGGCCTGGGGTTCACATGCCGCGTCGGTGCTGGGCGCCGTGATGTTCTGCTGGATGCCGGTCTACCTGCTGATGTCGCTGAAGACCGTGTACCGGCAGTCGTGGCCCATGACCCTGCTCAAGGGCCTGCTGGTCTGGGTCACCTACACGGTGCTGGCCAGCACCGTGTCGCTGTTCATCGCGCTGTTGGGCTTCCTGATGTTCTAGGCCGTCGTGGCGTAACGCTGGCGCAGGAATTCGAACGTGGCCCTCAGGCCCAGCGCCTCGCCGCCGGCGGGGCGGCCGGCGCGGCCGGTGGGGTTCCAGGCGAAAGTGTCGATATGCGCCCAGGGAATATCCGGGTCGATGAACTTCTCCAGGAACAGGGCCGCGGTGATAGCGCCTGCGAAAGCGGTCTTGCCGGAGTTATTGACGTCGGCGATGTCGCTGGAGATCAGCTTGCGGTAGGGCTTGTACAGCGGCAGTTCCCACAACGGGTCCTCGGTGGTTTCCCCGGCGTCCACCAGGCCGCGCGCGACGTCCTTGCGATTGCTGAAGACGGGCGGGATATCGGGGCCCATGGCCACCCGCGCCGCGCCGGTCAGCGTGGCGAAGTCGATGACCAGGTCCGGTGCCTGCTCGCAGGCCAGTGCCAGTGCGTCGGACAGCACCACGCGGCCCTCGGCGTCGGTATTGCCGATCTCCACGCTCAGGCCCTTGCGGGTGGGAATCACGTCGCCCGGCCGGTAGGCGTTGCCGGAGATGGCGTTCTCGACCGCCGGCACCAGAACCCGCAACCGCACGGGCAGGCCCGCCTGCATGACCAGGCGCGCCAGCGCGATCACGTGCGCGGCGCCACCCATGTCCTTCTTCATCAGGATCATTCCGCTGGATGGCTTGATGTCCAGGCCGCCGGTATCGAAGCACACGCCCTTGCCAGCAAGTACCACCAGGGGATCGCCTTCGCGGCCCCACTCCAGTGACAGCAGCCGAGGTGCACGGGCGGCGGCGCGGCCGACGGCGTGGATGGCGGGGAAGTTCTGCTCCAGCAACTGCTCGCCTTCGATGACCGAGAAGCTGGCGCCGAATGCCTGGGCCTGGCTGGCCAGCGCGGCGCCCAGGTCGCCGGGACCCATGTCCTCGGTGGGCGTGTTGACCAGGTCGCGCACCAGGTTCTGCGCGTCGAGCATGGCCCGCGTTTGCCGCTCGAGTGCTTCACCCAGCACCAGTCGCGCCTCCGGCTCCGGCCGGTCCTTGTACTTCGTGAAGCGGTACTGCGCCAGGCCCCAGCCCAGGGCGGCCTGTCGTTTCTGTTCGTCGCTCCAGTCGCAGTCCAGCGCGTAGGCGCCGGCGGGCAGGCCGGTGGCGGCCCGCGCCAGGCGGTCGATCCAAGCGTCACCCGCGTCGGCAAAAATCACCTGCTCGATGCCGCCGTCAACTGACGGCAGCGCGGCCCACTTGCCGGCCTTGCAGCTAAAGTCGTGGGCGTCCAGCCAGGCGCGGTGATGGGCCGGGGCCTGGGCCAGCCACTGCTCGTATGTGTCCGGCGAAACGGCAGTCAGGCGAATCGGCAAGTCAATGGTCTCGGCAAGGTAGGGCATGGTCAGTTCCTGTTGGTGGACACCCAGTGTAGGTGAGCGCGTGAGGTGGAAAAAGGGGTCAGCGCGCGCGCGTCAGGGTGTCCCGGAAGAATGCGGCGGTCTCGCTCGCGCAGCGCGCCCAGGTGTAGTGGGCGGCATGGGCCAGGCCGTCACTGATGGCCTGGTCTCGGGCCTGGCCATCCAGGGCCACGTGGTCCATCGCCGCGGCGAAGGCTTCCGGGTCATCCTGGCCCGCGACCGGCCAGCAACCGCCGGAGACTTCCGGCAGGCAGGATGAATCCGAGACCACGCCAGGCGTGCCGCAGGCCATGGCCTCGAGGATGGGCAGGGCGAAGCCTTCATAGCGTGACGGTTGCAGCAGCGCACGGCTGGCCGAAAGCAGGCCAGGCAGGTCGGGGCCCGGCACATGCTCAACCCAGTGGATGTCGTTGCCCACGCCCAGGGTCGCCGCGAGCTCGCGCAAGCGGGCCAGGTAGGCATCGGGCGCACCGCCGCCCACGAAGGCCAGGCGCAGGCCGGCGCCACGGGCGCGGCTGGCCGCGAAGGCGCGGATGGACAGTTCCAGGTTCTTGTGCGGAAACCAGCTGCCCAGTTGCAGCAGGTAGGGTGCGTCCAGGCCATAGCGTCGCGTGGTGGCTTGGGCCTCGTCCACAGGGCGGGGGTTGAACACGCCGTGGTCAACGCCGTGCGGCACCACCGCGACATGCCGGTCGGCAAGCTCCGGATGATGGTGCAGAAGGCGATCACGGCCGTATTGCGTCAGGCACAGCACACCGTCCGCCCGCCCCAGGTTCCGGATCAGCCGCTCGCGCCCTTCGTAGCCGGCGGGCTGGTCCAGCGCGCGGACGTCGTGCACGGTGAAACTGAGCGGTACGCGGCCACGCCCGGGCAGGTGATTACCGAAGCCATGGAACAGGTCGAGTTCACGGCCCGCGCGGTTCAGCAGCAAGCAGTGTCGGGGCCAGTCCGGAGCCAGGTCGGCGACCAGTGCGCGCCGGGTCCAGCGGTGGGCGCGAATCTCCAGCCGGCCGTCCAGAGGCAACGCCGCCAGCGCCGGCACGACCTGTCGGATGTAGCGGGCGATCCCGCGGCCACGGCGCTTGACCGCCTGGCTGATGTCGAGGCCCACTCGCATGGAAATATAGTAATGTATCCGTGCCATGAAGGTCAGTGGATTCAGCTTCATCCGGGACGGTATCCGCCTGGGTTATCCCTTCGTCGAGAGCATCCGCTCGGCCCTGCCCGTTTGCGACGAATTTGTCGTCGCCGTGGGCCGCGGTGACGACGGTACCCTGCAGTGCCTGCGTGACATGAACGAGCCGAAACTGCGCCTGGTGGAGACCACCTGGAACGAGGCCTGCCGCAGCCACGGTTTTGTCTACGGCCAGCAGAAGATGATCGCGCAGTACAACTGCACCGGTGACTGGGCCTTCTACCTGGAGGGCGATGAAGTCCTGCACGAGGACGACACGGCGCGGCTGCGGGCCGCGATGGCGCACTACCTGGACGACCGCGAGGTGGAGGCGCTGGCGTTTGACTATATCCATTTCTACGGTGATGCAGGCCATGTACACCATGCCTCGCAGGCCTACCGCAAGGCCTGCCGGATCATTCGCAACAGCATTCGAACCATCGCACCGGACGGCCTGTACTGGGCGGTGATCCGTGATCGCACCTGGCACGGTGGCCGAAACAAGCGCCGTACCCGCTACCCCAGGGCGGCCGCGCTGAATATCCCCATCTATCACTATGGCAATGCGCGCCACGCGCGCTACGTGCAGGCCAAGGCCGACATTGGTAACCAGTACTGGTCGGAAAAACAGGCGTTTGGCGCCGGTTACGGCCGGATCGACCCGCAGCAGATCAGCGTGTTCGAGGGCGAGCACCCCGCGATCATGAGCGACTGGCTGGACGCGCATGCCAACCCGTCCTTCGAGTTCGACCCGGACCACCGGCTGACGTCGCGTGAGCGCAAACATCGCTGGCTGGCGCGCCTGGAAGCGATCACCGGCCGGGACTTTTCCAAGCGCCATTTCCAGCTCATCCGCTCCTGGGACGGCCAGCCCGGGGCATGACCTCCGCCGCATTGTCGCTACCCCGGCGCGACCCTACAATGGCGGCATACCTGTAATGGATCCGGCAACATGAGCAAGCCCGACTCGGGACTGAAGACCTTTTTCGTAGGCCTCTGGCGCGTCATCGATGGCGCGCGCAAGGTGTTCCTGAACCTGCTGTTCCTGCTGCTGCTGTTTATCGTGCTGCTGGTCTTCCTGGCGCCGGGCAGCCAGCCGGTACGGCTGCAAAACGACACCACGCTGGTGTTACGCCCCTTCGGCCAGGTGGTCGAAGAATTCACGACTACGCCGCTCGACCGCGCCCTGCAGCAGGCCAGCGACCAGCCACCCATGGAAACGCGCCTGCGCGACCTGCTGGACGCCGTGCGCAAGGCCTCGACGGACCCGCGCATCACCCAGATGGTCATCGATACCGACTATCTCACCGGCATCGGCATGCCGGCGTTGCTGGAACTCGAAGGCGCTGTCGAACGGTTCAAGGAAACCGGCAAGGGCGTGATCGGCAGCGGCGACTACATGACCCAGCACGGCTACTACCTGGCGTCCATGGCCGACGAAGTCTGGCTGCACCCCGAGGGCATGGTCTTTATCGATGGCTACTCGCGTGTACGGCACTACTACCGCGAGGGGCTGGAAAAGCTGGCCGTGGAAATCAACCTGTTCCGCGCCGGTGAGTTCAAGTCGGCGATGGAGCCGTACATCCGCGACGACATGTCACCGGAGGCGCGCGAGGCCAACCTGCACTGGCTGGGCAACCTGTGGAATCAGTACATCGAAGGGGTCTCCCGGCATCGCGGCATCCCCGAGGAGTCGCTGGCACCGATGTTGGCGGACCTGCCCACCGCGGCGCGGGCATGGGATGGTGACCTGGCCGAGTGGGCCCTGCGTTCTGGCCTGGTCGACCGCCTGGTGACCCGGCCGGTGGCCCGCCAGGAACTGGCGCTGCGTGGTGCCCCCGATGCCCAGGGTGACGGCTTCCGTCGCATCGGCCACCAGGACTACCTGGCCATGATGCGCCCGCCCATTCCGGCGCCGGGTGCGCCCGATGTCATGGTCGTGGTCGCCGCCGGCGACATTACCAGCGGCGACCCGGGTCCGGGACGAATTGGCGCGGATGCGCTCAGTCACCAGCTGCGGGATGTCGGCCGACGCGATGGCGTGCGCGCCGTGGTCCTGCGGCTGGACAGCCCCGGTGGCGAGGTGCTGGCCTCGGAGCAGATCCGCAACGAACTGCAACTGCTGCGCGACAGCGGCAAGACCGTCGTCATCAGCATGGGCGAACTGGCAGCATCGGGTGGCTACTGGATTGCCACGGCCGCCGACGAAATCTGGGCCAGCCCGGCCACGCTGACCGGCTCGATTGGCGTATTCGCGATGATCCCGACCTTTGGCGGCACGCTGGAGAAAATTGGTGTGCGCGCCGATGGCGTGGGGACAACCCCGATGGCCGGCAAGCTGCGTATCGACCAGCCGCTGGACGAGGGCGTGGGGCAGATCTTCCAGGCCAGCGTGCAGAACACCTATCGCAAGTTCCTGGAGCGCGTGGCCGAGGCGCGGGGCATGACCGTTGAAGAGGTCGACGCCATCGCCGGTGGTCGCGTCTGGAGTGGCGCGCAGGCGGCCAGGCACGGCCTGGTGGACCGGCTGGGCACGACCGCCGAAGCGGTGGATGCCGCGGCCCGCATGGCCGGGCTGGGCGAGGACTACCGTGTCGAGTGGTACCAGCAGGAGCTGACACCGTTCGAGGCTTTCGTGGAGGAGTTCACGCTGGGTGCGGTCACGCTCGTGGCCGGTGCCGCTGGCCCGGTCAGCGCGCTGCGCGCCGACTGGGCGCCGCTGACCCTGGCCAACCGGGTTTACGAGGACATGCGCTACCTGGCGTCCAGCGGTGAGCGCATCACGCTCGCCGCGCACTGCCTGTGCAGGATCCGCTGATCCTGCCAGGCGGCGTGTCGATCAGTAACGGCGGGTAACGTCCGGCAGGCCGGAGTGCAGCATCCAGCGCTCGCCGACGGCGTCCCAGCGCCATTCCTGCTGGTCCATGACGACCTGCTCGACGGCACGATTCTTGTTGTACATGCGGATTTCCACCACCTGCACGAAGCCTTCGCCACCATCAATCGGCGTGCCTGAGCGGACGGTGTAGTTGGTCACGCGGAACAGCCGCAGTCGATCGACATCGAGCCGCGTGATCGGGTGCTTTTCCAGGAAATCGGGTGCCACGAAGCCGACGGCGCCATCCCATTCACTCCAGCGAACCATCGATTCGTACTGGCTCAGGGTCTCATCCAGGCTCTTGTCCTGCTTCGGTGTGTGACAGCCAGCGGCCATTACGGCAACCAGCAGCAGGAGAAAGGCGGCTCTCAGGTTCAGGGTCATGGCGTGTCCAGGCAGTCGGTTTTCATCGCGGCAACTTAACCCGCGTGGGGCTGCCGCGTCCAGCACGGGTGGACGAGTGCTCAGTCCAGGCCGCTGCCGCAGGCTCCCGGGGTGAAACTCGGCACGCCCGCGCCGCGGGCCATGCAGGCGTTGCCATAGGTCTTGCCATCGCAGCCGCAGACCGGGTCGTACTGCTGGGTGCACATGACCGGTTCGCCCGGCGGGTCCAGGACACAGTCTTCGGCGACAGTCTCCGGCGCGGTGGCCGCGGCTTTCCCGGTGGCTTCGTTGTCGTCGTCCTGCCCGGCACAGGCCGCCAGCCAGGCGCACATGACGATGGCGACGAGAATTCGGGGCAGGGGGGTCGTCAGGGAAAATCTAGGCAAAACCATGGAAACGCTCCCAGGCAATGGCGCCCCACGAGGACGCGAGCAGGATGAGTGACAGCAGGACGGCCGCGGAGCCCATGTCCTTGGCGCGCCCGGACAGTTCGTGATGCGCGTCGCTAATGCGATCAACCACTGCCTCGACGGCGCTGTTGAGCAGTTCGACGATCAGCATCAGCATCAACGGGGCCACCAGGATCACCCATTGTACTGGGGTGGTCGCCAGCCAGAACGACAGCGGCAACAGGACCACGGCCAGCAGCACTTCCTGGCGGAACGCGGCCTCGCTGACCCAGGTGGCGCGTAGCCCCTTCATCGAATAGCCCGTGGCGTCAATGATCCGGCTGATGCCTGTCTTGCCCGGTTTCATGCATGTGCTCCTGCGGTGACTCGCGACATGGTCGGCTCCATTCACTGTGGCTGCGCGGGCGTCGGGCGCGGCGCCCATGCTAACATCCGCGGCTCGTTCAAGATGGCCCCGAGGACCGTTCGTCATGCTGAAAGTAGCATCCTGGAATGTCAATTCCTTGAATGTACGACTGCCCCATGTGCTGGCGTGGTGCGCCGACGCGCAGCCCGACATTCTCGCGCTGCAGGAAACCAAGCTCGTGGACGAAAAGTTCCCCGTCGAGGCGCTGGCGGAGGCCGGCTATCACAGTGTCTATTCCGGGCAGCCCACCTATAACGGCGTTGCCATCCTCAGCCGCGAGCCCGCGAGCGCGGACGGCATCATCATGGATATCCCGGGTTTCGACGACCCGCAGCGGCGCGTGCTGGCGGCAACCTACGGTGATGTCCGCGTGATCGACCTGTACGTGGTCAATGGCAAGGAAGTCGGTTCGGACAAGTACGAGTACAAGCTGGCGTGGCTTGCGGCGGTGACCGAGTGGGTCAGGGCCGAGATGCAGGCGCACGAGAAGGTCATCGTGCTGGGTGATTTCAATATCGCCCCGGATGACCGCGACGTTCACGACCCGGAGGCCTGGCACGAGCAGATCCTGTGCAGCACGCCGGAGCGCGATGCGCTGGCGAAGCTGTGCGCGCCGGGCCTGGCCGATACCTTCCGCCTGTTCGAGCAGGAAGAACGGACCTGGAGCTGGTGGGACTACCGAATGAACGCCTTCCGCCGCAAGATGGGCCTGCGAATCGACCTGGTGCTGGCGTCAAAGGCGCTCGCCGACCGCTGCACCGCGGCCTACGTCGATATCGAGCCCCGCCGCCAGGAACGCCCCTCCGACCACGCCCCCGCCATCGCCGAATTCTCGCTCTAACCCGTCACCCGTAACGCGTAACGCGTCAGTACGTCGGGATGGACGGGTCGATTTCCACCGACCAGGCATGGATACCGCCAGCCACGTTGGCCACCGCGGTAAAGCCCAGTTTGCGGAAGTGTTCGGCCGCCGCCTGGCTGCGGACACCGGTGTGGCAGATAAACGCGATGGGCGTATCCGTCGGCATCGCTTCGAGTTGCGACATGACCGTCGCGTCCATGCCCAGCGCACCCTCGATGGAGGCCTTTTCACGCTCGTCCATCGGGCGGACATCGACCAGCGTGATGGCGCCTGCGTCGAGCTTGTCTTTCAGCTCCGCGACCGGCATCTGCGGCACCGGTGCGGGCGCGCCGGGCAGGTCGATGGACAGGCCTTCGCCCTGCATGGTGCTGACCCAGTCGATCTTCGCGCCGCGGGCGCGCTGTGCGGAGGCCAGGTCCAGCAGGACCGTCAGGCCGCCGGCCTGTGTGGCGATTTCGCCGCCCTGCGCGGGTGCCAGGCTGAAGCGGGTCTGCCAGTCGGCATCGACCTGCAGGTGCAGGGCGACATCGTCATGATCGGCCATGGCCTCGGCAATCTTGGCGGCCGCCGCCTCGGTGATGATGATTTCCGGCGGCGTGCGGTCGGGCTTTTCCAGGCCCAGCATTTCATGCAGTTCGCCGTTGTTGAACATGCCGGTGACGATGTCGCAGCCGCCGACCAGTTCCTTGTCGATGTACAGCTGCGGAATGGTGGGCCACTGGCCGTAGACCTTGATGCCTTCGCGGATTTCCTCGTCCGCCAGCACGTCGACACTGGTGTACTCGCCGAGCAGGCTGTCGAGCATGCCCGCGGTCTTGGCGGAGAAGCCGCACATGGGCTGGCGCGGGGAGCCCTTCATGAACAGGACGACGCGGTCCTGGTCCAGGTAGTGCTCGATTTTCTCGCGGGTGGCATCGGAAAGGGACATGGTTGGGTTCCGTCGTTCGGGGTCAGTTCAGAAGATGGGGTGGGGCGGGGCCCGGTTCAAGCGCTGGCGCTGTCCGCCAGCGTATCCGGCGCCAGCCGGCGCGAGGCCGTGTCGATGACCATGGTGCCGGGGTAGGACAGCCCGCAGCCGCTGCTCGACGCGCGAATCCGCGCGTGCAGGGCGTCCACGCCGGCAGCCGCCAGCGGGTAATAGTTCAGCAGCCGGCCATCGTCGATGACCGACACGGCGATCATGCCGGTGTCGTCGCAACTGTGCTCGGTGATGCCCGCGATTTCGTCATCGCCGTGTACCGGCCCGGTATCCTCGAGCAGGAACTCGCCCGACAGCGGGGTCGTGCTGCCGGGCAAGTGTTGCTCCAATGGCACGTCATGCGCCCGCAGCGTGATCAGGAACTGGCGGTAGCCGCGAGTCCAGGCGCCGTAAGCACTCGCCAGCGCGGCCTCGTCGGCGGGCAGTTCTGCACCGCCGCCGTGGCTAGCCCAGTAATCAAAGGTTTCGAAACGCGCCAGCACCCGGTCGCCGGTCCACTGGAACTGCTGGCCCTGGGCCGCGCGGACCTCGAGTGGCTCGTCGTCCTGCTCCAGGGCCGCCTGCAACAACTCCCAGAGCGGCAGGAAGCCAAAATGCTCCAGTTGCAGGCGCAGCATGGCCTGCATGTCGGTCAGGGTCATGAACCGGGCATGCGCTGTCGCCAGGCGGAAATGCGCCTCGACGGCCTTGGCCGTGTGCGCAGACAACTGTCCTTCTTCAAGAAACCGGTATTCGGCCTCCTCTGCAATCAGTTCCAGTTCGTCCGCCGGGCCGGACAGCGACAGTGCGAGCAGCTGCAGCGCGCCCCGTGGCACCGCCGAGCCGGGCTGCAGGCCGTCCAGCGGCATGCGCTCGCCATCGGCGCCGACGCTGAGCAGTCGCGGCCCCTGGTCGCCGGCGTGCTTCTGCAACTGTGCCAGCGCGGCGAACACCGGGTAACCGGGGCGAAGGATTTCGGTGGGGTCATACAGCGCGCCGGAGAGCGCGAGTGAACAGTGACGGGCGCCCGGCGCCAGCGCGGCCAGGTCGGTGGCCAGGTGGGCGAGCAGCTGCTCGGCACTGTTCCGGTCGATGGTGGTCCGCGGCGCGCCTTCCGGCAGGCGCTCGGCATCGATCTCAACGCCGATGAGTATGGGAAGGTGGTCTGCAGCCACGGGCCTGGAACCGATGGCTCAGAAGAGCGAGAACGGCGACTTGCTGCCGCTCTTGTCGCCACCCCGGCGGCGCCGGCGGCGCATGCGTGAATGCAGTTGCTGGCGCCGTGACTCGAGCCAGTCGGCACGCTCGACATCTTCAGCCGACTCGCCCAGGCGGGCCTGCTCGGCGGAACGGAAGACGACGAAATCCCGGTAGGCCTGGATCTCGTGCTTGAGCTCCTCGGCGACGATCTCGATCATGATCGCGTCGTCCAGGTAGCCGAGCACCGGGATGTCATCGGGGATCAGGTCGTCGGCCTCGGCAAAGTAGGACAGCGCCTCGATCACACGCTGGCGGTCTTCGGCCACCAGGCCCCAGCCGGAATCCAGCACCATGCCGATCAGGGTTTCCAGCGTATGCATCCGGTCACGGATGAAATCCGAGGTTTCGGAACTGTTGATCTCGGTGATCAACGCGCGGGCGCTGTCGATCACCTGGTCGACGTCATGTTCCTTCGCCGCCTCGCGGGCGCGGGTCATGACTTCACGGAAATGTTCCAGGTCGGACTGGCTGAGGTCGAAGCTGATTCTCATGTGCGTACTCGCCGAAGAATGCGGTCCAGGCGAAGTAGCCTACCGCCCCTGCCGGTGCCGGCGCAATGCGGGCTCAGCGGAAGTTCCCGGGGCGGCCGGGGACCGTGTAGATATGACCATCACGATGAAAGGCCAGGCGCCCCTCGTCCGGGCTGATGACATCGCCCTCGATACGGGTGCGCAGGCTGCCGGTCTCGCCGCTGGAAAGTCGCTCCAGCGCGGCGACGCCGTCATCCTTGGCGGTCAGTTGCAGTTCCAGCGACTCCATGCCATTGGCCGCGATCTCGAACCGCTGCTGGGCGATATGGGTGGCCAGCGGCGTATCGTCCACTTCGATATCGAGGTGAATACTGTCAACGACCAGGGCTTCACTGTTGACGTTGCGCAGCCGCAAGCTCACCGCCAGCGCGTTTCCGTCGATGCGCCAGCTGGTGACCTGCACGAACGGCGCCTCGCCCTTGACACCACCGCCGCCGCAAGCCGTCAACAGCAACAGCAGGGCGGTGCAAAGGGCCGGCAGGCGCCAGGCGCGGGGTGAGGGCGGAACATCAGCCGTTTGATGGTTCATCAGCGGGTACCGTGATTGGAAAATGACATTCTATGCGAACGCCGTTCGCACCCGAAACGGCTTCGGGCGAGGACTCGGTGCAGAGCCCGGTGGCGCGCTCGCAGCGGTGCTGGTAGACGCAGCCGTGCGAGGGCGTCGCGTCCAGGCCGTCCAGTGCGCTGATCTCCGGCGCCGGGCCGGCGTGCGCCAGCCGGGGCGAGGCGGCGGCGAGTTTGCGCGTGTAGGGGTGGCGCGGGGCAGTGAACAGCGTGTTCACTGGCGCCTGTTCGACCAGGTGACCATTGAGCATGACGCCCGCGGTATCGGCCAGTTCAGCCACCACCGACAGGTCGTGGGAGATGAACATCAGCGCGATGCCGCGCTCTTCGCACAAGTGTTTCAGCAGCGCCAGGACCCGGGCCTGGGTGGTCATGTCCAGGGCCGAGACGGCTTCGTCGGCCACCAGCAGGTCGGGCTCGCAGACCAGGGCCCGCGCAATGGCGACCCGTTGGCGCTGGCCGCTGGACAGCTGCCGCGGCCGCCGCGGCAGGATGTCGTCTTCCAGGCCTACATCGGCCAGGGCCGCGCGAACCCGGTGTGCCTGTTCGGCAGCGGCGCCCAGGCCAAAATGCTGCAGCGGCTCAAGCAGGGCCTGTTCGATCGACCGGCGCGGGCTAAGGGCAGCATCCGGATCCTGGAACACCACCTGGATACGGCGAAGTTGCTCCGGGCTGCGGTCGGCCGGCCGTGTCGCCAGCTGCTCGCCGTTGAACAGGATCTCGCCGCCGGGATCGGGTGCCAGCCCCATGATGGCGCGCGCCAGGGAACTCTTGCCGGAGCCGGACTCGCCGGCCAGCCCATAGGCCTGGCCGCGTCGTAGCTGCAGGCTGACGTTGATGACCGCCTGCTTCGCCGGCCCCCGGCGACCGCCAAAAATCCCGGCGGCGTGGTAACGGATATCCAGGTGGTTGACCGACAGCAGGACGTCGTTCGCCTGCCCAGGGATGCCGGAAGTTGGTGATTCGCCGCGCCCGAACGGATCCGGTGGCACGGCGGCGACCAGTTGCCGGGTCCAGTCACTGGACGGTGACTGCAACACCTGCCGGGTCGGACCGGCGTCGACGATACGGCCGTCACGGATCACCAGGAGTTCGTCGGCAGTCTGCGCCAGGACACGCAGGTCATGACTGACCAGAAGGATCGCGATGTTGTCGCTCTGGGCCAGCTTACGAAGGTTTTCCAGCACCCTGGCCTGTGTGGTCACATCCAGCGCCGTGGTCGGCTCGTCCGCCAGCAGCACTGCCGGGCGGACCATTGCCGCCATCGCGATCATGACCAGCTGGCGCATGCCGCCCGAGAGCTCATGCGGAAAAGCGCCCATGATGTCCGATGGGCTGCGGAAGCCCTGTTCGGCCAACGCGGCCTGCGCGGCCGTACCTGGGTCGGCGGCCACACCATGGCGGCGCGCGACGGCCCGCATTTGCCGGCCGATGGTCAGCACCGGGTCCAGTGCGGTCGCAGGGTCCTGGAACACCATCGCCACATCACGTCCACGGATGGTCCGTGCCACCGGTTCCGACATGGCCAGGAGGTCGACGTCGCGATCGTGCAGCGTGGCCGTGCCGGAGCGCAGGTGCGCACCCGCCGGCAGCAGGCCCATCAGCGCCATCGCGACCGTGGTCTTGCCGCTGCCCGACTCACCGGCCAGGCCGGTGATGCGGCCGGGTTCAAGGTGAAAGGACACATCGCGCAGGACCGCCTGGACCGTGCCCCCAGCGGGCAGGTCAACAGCGAGCCCGGAGACCGTCAGCACTGTGCTCATGGGCTTCGCACCCCGTCCGGGCGGGCCTGGCTGTCGCGGTCCTGCAACGCGTCCGCCAGCAGGTTGAAGCCAAGCAGGAGGATGAACATCAGGAGGGACGCGGCAAGAAAGTTGCCGAAGTGGCCCGCGAGCACGTCCTGGGTTGCCTCGGACAGCATCAGCCCCCAGCTGACGCCGTCGCGCACGCCGATGCCCAGGAAACTGAGGATCACCTCCGTCTTGATGGCGGCCACGAAGGTCAGCACGGCCTGGACCAGCAGCAGGTGCCGGCAGTTGGGCAGCAGGTGCCGCCCGGCGATGCGCCATCCCGGCAGGCCGATGGCGCGGGCGGATGCCACGTAGTCCATCTGCCGCAGGCGCAGGACCTCGGCGCGCACCAGGCGGGCGGTGGCGGTCCAGAACGTCAGCACCATGGCCGCGTACATGGCCAGGGTGCCGGCGCCCAGGGCGAAGGCCAGGGCCGCGGCGAACAGGTAGAACGGAATGGCGTCGAGTACGCCCATCAGCCAGACCACCAGGGTGTCGACCCAGCCGCCCTGGCGCCAGCCCACCGCGGCGCCGGCCGCGGCGCCCAGCAGCAGTGACAGGGCCGTCACCAGCGTGCCCACCTTGATGGCCGTGGCCGCGCCGCCCATGGCGCGGGCGAAGACATCCTGGCCCAGCCGGTTGGTGCCGAACCAGTGCCGTGTGCTCGCCGGTTCCCACTGGCCGGCGCCGGAAGCCAGTGTGGCGTCGCCAGGCCCCGGCACCACGGCCATGACGAAAGCGACCAGCGTGAACAATGCGACGATCACGAGCCCGGCCTGGCCTGCCCGGCCCAGTGCGCTAATCCAATGGCGAAGATCTGTCATGACCGGGCAACCCTGGGGTCGGCCCAGCGGTAGCAGGCATCGGCGCAGGCCTGCAGCAGGACGAAGGCCACCGCGGTCAGCGAGACCACGGCCTTCAGCACCGGCTGGTCACCGCTGGTGATGGCATCGAAGGTCACCCGCCCTACGCCGGGAATTCCGAAGTAGGTTTCCAGCAGCAGGCTGCCGGAGACGACCACCAGCGGAATCGAGAACAGCACCCGGGTCAGGATCGCGATCGCGCCGTTGCGCAGTACATGCACGAACAAAATGGTCGCGGGTGAGGCGCCATAGGCGCGGGCGGTGCGGATGTGGTTGCGGTCCAGTTCCTCGGCGGCCACCGAGCGGTAGAAGCGGGCGTTGTAGCCCAGCGTGACCGTGACCAGCGCCAGCGTCGGCACGGTGACATACCACAGGTAACTGCCCAGGCCGTCGACGCGCCAGCCACGGGCAGGAAACAGGTCCAGGCCCCAGGGCGTGCACAGCAGGATCTGCAGGGCGATGATGATGACCAGGAAGCTCAGGCTCATGCCCGCCACCGAGCCGGCCATCACCCAGCGGTCCAGCCAGCGCCCGCGCTTCCAGGCAGCCGCCAGCCCCAGGATGATGCCCAGCACATTGCCGAGGATGAAACCCGGAATGACTAGCGCCAGCGTCACCGGCACCGTGCGCGAGAGCATGTCCGTGACCCGCTCGCCGGTGGTGTCGGAGTGACCGAAGTCCAGCGTGACCAGTTCACCCAGGAAATCGACGTAGCGGCTGGCCAGGGGGCGGTCGTAACCCAGTTCGTGACGCACCTCGGCCACCTGTTCGGCCGTGGGGTTCTTGCCCAACAGGCCCCAGGTGCGGTCCGGGGCGAAATGCACCATCAGCACAAAGCTGACCAGCGTAACGCCCAGTAATAACGCAGCACCCTGTAGCGCCGCCCGCGCCAGGTAGCGGGCGGTGCTCATTCGTCGGCGCTGGCCATGTCGACAAAGCGGAGGAAGTAGCCGCCGGTGAAGGACCGGTCGGGGAGCATGCGGGCGTCCTTCTGCCACATGAAGACCAGTGTCCGGCTCAGGCCACTGATGGTCGCGCAGTCATCGATGACCATCTGGTTCATGCGCCGGTACAGTTCGGTGCGTGCCGGCGACGGTGGCATCGGCGCCGCCTGCTCAAACAGGGCGTCGTACTCGGGGTTGCTGTAACTGGCCGAGTTGGCGCCCGGCGCGGCATGGGGGCCGTAGAACAGCTGCACCAGGTTCTCCGAATCCGGGTAGTCCATGGTCCAGCCGCTGGTGATCAGCATCACCTCGCCTTCGCTGTAGGCCCGCTGGTAGTCGCCGAAGCGGGCGTAGACCAGCGGCTTGATCCTGTCATGCGGGTAGCCGATATCGGCCATGAACGCGCGGAACTGTTCGAACATCTGCCGCTCGGTGACGCTGGATGGATAGCCGTAGGTGAGGGTCGGTAGTGACTCGGCAGTCCAGCCATTCTCTGCCAGCAGCGCGCGGGCGCCTTCGACGTCGCGCTGCACCGACGTCCTGTCCTGTGCCGGGTCATGCTCCGGCACGTCCGGCGGAATGATGCCGGGGAATACCGCGCCGATACCGGAGAAGAACCGCTCGTTTCGCTGCTCCCAGTCGAAGCCGCGGATGATGGCGCAACGCAGGGCGCGATTGCGTTCGTCCCTGTCCGGGTCGTCGCTGTGGCCGATCAGTGGGTTCGACATGTCGAAATTGGTGTAGACGAAGCCGGCCTCGCGGGCGGCAGCAACGGCGTATTCGTCGGCCAGGTCGGGCACCAGGGACAGGGGCTTCCGGGTGGCCAGGACCTGGTCGAACTGCGCCGCCGGCACCTTGATATAGTCGATTTCGCCGCCGCGCAGTGCGTTCCAGCGCGCCGCGTCCTCGGCGATGAACTCGACTTCCAGGCGGTCGATGAGCGGGAGTGTGCGCCCCTGCAACGGTTCCAGGCCCAGGCCGGACTGCGTGCCGGCGTCGTAGCCCTCGGCCGCCAGGTCGAAGGTCTCGGCACGAAAACCCGGGTTGCGATCCATGACCACCCGGGCGCTGTCGAAGCTCACCAGCCGGAACGGGCCGGAACCGACGGCTTTGGCGCCGAAGGCCCTGCCGTAGGCTTCCACGGCCTCGCGTGGCACGACCCCTGCGTAGCCCTGGGCCAGGGTGTGAACGAACTGGGGGTAGGGGCGGGTCAGGTGGACCTGCAGGGTATGCGAGTCGAGTGCGACCAGGCCGGCGACATCGGTGTCATAGTCGGCCCCTGCGTCCTTCCATTCATCCAGCCCGACAATGCGGTCGCGCCACAGCCAGGCACCGCGCGCCCGCGTGGCCGGGTCGAAATGGCGCTGGATCGAGTAGATGACATCGGCCGCCGTGACCTCGCGGCCTGCTCCACCGGGAAAAGCGGGGTCGTCGACGAAATGAACGCCCGGCTTGATGCGGATGGTGACGGTCAGGCCATCTTCCGAAGACTCCGGCATGGCCGCTGCCAGGTTGGGTGCCAGCGCGTAGGGGCGGGCGAGATACTGGTAACGGTAGAGCGTGTCGTAGAGGTTGACCACCACCGTGTTCGCGTAGATGGTGGAAGCCCACGCCGGGTCCAGCGAGTCGGGCGCGCCATCCATGGAGTGAACATAGGTACTGCCGTCAGGGCCGGTGGCCTGGTCGGAACAGGCGCACATCAGCAACAGGAGCGGGAGCAGTCTTTTCATTCCTCCAGGTCTTGCAGATAGGCGTCGTAGTCGGGTTCCGGCGGTTCGCCGTCGTAGATCAGGTAAGTGCGGTTCTGCAACCAGGCGTCACGGATCAGCACGTAGGGGTCGTAGGCCGAGGAGATCTGTTCATCCCGTGGCAACAGTTGTGCGCGAAACTGGATCACGTCGGCGACGGCCGGCCAGTAATTGCCCTGTTCACGGGCATAGATGCTGATCGGGTGGACCGTGCCGTAGACCGAGCGGCCGAACGTGTCGCGAATCGTCGATGGGCCGAAGATGGGCAGCACGAAATAGCGGCTGTCCTCCCAGCCCCAGGTGGCCATGGTCTGGCCAAAGTCCTCGTCGTGAAACGGCACGTCGGTCATCGTGGCCACGTCGATGAACCCGAGCAGGCCAAAGGTCGTGTTCTTGATAAAGCGGTCGGTGCTCTCACCCAACTCCACGAATTTGCCCTGGAAGATCTGGTTGAGCGCCGTGACTGGGTAGGACAGGTTACGGAAAAAGTTGCCGATACCGCGTTGCAACGGGTCCGGGGTGATCGTGTCGTAGCCTTTCGCAACCGGCCGCAGGACCGCGCGATCCAGCCCCATGTTGAAGGCGTGCATCTTGCGGTTATAGCCTTCCCAGGGGTCGTTGACCGGGTCGGTATGACGATTCTGGGTGCCGGCGCAGGCCGAAAGCAAAGCGCACAGCGCAATCGCCAGCCAGTGGCCGCGTCGTGAGAAACTCATGTGCCTGCGCCGTCCTCCCCGGTAGTGAATTATTCTTCCAGCGCCAGTTCGCCGCTGCGAAGTCGCGCCGTGACGGCCTCGATGCCCGATGCCTCCACCTGCGGCATGATCTGGCTGCGGAACGTCGTCACATAGGAAATGCCCTCGACAATCACGTCGAACGCTTTCCAGTCGCCTCCGTCGGTCTTGTGGAACACGTAGTCGACCGGAAGGTGCTTGCCGTCCGGTAATTGTACCCGTGTTCGCACGCGCGTCATCCGTGGGTTCGGATCGCCGCGCGTGGGCAGTACCTCCATCTGGTCGCCGTCGCGGTATTCGACGACACCGGTGGCGTAGCGGTCGATCAGCGATGTGCTCAGCGCCTCGGCAAAATCTTCCACCTGCTTATCGGTGGCGTTGCGACCGGCCCGGCCCAGGATCAGCCGCGCAGAGAACACCGTATCCATGATCGGCAACAGTTCGTCGCGAACCAGCCGGCGTGCGATGTCGGGGTTGGCTTTGAGCTGTTCGCGCTGGGCGTCGAGTTGCTCAATCAGGCGGTCGGCGGCGCCGCGGACAATATTGGCCGGGTCATCTTCGGCGTAAGCCGCGACAGGCACCATCATGAGTGCGAATAGCGCCAGTGCGGCAGCGATCCATGGCCGCCGTGTAGGTTCTGGCTGTGTCATTGCTCGTCCTTGTCGTCGCCGGCGTTGAACAGGAACTTGCTCACCAGCTGTTCCAGCACCACGGCGGATTGCGTCAACATCAATTCATCCCCATCGACCAGCGCCATCGGCGAGCCGCCGGGCTCGAGCCCGACATAGCGGTCGCCCAGCACGCCGCTGGTCAGGATGGATGCGCTGGTGTCGGTCGGTACTTCGTTGAAGCGGTTGTCGATGCGCAGCTGAACCACGGCCTCGAAGGTCACCGGGTCGACCTCGATGCCGTCCACAAGGCCCACGGGCACACCCGCGATCTTCACCGGCGCGCGCTCGCGCAGGTCGCCGACATTGGTGAACCGCGCGGATACCGTGTACGCCTCGCGGCCGATGTCACGGCCGTAGTCGGTGGCCTGCGTGGCGAGCCACAGCAGGGCCCCCAGTCCGATGACCAGGAACAGTCCCGCCGCCAGTTCCACCTTGTAATTCGCGCGCATGTCTCGTTATTCCGTGTTCAGGTGAAAAAAGAACTCATGATGAAATCAACCACCAGTACCAGTACCGAACTTATCACGACCGTGTTGGTGGTGGCCGTGGCGACGCCGGCGCCGGTGGGCCGGGCGCTGAAGCCGTACCAGGTGGCCGTGGCGCTGACGATACCGCCAAACACCACGCTCTTGCAGATGCCACCGACCAGGTCGTCACCAAAGCGCACGCCCGTCTGCAGCTTGCTCCAGAAAATGCCGGCATCCAGGCCCATCACACCGATGGCAAACACCATCGCACCCAGGATTGCCATTGCACAGAACATGGCGGTCAACAGCGGCACGGACAAGAGGCCGGCCAGGAAACGCGGCAGCGCCACCCGTTGGACGGGGTCGATGGCCATCAGTTCCATCGCGTCGACCTGGCTGGTGGCCTTCATCAGGCCGATCTCGGCGGCGATGGCCGTGCCGGCCCGGCCGGCGAACAGCAGCGCGGTCAATACCGGGCCCAGTTCGCGGAACAGGGACTTGCCGACCAGCAGGCTGACCTGGTCGGCCGCGCCGAACTGTGCCAGCGCGTTAATCGCCTGCAGCGACAGCACCATGCCGACGAAAAAGCCGCAGATCATGATGATGATCAGCGAGCGGGCGCCCACCAGGTACACCTGGCGCAGGGTCTCGCCCGCCAGCCTGGGTCCTGGGCGGATGGCCGCCAGCATGCGCAGCACGAACAGCGCGGCGCGGCCGGTCTCGGCGACCGGTGACAGCCAGCGCGCGCCCATCAGCCGCCGGCTCCCGCGTACCGGAACGGAATCGGGCCGTCCATCTGGCCATTCATGAACTGGCGGACGGCGGCGTCGGGGCTGTCGGCCAGTTCCGACGGCGGGCCCTCGCCGGCAATCCGGCCATCCACCAGGATGTAGCAGTAGTCAGCGAGCCGCGACATCTGCTCGACATCGTGGGTGACCACGACGCTGGTCAGGCCGCGTTCGTCGTTGGTACGGCGTATCAGTTCATTGATGGTTGAAACGGCAATCGGGTCCAGGCCGGCCATGGGCTCGTCGAAAAGCACGATCGACGGGTCCAGGGCGACGGCCCGCGCCAGTGCCACGCGCCGCGCCATGCCGCCGGACAGTTCATGCGGCATCAGCTGCCCGGTGCCTTCCAGGCCCACGGATGCCAGCCGCTCGCTGACGATCGCCTCGATGCGCTCATCGTCGTAATCGCGGTGCTCGCGCAACGGCGTGGCGACATTCTCAAACACCGTCAGGTCGGTAAACAGCGCACCGTTCTGGAGCAAAAACCCCAGGTTCTCCCGCATGCGAAACAGCGCCCGGCGGCCCATGGAGGAGACGTCCTCGCCGTTGACCAGCACGCGGCCTGAATCCGGCCTGAGTTGGCCTGAAACCAGCCGCAGCACCGTGGTCTTGCCCACGCCACTGGGGCCCATCACCGCGGCGATCGCACCCCTTGGGATGGTCAGGCTCACGTGGTCCAGGATCGCGCGGTCGCCGCGTCGGAAGACGACGTTCTCCAGGCGAATGGCGTGTTCGTGGTTGGAAGACATGTGGCCGGGCTCGGTGTGGTTACCGGTGAGATGTCTATTGTATTACGGATGGGGGCGCGAAACAGTGGCCCAAAATAAAGCCGGGGAAGCTTGCGCTTCCCCGGCCGTGAAGGTACTGGAACTCCGCTTAAGGTGAACTGCAGTTGCACCTGGGCCTTTCCAATTTCGCCTGGCTCCGCATCCGTTCTGCACTTCGGCTGCCTGGCGCGGGACTTCCTCCCGCCGTTCTTTATCGACGCATTTCGCGTCTATCTCCAGGGACCGCGAATCCCTTTCGAGCCACCCACATGGTACGACCGCATCAATGGCAGAACCCGGTCGGGGTAGCGCGCCCTGTACCACCGGGGCGCTGGCCGTCTCTTTCACCCTCCCAAGTGTTCGGCGGGTCGGCCGTTCGCTGGGTCGCCTTCCGTTCTGTCCCGGTCCGGAGACCGGTCCCGTCCTTCCGGCGTTTCCGACCTTGCGGCCGGTGGGTTTCAATCAACGGGGAGTTCAAATTACTCCTGTGGCAGAATTGTGTCAAAGCGCAAATTGTCCACATTGTCCACAAATGATGAACCAAAACCTGATGTAGCGTGTGCAAGTTTTTGAATCATGCTCGGATGGTTGTGGAACGGGGGAAAATCAGCTTGCGACAAAACGAATTTGGCCACAAGAAAGCCGCAATCCCGCCACCAAAAACGGCTTTGGCGGCATAATAGTCACCATGCCCCGTACCGAATCCAACGATGAGCCCAACCCGGGCCAGGCCGCACCGCTGGACGCGGTGGTCCTGTCAGGCACACACCAAAACCCCAAGCGCCTGATCGACGGGCGAAACAAGGCCTTCCTGGATATCGAGGGCCGGCCCCTGGTGCGGCACGTCGTCGACGCGCTGGGCGCGTCTACGCTCATCAAGCGGACCTATGTCGTCGGGCCGCAGGCGGAACTGGAGCAGGCGCTATCGGGGTGCGGGCAGACCGTTTGCGTGCCCCAGGAAGGCAAGATGCTGGACAACGCCTGGGCGGCCATTCGTGCCGTCGAAGCCAGCTACGCGGACGCCGGTACCGACGCCGCTGACCGTCGACCCATCCTGCTGGTGTCCTGTGACCTGCCGCTGGTCAGCGCGGCCGGCATTGACGACTTTGTCGCCCGCGCCGCGGCGCTTGAGCCCGCGCAGGGCGACCCGAATGCCATGGTCGTCGGCGTCTGTGACGAAAACGGGCTGACGCCGTTCCATGGCAGCACGGAGCATCCCGGCATCCAGCGGCCAATGGTCCAGCTGGCCGAAGGCCGCATGCGCCTGGCCAACATCTACGTGGTCCGCCCACGCCTGCTGGCGCACTCTGAATTCCTGCAGACCAGCTTCTCCTACCGAAAGGCGCAGGACTGGCGCAACGTCATGAAGCTGGTGATCTCGCTGTTCCGGCAACAGGGTGGCTGGACCGCGGCCTGGATGATCGGCCGGCTGCAACTCGCCGCCATGCTGGCGGCGGGCGATGGCGGCGTCTACCGCCGGGTCAGGGCCGGCAATACCATGGACCGGGTCGAAGCGGCGGTGAGCGCCGTCCTGGGTGGCCCCGTCAAGGTGGCCGTGACCCCGTTCGGCGGCCTGAGCCTGGATGTCGACGACGAAGACGACTACCGGGTGCTGTCCCGTCGCTACGCCGAGTGGATGGACATCACACGAGCCACAGCGACAGGCCCGGCCAGAACGCGATAATCACCACCGCCAGTAACAGGAAGGCGAAGAACGGCAGCGTCGACAGGTAAATGTCGACGATGGGCCGGTCGAACCGATAACCGGCGATAAACAGGTTCAAACCCACTGGTGGCGTGATGTAGCCCAGTTGCATGGCGGCCAGGAAGACGATGCCCAGGTGGATGGGGTCGACGCCAAACTGCACCGCCACCGGCAGCACCAGTGGCACAACCAGAACGATCGCCGAGAAGATATCCAGGATCGCGCCCAGCACCAGCAAAAACAGCAACAGCATCAGCATGAAGGCGAACGGGCTGGACACGAATCCGCTGACCCACTCAAGCAGCATCTGCGGAACGCCGGCGTCGATCATGAAGTTGGTCGACGCCCGCGAGACCCCCAGGATGATCATGATGCCGCCCACCAGGATCATCGATTCGCGGATGATCGACGGCAGCTGCCGGAATTTCACTTCCCGCAGGATCAGCAGGTCGACGATCAGGACATAGAGCGCGGTCACCGCCGCAGCCTCGGAGATGGCGAAGAAGCCGCTGTAGATACCGCCCAGCACGACCACCGGCAGGGGGATTTCCCAGGCGGCTTCACGTGCCGCCGCCGCCACCTCGCGCCAGGAAAAATCACCCAGCGGGACACGGATGGCGCGGTTTTTCCACATGCTGTAGCCGGACAGCATGGCCAGCATCAGTACACCGGGGATCACGCCGGCCAGGAACAGGTCCTCGATGGAGACCTCGGCAATGACGCCGTACAGGATCAGGGGCAGCGACGGCGCGAACAGCAGCCCCAGGCTGCCGGCCGTGGTCACCAGGCCCAGGTTGAATCGCTCGGGGTAGCCGGCCTGGCCCAGTGCCGGAACCAGCAGCGCGCCGAGTGCGACGATGGTCACGCCGGACGCGCCGGTGAAGGCGGTGAACAGCGCGCAGGCCACCAGTGCGACCACGGCCAGGCCGGCGGGCATCCAGCCCAGCATCGCGTTGGTCAGCCGCACCAGGCGCCGGGGCGCCTGCGATTCACTCAGCAGGTAGCCGGCGAAGGTAAACAGCGGGATAGCCAGTAACACCGGGGTCTCGGCGATGCCGAAAAACTCGATGGCGACCACCTGCAGGTCGATATCGGCGCCGTGGAAATTCCACAGCGCGTTGGCGCCGATGATGGCGAACAGTGGCGCGCCAAGCAGCACCAGCACCAGGATAAGCAGCCAGAACACCGTCAGCGCCCCAGGGCCCGGGCAATGGCGTGCAGCGCGTGCCGCCAGGCCATCAGGCCGAAGCCAATGGGCAGCGGCGCCTGCAGCCACCAGGCGGGAACGCCGCCCAGCAGCACATCCTCGAATTCGCGCGACATCATGACGAAGGCGTAGCTGTACCAGGCCAGCAGCGCGCAGACGATGGCCGTGAAGGCTTCCGTGACGGCCTTGGCGGCATCGAGCGCGCGGCCATCGAGCACCCGGTCGAGCAGGGCGATGGCGATATGGCGGTCGGCGCGGCTGGCGGCCAGCGCGCCGGCCAGGGTCAGCCACAACACCATCAGGCGTAACAATTCATCACCCAGGACCAGGGTCGAACCGAACAGGTTGCGGGCGAAAATCTGCCAGCAGGCAAGGCCGATCATCGCCAGCAGCAGGGCGCATAGCAGCGCGTTCTCGACCCAGGTGCCGGCCTTCTCAAGCCGGCCCGCGGTGCGCTCTATTGGCTGCATTCGCCCGCGTCCACCGTGCCCCGGATCGCACCCAGGGCGCACTCCATGCTGTCGAGCAGTTCCAGGTCAAACGCGCCGCGGTTGCCGGCTTCGCGGTTCGAGGCTTCCAGCAATTCCCGCCAGCGCGCCTTCTCCGCGTCGGTCAGGTCAACGCGCTGGATACCACCGGCGAACAGGGCGTCCAGGGCTTCGGCGTTGTCCTTCTCGCCGGCTTCATCGAAGCCGCGGTAGACGTCTCCCATGACTTCGTGAACGACGGCCTGGTCCTGCTCCGAGATCTTGCCGAAGTGGCGCTTGTCGATGATCACGCCGGCGTACACGTAGGCGATGGGGAAGTCGGTGATGTACTCGACCGTGCTGTGCCACTGCATGACGATCATGCCCACCGGTGGGCCCATGACCGTGTCGATGAGTTCGGTCTGCAGGCCGGTCAGGACATCGGTCAGCGGCAGCGTGACCGGCGCGATGCCCAGCGTGTCAGCGGCGGCGCGGGCCACCTGGTCGCCTTCCGGAATCCAGATTTTCAGGCCTTCCATGTCGTCGCGGTTGGCGATGCGGGTGTTCGAGGCCATGTAGGCAAAGCCGCCGCCGGCAAAGCCGAAGGTCACGTAGCCGGCGTCTTCCAGGCGCTGGTACAGGATCGGGTCGAACTGCTCACGCAACTGGCGGGCCTCGTCATAGCCGCGGAACAGCAGCGGCAGGCCGTAGATTTCCATGTCGGGGTGGAAGTCGCGCATCGCGCCGGAGGTGAACGCGCCGCCGTGCAACTGGCCAACGCGCATCTTACGGCGGACCTGGGCGTCATTGCCCTGCACGCCGCCGCCATAGAACTTGAATTTAACCCGCCCCTCGGTTCGCGCCTCGATGTCCTCGGCGCCGGCGCGCATGGCAGTCATCCAGCTGGAGCCTTCGGGCACGACCGTGGCGATTTTGAAGGTCATGTCGGCAGCGGCCATGGCCGGGGCCAGGCTGGCGCAGGCTACCAGGACCGTAAGGGCTTTCAGGATCGTTCGGTTCATGTCGGGTTCACCGGGTTCAGGTTCAGGTCAGTGTTCGGGTGCTCAGAAATAGTCATCGGCAGACGCGAGCAGTTCCGCGGCTTCGCGCTGGGCCAGCACGTTCAGCAGTGTCAGGCCTTCAGCGCGCGGGTCGGCGCTGATGACTTCGTTCAGTAACTGGTCGTGAAGTTCCCGCTCGTACAGCGTGCGCGCGTAATAGCGGGCGAAGTCGACGCGCGCGCCCAGGTCGCGACCGCCGGAGAGTTCGATGGCGCGCTCGAAATAGGCGCGGCCTTCGTCGAAACGGCCGCCCAGCGCGGGTGGGCGGATGGTGGCCAGCACGCCCAGGTAACGCTCGACCTCGGCTTCGCGATAATCGTGATCAAGCTCGCGGACGCGGTCCAGGGCGGCCTGCGCTTTCGGCAGCTCGGCGAGCGCGCCCATGTCACCGGCGCGGGCCTGGATCCATGCCAGCTTGGACAGGCTGTAGCTGTACAGGGTAGGGACGTCGTCCGCGCCCAGTGATTGCAGTACCGGGGCGTAGTCGCGGAAGCCGGTATCGGCGATGCCGCAGGCGGCGGCATCGGTGGCGCACAGCGCGCGGCGGCCATAGTCGAGTGAGCGGCCTGTCAGCCGTTCGGCGCGCGCCGGGTCGTCGACGAAAAGTACGCCATAGGCCGCGTACAGGTCGGCGGCGGCGCCCAGCATGGCCGGGTCATCGGGCGAACCTTCGACAAAGCTGTCCAGCATGATCAGGAACGCCGGGGCGCCGTCACGGACGGTCTCCGGGTCGTCCTGGTTCAGGATCGCCGCCGACAGGTTGGCGGCCATGCCACTGGTCGCCGATGACACCAGCGAACCGCAGCCCGCCAGCGCCAGCGCGCACAAGATGATTGTTCCGAGTTTTATCACGGCTGGATATCCAGTTCTCGAGGAATCGGGTGACCCCCTCACCCGCGCGAATTATAGCCTGTACAATGCCGTCTTTCTGAATTCCGGGCAGGCTGATGAAATCCCTTAATCCGATTGATCTTTACGATATCCGATCCGAGCTGGATGAAGAAGAAGCGATGGTGCAGGACACGGTCGCGCGTTTCGTTGATGAGCAGGTCCTGCCCATCATCGCCGATGCCTTCGAGAACAGCCGTTTCCCGGCCGAATTGGTCGCGCCTGTGGCCGAGTTGGGCCTGCTGGGCAGTTCCATCGATGGTTACGGCTGCGCCGGCCTGAACAGCGTGGCCTACGGGTTGATCTGCCAGGAACTCGAGCGCGGCGACAGCGGCCTGCGCAGTTTTGTTTCCGTGCAAAGCAGCCTGGTGATGTTCCCGATTCATGCCTATGGCTCGGAGGAGCAGAAGCAGCGCTGGTTGCCGGCACTGGCCAGCGGCGACGCCATTGGCTGTTTTGGCCTGACCGAGCCGCATGGCGGTTCCGACCCGTCCAACATGAAGACCCGGGCCCGCCGTGATGGTAGCGACTGGATCATCGATGGCGCCAAGATGTGGATCACCAACGGCAGCATTGCCGATGTCGCCGTGGTCTGGGCCCAGACTGACGAAGGTGTACGCGGATTCATCATCGAGAAGGGCACGCCGGGCTTCGAGGCGCCGGAGATCCACCACAAGTTCTCGCTGCGCGCGTCGGTCACCTCATCACTGTATTTCGATGGCGTGCGCGTGCCGGAGTCGAACCGCCTGCCGGGCGCAACCGGCCTGAAGGCACCGCTCAGCTGCCTGACCCAGGCGCGCTACGGCATCACCTGGGGCGCGATTGGTGCGGCCCAGGCCTGCCTTGCCGAGTTGCTGGAGTACACCGCCAGTCGCGAGTTGTTTGGCCGCCCGCTGAACCACACCCAGGCCATCCAGCTGCGCCTGGCCGACATGGCCCGCCGGATTACCGGCGCTCAGTTGATGAGCCTGCGCCTGGGGCGCCTGAAAGATGCCGGCAAGCTGCACCCGACGCAGGTCTCGGTGGCCAAGTGGAACAATGTACGCATGGCGCTGGATATCGCCCGCGACTGCCGTGACATGCTGGGCGGCGCCGGTATCAGCACCGAGTTTTCGCCCATACGGCATATGCTGAACCTGGAGAGCGTGATCACCTACGAGGGCACGGAGTCCGTGCACCAGCTGGTGGTCGGCAAGGAGCTGACCGGGGTCAACGCATTCTGAGGGTTTAGGCGCGTCAGCCGTTGGAAAACCGGCGGCTGATGTTGAGCCAGTCCTTCATGAACCCGGTCGCGGCGCCGGGGCGGCTGCCAAAGCCAAGTTTGGCGAACAGTGGTGAAGTTGCAGACTTTTTGCGTGGTTCTTCGGGGATATGCTTGAAGTCGTGAATCACGGGGATCCAGTTATCACCCTGCCGCCGGACGATCACGTCGGCCATGAACTGGTCGACACCCTTGATGCCTTTTTCCTCGCAGACCCGGGCGATGGTCTCGCCGGTGCGGATGACTGCGCCGGGCAGTCCCTTCTCGGTGCGGGCCACTTCTTCCAGGCTCACGCCGTCGATGTACTCCTGCAGGAAACACAGTGAGTGTTTACCGTCCTGGCCGATCACCCGGATGGGTTTGGCCGTGTAGTTCACCAGCTCGGGCTGGTGCCGGAAAGCCCGGTTCTGCAGCATTTCGAAGACACCGATGTTCTTGTCGAGCTTCTTGCGCCAGGCCGCGGCGGCCTTGTCGCTGTAAGCCTTGACGACCACGTCTTCACCCTGGTGGCGGGCGCGCCAGACCGTGGTCAGCTTTGAGCCGCCCAGTTTTTCCAGGAGTTCGATATCTGCGGGAAGGTTCAGGCCGGCCTCGGCGGCCGAGATGCCCGTTCCCTGAGCGTCTTGGGTGTTCGCGTCCATGGCCACAGCATAAAGCGTTTTTACAGGTACATCCATAGTGCGCAAAGGATGCGGACCCCGGATTCCTGCCGGTAGTTGGGGGGAGTAATTACCGGGGGAGGAAGCCGGGGTCCGTTAAGCGGATGACCCGCTGGTCACCGGGTATATAAAAAAGAAAGCCACCCCCACGGGTGGCTTTCCGATTGCGTATTGTTGTTGTCGTGCCTGGCGTAGACAGGGGCCATCAATGGTCCCTGTTCATGGTTCGCGCCCCGATTGAGGTATCTGCGGTTCACTGCCGTCCAATCCCTGTCGTTCGGTTGTCCTGACAAGGCCAGGGGGGAGGTCCTTGTTCGCGGTCCGGTAGACAAAAACTAACTTGCCGGCCAGCAGGATCCACATTCGCACCTGACACCTGTTTTCGGGGCTTCGACCGCCGGTCAAAGCGCACAGGTGAAATTTAGATGAAATAAAGGGGTCGAAAATGCCCGTCCGCATGAAATTTCATGGAAGTTTTATGGAAGAAAGGTGGATGACGTGGAATCCGAGCTGATGTAGCATGGTTTTTCGCTGGGGGGCGCTCAGGTTTTTTTCAAAGGGAGGTGCTGGCGTGTCGTCGGAGTGCTACCGGATCGGTGGTGTGATTTTGAACGCCGGCACGCAGGAGGTCAGGCGGGCCGGTGTCACCGTGCCATTGCCTCCCCTGTCATTCCAATTGCTGCTGATGTTGGCGCGAAATGCGCCCAACGTGGTGACAACACGCGAGCTCGAGGCCGAGGTCTGGAGTGGCGTCGTTGTCGATCGCGGCACCATCAACAAGCGTGTCGTGCTGGTTCGCAATGCATTGCGGGATGCGGGCTGTATCCAGGACTACATCGCGGTCGTTCGTGGTACCGGGTATCGGCTGGCCGTGCAGGTGGAAGCGGTGGACTGCTCAGCCATGGACACCACCGAGGCCATCGAGGAAATACCGGTGGCGGAGCCCGAAGTGGCGTTGCCCGCCCAGCCAAGTTCCGTCGACCGGCCGTTCTGGACCTGGGTGGCCGTGGCCGCAGTGGTGTTTGTGCTGGTGGTCATGGGTTATTGGTCCGTCATGCACTCCCACGATGATGTTGCGCCTGAGTCTGGCAGCCCCGTTGCGATCGAACTATCCGCGCCCTATTCAGTCGCCATCCTGCCTTTCGAGGTCCACGGCAGCGAGCCGGGTGGTGCGGAGCTTGCAGCCAGCGCGGCGATGGAGATCGAACAGCGCCTGTCAGCCGTTGAAGGTCTTGAAGTCCTGTTGCCGGAAGAAGGGGAATACGCGGCGGTAAGCAGTGCGCCCGCCATTGACCTGGGGGCGCGCCTGGGGGTCGATTCCATCATTCGCGGCGTCGTTCATCCCTACGACGACAGGCTGGTACTGGTGTTGAACCAGGAAGATGCTCGCACGGGGCAGGTGTTATGGGCACGCAGTTTTGACCGCCCGGTCGAGGCCTTACCGGCCCTGATGGAAGATGTCGTTCGCAACGTGGTCCAGCAGGGGGGCGCGTCCGAGAGCCATCATGGTGATGTGACCTCGGTGACGCAGAACATTCCGGCGTTTTCGCATTACCTTGCAGGGCGTGCGCTGATGAATGACCGCATGAACACCGGGCTCGACGGCATAAGCGAGGCACAGGCCAGGTTTGACGAGGCCATCAGGCTCGACCCCACTTACCTGCAGGCGCACGTCGCGCTTGCGGCGAGCCATTTCCTGCTGGCGGCCTACGATGACCCTGCCAACAAAAACGAGCACCTGGCCAGGGCCGAGAGCAGTGCCCGCTACGCGCTGGAAATGGAACCGGCTTCGTCCGATGCACTGGGCGTGCTGGCGGCCGTCATGGCCAGCCAGGGGGAAGCCAGCCAGGCCGCCAGCCTTTACGAACGCGCCTACGAGCTGGGCGGCCGCGATACCAACGTGCTGCACTGGCACGCCATGCTGTTCAACAGCATGGGCTACTTCGAACCCCTGGTGCCGATGCTGGAAACGGCCTGGCAGGATGATCCGCTAAGCCCGTTGCTGGCCTGCTCACTCGCGGGCACGCTGACACTGGCCGGTCACCCCGAGGATGCCATCCAGATTCTCATTGGCATGCCGCGGTTTGACCGTCGCGACCTGATCCTGGGCCTGGCCAGCCTGTACCTGGGTGATTTCGACAACGCCCGGCAAATGTTCTCCGGGCTGCAGGTCCGTAATGGTGAACTGTCGGCCGAGTATGCCAACCTGCTGGTCGACGCGTTCGAATATCCCTTGCGCCGTGAAACGGTGGAATCGGGTATGGTCGAGGAAGCCCATGAAGGCCGGCTGGACCCCTACCTGGCCTTTGAAATCCTCATGCTGATGGGCTCACCGCGAGCCTTCGACCTGGAAATCGATTACGGGAACAGCGACTTCGGATACCGGATGCCGGAGGAAATCTGGAGCAACTGGGGGGTCGAGTTGCGGCGCGATCCGCGCTTCAAGGGCTGGGTGCGTCAACTGGGCTACGACCGCTACTGGAGAAAGTTCGGTTGGCCGGACCGCTGCAAACCCACCGGGCGCGACGATTTCGAGTGCGTCTGAGGCCTACTCTTCCGGCGCCAGTTCCAGCTGCAGCCCGTCGTGCTGCTCGCCCAGCCGGAGCTGGCAGCTGAGCCGCGAATTCGGGGCCTCGAATTCCAGCATGTCGACCAGGTCTTCCTCGTCGACATCGCGGGGCGGAAGCTGGGCCAGCCAGGCCTCGTCGATAAAGACATGGCAGGTGGCGCAGGAGCACATGCCGCCGCAGACCGCGGCCACGCCCCAGGGCTGGTCGCGCAGGGCTTCCATCAGGGTGTCGCCCGCCTGGGCGGTGATAGTGTGCGACTGGCCGTCGCGGTCTTTCACATTCAGGTTGATCAAAACGCAGTCCTGTTACCGGGCTGGCGGTTATGCGCCACTCACCCGTTTCTTGCCGAATTCACGCGCATGCTGGATGGCCGCGTACGCGGCCGGCACCATGAGCGTGCCGAAAATCGCGGATGCGATCATGCCATAAAACACCACGGTGCCCAGGGAAACTCGCGAGGCGGCGCCGGCGCCGCTGGCCAGGATCAGGGGCAGCACGCCGAGGATAAACGAGAAGCCCGTCATCAGCACGGCGCGGAAACGGATCGATGCGGCCTGGCCGGCAGCCTCGGCGATGGGCACGTGCTCCTGGTCCCGTAACTGCTTCGCAAACTCGACGATCAGGATGGCCGTCTTCGCCGACATGCCGACCAGTAACACCAGGCCGATCTGGCCGTAAAGGTTCAGCGGCAGGCCGATGGCATGCAGGCCGGCGAACGCGCCGAGTATTGCCAGCGGCACGGAAAGGATCACGGCCGCCGGGATCAGCCAGCTCTCGTACTGGCCCACCAGGAACAGGTAAACGAACACCAGCGCCAGGCTGAAAATGATGGGTGCCAGGTTGCCGGCTTCCAGTGACTGGAAGGTCATGCCGGACCAGTCGTAGGTGTAGCCGGAAGGTAGCGCGCTTGCCGATATACGCTCGAGGGCGCCAATGACGTCGGACTCGCTGTAACCCGGGGCGGGCATGGCATTAATGGTGACCGAGTTGAACAGGTTGTAGCGGTTCAGCGTCTCGGGGCCGATGGTGTAGTCGGTGCTCACCAGCGTCGACAGCGGCACCATTTCGCCGTCATTGTTACGGACAAAGATCCGGGAAATGTCGTTTTCCTCGTCACGGAACTCCGCGTCCGCCTGGATCATGACGCGGAATGTTCGTCCATACAGGTTGAAGTCGTTGACGTAGAGCGAGCCCAGCATCGCCTGCAGGGTGCCGTACAGGTTCGCCAGGGCGATGCCCTGGTCCTTGGCCTTGACCCGGTCGGCCTCGACCTCGATCAGCGGGATGCCGGCCCGGAAGGTCGAGAACGCCATGCCGATTTCAGGCGCCTGGTTGGCCTGTGTGACGATGGTCCCCGCCACACCGGCCAGGTCGCTGGCGGGTCGTCCAAGCTGGTCGAGCAGGCGGTAGTCGACGCCGGAGACCGCGCCGACACCGGGCAGGGCGGGCGGCGAGAACACGGTCACCATGGCGTCCGGGATGGCCAGCAGGCGGCCGCGCATGCGGTTGGCGACGGCGGCCTGTGACTGGTCGGCACGCGGCCGCTGTTCCCAGTCCCTGAGCACCACGATGGCCATGGCGCCGTTGCTGGCGGCCACACCCTTGAGCAGTGAGTAGCCTTTCACAGCGATCACGTGCTGCACTTCCGGGTCGCCTTCGAGAATCTCGCTGACCCGTTCAACCACGCCGCCGGTTCGCTCCAGCGACGCGGCGTCGGGCAACTGGATGTCGACCATGAACGCGCCCTTGTCTTCATCAGGCACAAAACCCGATGGCAGCGTGGTCAGCATCCAGACAATGCCACCGACCAGCACCAGGTAGACGGCGATGGTGAGCCCCAGCCGGCGTACACTGATGTCAACGATGGAGCGGTAGCGGTGCGTCGTGCGGTCGATCAACCGTGCCACGGCACCGAGGAAACCCTTGGGCTCCTCGCGATGTTTCAGGATCAGGGCCGACAGCGCCGGGCTCAGTGTCAGGGCGTTGATGGAGGAAATGAAGACGGCGACCAGGATGGTGATCGCAAACTGCCGGTACAGCGACCCGGAAATGCCCGGCATCAATGTAACCGGCACGAACACGGCGAACAGCACCAGGGTGGTGGCCACGATGGGGCCGGTCACCTCCTTCATCGAGATCATCGCGGCGTCGAAGGCGGACTTGCCCTCGGCGATATGCCGCTCAACGTTCTCGATGACGATGATGGCATCGTCCACCACCACGCCGATGGCCAGGATCAGGCCAAACAGGGATACCGTGTTGATGCTCATGCCCATGGCCAGCAGCACCGCGAAGGTGCCGATCAGCGACACCGGGATCGTGACCGCGGGAACCAGCGTCGCGCGCCAGTTACCCAGGAAAAGGAACACCACCAGGATCACCAGCGCGACGGCCTGCAGCAGCGTGACCACGACCTCCTTGATGGAGATCGAAACGTAGCGTGTGGTGTCGTAAAGAACGGCGTAGTCGAGGTCTTCGGGGAAGGTCTGTGACAATTCATCCAGCTTGCTGCGGATGTCGTCCGCCACCGCCAGTGCATTGGCCTCGGGCAGTTTGTAGACGGCGATAACGGCGGCGGACTGCCCGTCCAGTTCACCCACCGCGGCATAGCTCTGCGCGCCCAGTTCAATGCGGGCGATGTCTTTCAGGTAGACGATGCGGGCCTCGCCACCGGCGCGGACGACAATCTGTTCGAACTCCTCCACGCTGGCCAGGCGGCCACGGGTGGTGATGGTGTACTGGAACTGCTGCCCCTTGGGCGCCGGGGGCGCACCCACCTGGCCGGCCGCTACCACCAGGTTCTGCTCGCGGATTGCCGCGACCACGTCCTCGGTCGCCAGTCCCAGCGAGGCCATGCGGTCCGGGTTCAGCCAGACGCGCATGGCGAAATCCAGCGAGCCCAGGTTGTTGGCCGCAGAAATGCCATTGATCCGGGCCAGGACATCGGACACGTTGATCTTCGAATAGTTGGAAATGAACTCGGGTGTCAGCGTGCCTTCGGGGGAGAAGACGTTGATCACCATCAGCATGTCGGTCGATTGCTTCTGCACGCGCACGCCGCCCTGCGAGACCTCTTCGGGCAGGAGTCGCAACGCCTGGTCGACCCGGTTCTGGACGTTGACCTGCGCCAGGTCCGGGTCGGTGCCGTACTCGAACGTGACCGACAGCGAGTAGTTTCCGCTGTTTGACGCCGTGGATTGCATGTAGATCATGTTCTCCACGCCGTTGACTTCCTGCTCGATGGGGCCGGCGACGGCGTCAATCACGGTCTGCGCGTTGGCGCCCGGGTAACTGGCCGATACGGTCACCTGGGGCGGCGTGATGTTCGGAAACTCACCAACCGGCAACAGCGGAATGGCAATCAGCCCGCACATGACGGTGACGACGGCGATGACCATCGCCAGCTTGGGTCGCTTGATGAACGTCGTGGAAATCATGGCCGGGTCACCAGGGGCGGTTGTCAGGGTTGTGCTTCGATGTCGGTCGCCGTGACCTGCATGCCCACGCGTACCTTCTGGATGCCGTAGACAATGACGCGGTCACCTTCTTCCAGTCCCGATTCAACCACCAGTCGGGTGCCGTCGCGTTGCCCCAGGGAGACGTTCTTCCGCACAACGGTATCGCTGTCATCGACGACGAAGACGTACTGCCCCTGCATGTCGGTGAGCACGGCGGGCTGCGGCACCAGCAATCCGGGTGTGGGATCGCCGCGCTGCAGTTCAACGCGGACGAACTGGCCCGGTAGCAGGATGCCGCGTGGATTGGGGAAACCCGCGGTCACGGTCACCGTGCCGGTGCCCGGGTTGACCCGGTTGTCGGCGTAGTTGATGGTGCCTTCCTCCGGGAAAATCTCGCCGTTGGGCAGTTTCAGTTCCGGGGTATACCTGACCGGCGGCTCACCACGTGCCTGGCGCTCCTGGTTGACCTTGAAGGCATCCGCCAGGGCCTGTTCGGTGACATCGAAATCAACCAGCATCGGGTCGAGTTGCACCAGTGTGACCAGCGCGTCAGACGTTGGGTTGACCAGGTCGCCAATGCTCAGTTCGGAGCGCCCGGCGGTGCCGGAGAAGGGTGCCTGGATCTCGGTGAACCCCAGGTCGATTTCCGCCTTTTGCACCACGGCCCTGGCCTCCTCGAGCGCCGCACGGGTCGAGTCGCGCTCACCCTCGAGCTGGTCCATTTCAGCCTTGCTGATGAAACCGCTGTCGACCAGTTGCAGGCCTCGCTCCAGGTTGCGTTCGGCCACCTGGGCGGCGGACTCTGCGCGGGCCAGCGTCGCTTGCGCGGAATTCAGGGCCGCCTGGTAAGGGCGCGGGTCGATGCGAAACAGCAGGTCCCCCTCGTTGACCGCCTGGCCTTCCTCGAAATTGCGCTCAATGATGGTGCCGCTGATGCGCGCGCGGATCTGAGCGTCTTCCTGCGCCCGTGTGCGCGCGACATATTCGAATACCGTCGCGACCTGTTCCGGCGCGATGGTCACGGTCTGCACGGCCGGTGGTGGCGCCTGGGGTGGCGCGGCTTCTTCGCCGCAGGCCATGAGCAGGGCCGTGAGTGGGGCGAGAATGACGAGTGTGATGACGCGGCGCATGAGATCCCCCGGTAAGCGACAGGCTTAGCGCCGCCAGTTTGACGGTTGGTAATAGGTGGGTCAAACCTGCCGGTGACTGTGATAGCGTTTCACGATACGTTCAGCATCACAGTTATGGAGTGACCCATGTCCGAACCCGTCAATATCCCCACCTGGCCCGTCGTTGGCTGGAACCTGGCCCAGGCCGAGAGTGCAGCGCTGTTGCTGCTCAATGTCCGGTTTCTGTCTTCACGTGAGCAGAGTGTCGACGTGCCCAGCGACAGCGGCTATTACGTCATGACCCGCCAGCAGGCGCAGGACCTTTCGAAAATGCTGGCCGACTACGCCGCGAAGTTGCCCGAGGATGGGTGACGGGTGACGGGTGACGGGTTACGCGTGACGCGTGACAAAAAAAGGGCGCCCGAGGGCGCCCTGAATCACCAGACACACACAGATAAAACTTATTTCAGGTAGCCGTGCTTCTCGAGGGTAATGAGAATGCGGTGCGCGGCCAGGTCCGGGCTCAGCTCGGAGGTGTCGATGACGATCTCCGCGTTCTCCGGCACTTCGTACGGGTCGTCGATGCCGGTGAAGCCCTTGATGATGCCGGCGCGCGCCTTGGCGTACAGGCCCTTGCGGTCACGCTCCTCGCAGACCTCGATCGGGGTCGCCACGTGCACTTCCAGGAAGCCGCCCAGCGGCTCGATGGCTTCGCGAACCTGGCGACGCATCTTGGCGTACGGCGCGATCGGCGCGCAGATGGCGATGCCGCGGTTCTTGGTGATCTCGCTGGCGACATAACCGATGCGCTGGATGTTCAGGTTGCGGTGCTCTTCCGAGAATGTCAGCTCAGAGGACAGGTTCTTGCGCACCACGTCACCGTCGAGCAGCGTCACCGGGCGTGAGCCGTCTTCCAGCAGCTTGACCATCAGCGCGTTGGCGATGGTGGACTTGCCGGAACCGGAAAGACCCGTGAAGAAAATGGTGAAGCCCTGCTTGTGCTTCGGCGGATGCGCGCGGCGCAGTTCTTCGACCACTTTCGGGTAGGAGAACCATTCCGGGATATCCAGGCCCTCGGCCAGGCGACGACGGAACTCGGTGCCGGACAGGTTCAGAACCTTGTCGGTCGGGCCGGTTTCGTCGGCCGGCATGTACTCGGCCTTGTTTTCCACGTAGACCATCAGCTTGAACGGCACCATGGTGATGTCCATTTCCTCTTCAAATTCCTTGAAGAGATCCTGGGCGTCGTAGGGGCCGTAGAACGGGTTGCCGTCACGGTCGTTGCCCGGGCCGGCGTGGTCGCGGCCGACGATGAAGTGCGTGCAGCCGTAGTTCTTGCGGATCAGCGCGTGCCAGATGGCCTCGCGCGGGCCGGCCATGCGCATGGCCAGGTTCAGCAGGCTCAGCGTGGTGGTCTGTTCCGGGTACTGCTCCAGTACGTGCTCGTAGCAGCGCACGCGGGTGAAGTGGTCGATGTCACCGGGCTTGGTCATGCCCACCACCGGCTGGATCAGCAGGTTGGCTTCGCATTCGCGCGCGGCACGGAAGGTCAGTTCCTGGTGGGCGCGGTGCAGCGGGTTGCGGGTCTGGAAGGCCACAACCTTGCGCCAGCCCAGCTTGCGGAACTTGCCGCGCAGCTCGGCCGGGGTGTCACGCAGCAGCTTGAAGTCGTAGAACGTGGGGACTTCCACGCCACGCAGCTTGCCGCCGATGTAGTGGCTGCCGGCCTTGTGGAACAGGTAGTTGACTGCCGGGTGGGTGTCGTCGGTGGTGCCGAAGACCTTTTCGGCCTCTTCTTCCTTGTTCGGGGCCCAGATGTCTTCGATTTCCAGCGTGGCGATCAGCACGCCCTCGGCGTCACGCAGGGCGATGGTGTCGCCTTCGGCAACACTGCCGGCGAAGTCTTCATTGACGTCCAGCGTGATGGGCATCGGCCACAGTACGCCGTTGACCAGGCGCATGCCGTCGCGGACGGACTCGTAGTCGGCCTTGTTCAGGAAGCCTTCCAGCGGTGAGAACGCGCCGTTCAGCAGCAGGTCCAGGTCACACAGCTGGCGCGGGGTCAGGTCCCAGGACGGGTAGTCCTTGGCCTTGATTTTCTCTTCGTCCGCCAGGTGTTCCGGCAGGTAGAGTTCCTTGAGTTCGCCGCCGTGCGGCTCCTTGAAAGCACCCATCTTGATCACTCCAATGTCTTGTGTCAGTCGTTAACGTTGTTCGTCGCGCACTCAGCCGGCGCGGTCGTGGTCGTGGTCGACCAGGCCGTTCAGCAGCAGGTCGGTGCACTTGCGGATGACCTCGAATACATCGAGCTCCGCGTCGCGGACGATCAGGTCGCCCCAGGCATTACAGATGCCGATCACCGATTGCGCGGCGAAATGGCAGTCCAGGTTTGGCCGGATCGCGCCGTCGCGCACCGCGTCCTCGAAAATGCCTTCCAGCAGTTCGCGGTAACGGCTGCCCATCTTCTTCAGTTTGCGCCGCTTCAGTTCCGGCAGGTAAAGGCGCTCGTCGTTATGCACCTTCAGCGCCTCGTTCTTTTCCCGGTAGCTCGACAGGTGCGAGGTCACGGTGGCCAGCAGGCGCGCCTCGAAAGGCTGGCGGCTGGCGGCGATCTCCTCCATCCGCTGGACGTAGTCGCTGATGCCGTACAGGCAGACTTCGGCCAGCGCCTCTTCCTTCGACTTGAAGTAGTAGTAGAGGCTGCCCTGCTTGATGCCCATCGCCTCGGCGATGTCGCCGGTGCTGGCCCCGTGGTAACCCTTGTGCGCGAACACCGTCGCAGCCGCACGAATGGCAGCCAGACGTTGTTGCTGGTACTTGGGTGACTCCGGGTTTTGCACTTCTCGGCTCAATCTCGGGCGAAGTGCGAGTATTCTATAGGTGTATAGAAAAAATACAAGGGACGTGCTGAAACCCGCTTAGACCAATGCGGTATAAGCTTTTAATCAATAGAAAGTTGACAGCCTAGCGCCAGGTCCATTGGCCGAACTCCATCTCGATCCAGACACCGAAGCCCAACGAGGCTTCGCGCTTCTCGTCGGCGAATTCCTTTGGCCAGGTCAGGCTGGGGCCCAGCGAGAGATACATCCAGTCGCGGGTGAAGGGCTGGCGCCAGACCAGGTTGAAGCCGTACTCCTTCAGTGGCACTTCCCAGTCGGTTTCGCCACGGGCGAAGGCCAGCAGCGACCATGCGCCGCGGTCACCGGCCACGTGGTACCAGGTCTGGCCGGCCCACCACTCGGTGCCGTAGAGGACTTCATTGATGGTGGCCACGCCTTCCCAGCGCAGCACATCGGCCGGGCCGATTTCCCAGGCCAGGTCGCCACGGCTGGTGGTGCCCCAGCCATCGTCGCTGCGCCAGAAGAAGGTCTGGCGGAAACGCAGGTCGGTATCCGGGGAAAACCGGTGGTAGTGATACCACTGCAGTTTCACGTAGGGCACCGGCGGACTGCGCAGTCGCATGCCCACGGACCAGTCCCAGCCGCTGTCGCCGTCCTGGCGGCGGCCGCCCAGGCCCAGCAGCCAGCTGGCATCGTTGTCGATGGCGCGGTTGACCAGGCCGGGATTATAGAAGGTGTCCGTCTGGGTCTCGGTATCGGAAATGAACTCGTCGTCTTCACCGCGCCCGAGCAGCACGTCGAACCGCCGGCTGACGTTTGGCAACGGCGCGCGCACCCGGAACTTCAGTTTCTCGTCGAAGCCGTAGTACTCCTCGTATTCCGCGCCAACGCGCAGCAGGCCGTTGACCTCGTTCTCCGGGTAGTCGATCTCGCTGCCGAACCAGCTGTCGACGTAACGGAAGGTATGACAGGTGGCGCCGCGGACGAAATCGCGCACGTCTTCCTGCCAGTGCGGGATGTCGGTGCGCCAGTCGCAGGGGTCCTCGGCCACGCTGATGGGTGGCTCGTCGAACACCGCTGGCTGTTCTTCCGTGGCCTGGGGATGTAGCGGCGTCAGCGGCCACAGCACGTCGTCCAGGCTGTCAGTGTCCGCGGCCAGCCCTGGCGGGATGCCCGTCTGCAGCAATACAGCCAGTCCTAGTATCCGGGCCGTCTTCGGTCGCATGGCCAGGTCGTGCCCCCCAATCGGCGCCGCGCGCCAGACGCCCCATTCTTGCCTGCTAGCCGGAAAATTCCAATTCCGCGTGTAACTTTTGCCCGCCGAACGTCGTCAAACACTTGAAAGCCGGGTCGCAGGCGCCATTCAGTGCCTTCGGTTTGAAAACAGCTCGGTTTATCGCGGCTCATGGGGTCCCTGACTTTTGACCCATGTGCGGGGGGTGGCTGTTGTGGTGTTATATCCGGGCAGTACACCTGGGTGGTGACCAGACACCGCCCGAAAGCGAGAACGGCGTGGTCCATGCAGGCGGCGCCAGCACAGGCATGCGGATACCTGTGCCATACGGCGACGACGGAGAACGTCGTTGATCAGAGAGATTGAACCGGGCAAAACCCGGACATCCAGAGGGTTCAAAACGTGAAAAAGTTCATCAAGGTATCCGCGCCGATACTGGTTCTGCTCGCGGGCTTCGTGATCGTCAAGGTGCTGGCCGATATGCGGCCGGAGCCGGAGAAAAACGAGGAAGCGCAGCGGCTGGTCTCACTTTATGTCGATGAAGTCCGCTCCGAGAATGTCCGGGTTGACGTATCGACCCAGGGCGAAGTCCGTCCCAAGACCGAGATCGACCTGATCCCGCAGGTCTCCGGGCGAATCGTCGCCATGTCTGAGCAGTTCAACGAGGGCGCCGAGTTCCTGCCGGGCGCCATGTTGCTGAAAATCGACGACACCGATTACCGGCTGGCGCTGGTCCGTGCCGAGGCCCGCGTCGCCGAGGCGAAGACCGAGCTGCAGCGCCAGCAGGCCACCCGCGCCATCAAGGAAGCGGAGTGGAAGGAAGATCGCCAGCGCGGTGGTGTTCCGACATCATTCGCGCTTAACCAGACCCAGGTGGAACAGGCCGAGGCCATGCTGGCGGCCGCCGAGGCCGACCTGAGCAAGGCGCGGCTGGACCTGGAGCGCACCGAGATTGCCGTGCCTTTCCGGGGGCGGGTACGCACGCGCAATGTCGGCATCGGCCAGTATGTCGCCGCCGGCCAGGCCCTGGGACGGGTGTTTTCCATTGACACCGTCGAGATACGCCTGCCGCTGACCGACAACCAACTGGTGGAGTTGAACCTGCCTCTGGGTTACATGGCCGGTGACATGGCCACGGCGCCACGCGTCGACTTCAGTGCCACGCTCGGCAACCGCGAATACCACTGGCCGGGCCATATTGTCCGCGTCAACGCGGCGGTCGATAACGACACCCGCCTGATCTACGCCATCGCCGAGGTGGTCGACCCATACGGCGCGGCCGCGATCGACGGCATGCCAATGGCGGTGGGCCTGTTCGTCAATGCCGGCATCGATGCCGTCAGCGAGCGCCAGGCCTATGTCATGCCGCGCCTGGCGCTGCGCAACCAGGACAAGGTCTACGTGATCAACGAAGACAATCGCCTGGAAATCCGTACCGTGGAAGTGCTGTCCACGTCCGAGGACCGCGTGCTGGTGACCGCGGGCGTCGACAGCGGCGACCGCGTCGTGACATCGACCTTGCCCAACGCGGTCGATGGCATGGAAGTGGAGCCGCTGACCCGCGACGCCGCCGCCCAGGAGGGCTGATCCATGAATGGACTGATTGAATGGTGGGCGCGCAACCCGGTTGCCGCCAACCTGCTGATGGTGGGCATCATCATCTCCGGCCTGTTCGGTTTCGCGCAGCTGGAGCGCGAAATGGAACCGCAGGTTCGTTTCCCGGGGCTGGAGATCGAGGTCACCTGGCCCGGCGCCTCGCCACAGGATGTCGAGGAGCAGATCGTCGCCCGCATCGAGGAAGCGGTCTCCGACCTGGACAACATCGAGTGGGTGCGTTCGCACTCGGGTGAGAGCTACGGCGGGGTCTACATCCTGGCTGAGCAGCAGGTGGACTTCACCCAGTTCATGAATGACGTGAAGATTCGCGTCGACTCGATCTCGTCGTTTCCCTCGGATATCGAGCCGCCGCAGGTTCGCCAGTGGGTGAATCGCGACGAGTTCATCCGCGTGGCGGTGCATGGCGACCTGTCCGAGCGCGAGCTGAAGCGGCTGGCCGAGACACTGCGCCGCGAGGCGGCCACGCTGCCGGCCGTGTCGGTGGTGGAACTGTTCGGTACACGGCGCGAAGAGGTCTCCGTGCAGGTCAGCGAGGATGCCCTGCAGCGTTACAACATGAGCTTCAACGAGGTGGCCCAGGCCATCCGTAACCACTCCATTAACCAGTCGTCCGGGTCAGTGCGGACCGATGTCGGCACCTACCAGTTGACGGTGCGCAGCCAGGCCGACACCGAAGCGGAGTTCTCCGATATCGTCATCCGCCAGACCAACGACGGCGGCGCTATTCGTGTGGGCGATGTCGCCACCGTGGTCGACGGTTTCGAGGACAACCCCATCCTGGCCACCCTGAACGGTGAACCAGCGGTGCTGATCCAGGTGATGACCACCGAGGTCATGGATATCGTCAAGGCCTCGGAGTCCGTTAGCGAGTGGATCGAGAAACGCCAGGAGACCCTGCCGGCCGGCGTCAGCCTGACGCTGTGGACCGATCAGTCCGAGGCCTTCAAGAGCCGCCTGGCCACGATCGGCAACTCCGCCGGCGTGGGCCTGGTGCTGGTACTGATCTTCCTGGTCCTGACCCTGCGCCCGAAAGTGGCGCTGTGGGTGGCGGTGGGTATCGCCACGGCCTATGCCGGCGCGTTCGTGTTCCTGCCGCACGTGGGTGTTTCGCTGAACATGCTGTCGACCTTCGCCTTCCTGTTGGTGCTGGGTATCGTTGTTGACGACGCCATCGTCGTTGGCGAGGGCATCCACAGCGAGTCGCACCGCCTGGGTGGTGGCGTGCAGTCGGCCGTGGCCGGCGCGCAGTTGGTGGCCAAGCCGGTCATTTTCGGCGTGTTGACCACCATCATGGCGTTCATGCCGTGGCTGTTCCTGTCCGGTGGCACCAGCGAGTTCACCCGCAACATCACCTGGGTGGTGATCCTGGCGCTGGCGTTCTCGCTGGTCGAATCCCTGTGGATCCTGCCGGCCCACCTGCGCGACCTGAAGCCGCGCGACGCTTCACGGCTGAGCTGGTTCGGCCGCTTCCAGAAGGGTATCGCGGACAGCATCGTCCATTTCGCCCACAACCATTACCGTGGCATCGGCCAGTTCGCGGTGCGTCGGCGTTACCTGACCCTGAGCTTTTTCATTACCGCGCTGATTATCGGCTTCGGCATGTTTTCCACCGGCTGGGTGAAGAAGTCGTTCATGCCGGAGATCGAATCCGACGAGATCATTGTCAACGTGGTGCTGCCCGAAGGCGCGCCTTACAGCCGCGCACTGGAAATCCTGAAGCAGTTGCAGGATGCCGAGAAGGCGCTGGTGGACGAGGTCAACCAGCGCACCGGCGGCGAAGGTGAGCTGATCGAGAACTGGTACACCCGTTCGCGGCGCGATTCCGTGCTGGCCATCGTCAAGCTGGCGCCGCCGGAAGTGCGCGACATGTCCGCCAAGGATGCGTCCATCCGTCTGCGCGAGCTGATGGGCGAGGTGCCGGACGCCAAGGAAGTCTCGGTGGACTACACCCAGAACAACGGCGACCCGGGCTTCGAACTGTCGGTGCGCCATCCGGACCTGGACCTGCTGCGTTCCGCGGTGAACGAGCTGGAAGACCAGCTGCGCACCTACGACGCGCTGTACGACGTGCGTAACAACCTGGAAAGCGCTTCTGAAGAGATCCGCATCACGCTGAAGCCGGGCGCGCACAAGCTGGGCCTGACCCTGAGTGATGTCACCCGCCAGGTGCGCCAGGCGTACTACGGCGAAGAGGTGCAGCGCCTGCCGCGTAACGGCCAGGACGTGCGGGTGATGGTGCACTACCCGATCGAGTCACGGCAGTCGATTGAGAGCCTGAAGCACTTCCGCGTGCGCACGGCCGACGGTCGCGAGGTGCCGCTGCTGTCGGTGGCGGACCTGGAGTATGCACCGGGCATCAAGCGCATCCAGCGCTGGAACGGCGCCCGCGCGGCACGTGTGTCCGCGGACATGAAAGACAATGTGCGCGGCGACATCATGGAGGACCTGAACGAGAACTTCTTCCCCGAGTGGGAGAAGCGCTACCCGGGCCTGGAGCGCGGTGCGATTGGCCAGGCCGAGGGCGAGGCACGCTTCTTGCGCGAGGTGATGTTCCTGTACATCATCGCCTTCTTCGTCATGTACGCGATGCTGGCCGTGGCCTTCCACAGCTACTGGCAGCCGATCCTGATCCTGGTGGCCATGCCGTTCGCCTACGTGGGCGCGGTCTACGGCCATGCCGTGCTGGGCATGACCATGGCGATCTTCAGCTACTTCGGCATCGCCGCGGCGGCGGGCGTGGTGATCAATGACAACCTGGTGCTGATCGACTACACCAACCGCCTGCGCGAGAAGGGCATGGCGCCGTTGGAGGCCGTGGTCGAGGCCGGCGTGGTGCGTTTCCGGCCCATCCTGCTGACCACGTTGACGACCATCGTTGGCCTGTTGCCGATGATGTTCGAGCAGTCCATCCAGGCCAAGTTCCTGGTGCCCATCGTGGTGTCGCTGTGCTTTGGCGTGTTCTGCGCCTTCTTCGTGACGCTGCTGATGGTGCCGGCGATGTACGCGATCGGTGTCGATATCCGCTCGCTGAAAGCCCGCATTTTTAACGCGTTGCGGTCCCGGTTCGGGCGTGGAACGGACCAGGACGAGGGTTCGTCCGAGGGTAACCGGCCCGCGCACGGCACCTCGCACTAGGCCCCCCGTACACACGGGCTGGAAAGGCCGGGTTCGCCTCGCGCGACCCGGCCTTTCCTATATAGTGGGCGGATGATCCCGGCCCTTGATGGAGCTTGAGCCATGCCCGATTTTCGACCCTTCCTTACCGCCGTCCTGCTGGCCGCGGTTACCGGCCTGGCACAGGCCGCCGATGACGCCTGGGACGTGGCCAACCCGCCGGGCGACTGGCGCAGTATCGAGATTGATACCCGCGAGACCACCTGGTCGAACGTGACGGTGTCCCCGGACGGCGAGACCATCGTCTTCGACGCGCTGGGTGACATCTATTCCGTACCCATGGCTGGCGGCGAGGCCCGGGCGCTGACGGAAGGCATCCCCTGGAACTACCAGCCGCGATTCAGCCCCGATGGTCTCTCCATCGCCTTCGTTTCCGATCGCGGTGGAGCGGACAACCTGTGGGTCATGGATGCCGATGGCACCAACGCCCGGCCCGTTAGCGACGAGCATGAACACCTGGTGCACAACCCGGCCTGGAGCCCGAACGGCCAGTACCTGGTGGCGAAGAAGTCGTTCATGGGTTCGCGCAGCATCGCCGGCGGCGAAATCTGGATGTTCCATGCCGGTGCTAAGGGCAAGGGCCTGCAGCTGACCGAGCGCCCGCATGGCGACGAGGACCAGAAAAACCAGGCCGACCCGGTGTTCTCCGCCGATGGTCGTTACGTGTACTTCGCGCAGGACACCACCGCCGGCCGCGTCTGGCAATACGGCAAGGATTCCACCGGGCAGATTTTCGTCATCCAGCGCTACGACCGTGAAACCGGCGAAACGCGCGAATTCGTGACCGGCCCCGGTGGCGCCGTGCGGCCCGCGCCGTCGCCCGACGGCCGCTGGCTGGCGTTCATCAAGCGGCTGGTCGACCTGCGCTCGGCCATCTACCTGAAGGACCTGGAAACCGGCCGCGAATTCATGCTCCATGACGACTTCGAGCGCGACCTGCAGGAAACGTCGGGTACCGAGGGCAACGCGCCGTCGATCGAGTGGACGCCTGACAGCAGCGCGATCGTGTTCTGGTCAGGTGGCGGCCTGCACCGTGTGGACGTTGAAAGCCGGGAGGTCACCGCCGTGCCGGTCCGCTTGCGCAAGTCCATGTGGGTGCGGGACACGCTGCGCCACGAAGTGGACGTGGCGCCGGATCGTTTTACCGTGCAGATGCCGCGGTGGCCGGTAGTGTCGCCGGATGGCGAGACCGTCGTGTTCCAGGCCCTGGGCGTGCTGTGGAAGCGACAACTGCCGGATGGCGAGCCGGTTCGGCTGACAACCCAGGGCACGCATTTCGAGTTCTACCCCGCGTTCTCGCCCACGGGTGACCAGCTCGTTTATACGACCTGGTCAGACATGGACCAGGGCAGTGTCCGCGTGTTGGACCTGGCCGACGGTACGGAGACAGTGCTGACACCCAATCCCGGCAATTATGTCGAGCCGGCCTTTTCCGCCGATGGCCAGTCCGTGGCTTACCGGCAGATGGGTGGCGGTTACCTGTTGTCGCCGCTGTGGTCGCTGGAGCCTGGCTTGTACGTCGTTCCGGCCGATGCGGCCCAGGCGCCCAGGCACCTGGTTTCCGGTGGCAGCTGGCCGCGTTTTTCCGCCGACGGCGCGCGCGTCTGGTTCCAGGCCCAGGCCGATGGCGGCCTGGCCCTGAAGAGCGTTGACTTGTCCGGCCAGGACGAGCGCATTCATGCCCGCGGCAGCGATATCGCTGCCATGGCGCTGTCGCCGGATGGCCAGTGGCTGGCTTTCATCGAGGGCTACGAAGCCTACCTGGCGCCGCTGCCGATGACCGGCAAGCCGGTGACCCTCTCCGGCAGCAGCAAGGCCTACCCCGTGCGGCAGTTGTCCGCGCGCGCCGGCGCCTTCCTGGCCTGGCAGGGCAACGACACGGTGACCTGGAGCCTGGGCCCGGTGCTGTACCGTCGCGCGCTGGGCGAGGCCTTCGCTTTCGTCGAAGGTGCCAGCACGCCGCTGCCGGAACCGCTTGAGCGGGGCACGGATATCGGCTTCCAGGTTGACGCCGATATCCCCGACGGCACCGTGTACCTGGTGGGCGGCACCGTCGTCACCATGCGCGATGCGATGGCGGGCACGCAGGAGATTATCGAGGACGGCGTGGTGGCCGTCAGCGGTAACCGGATCGTTGCCGTGGGTGCGCGGAGCGATGTCAGCATCGCGGAAGACCAGCGGGTGATCGACGTGTCCGGCAAGACCATCCTGCCGGGCTTCATTGACGCCCATGCCCATGGCGGCATGGCCCGTGACGGCATCACGCCGCAGCAAAACTGGATGCAGTACTCGAACCTGGCATTCGGCGTCACCACCATCCATGACCCGTCCAATGACACGACGGAGATTTTCGCGGCCAGCGAAATGCAGCGCGCCGGAAGGCTGGTCGCGCCGCGCATCTTTTCCACCGGCACCATTCTCTACGGCGCGAAGGGCATTGGCTACCACGTTGACGTGGAGTCGCTGGAGGACGCGCAGTTCCACGTCAGCCGCCTGAAACAGGCCGGCGCGGTGTCGGTGAAGAGTTACCAGCTGCCCCGTCGTGATTCACGCCAGATGATTGTCGAGGCTGGCGATGAGCTGGGCGTGATGGTGGTGCCGGAAGGCGGCATGAAGTTCCAGCACAACATGACCGAGATCGTCGATGGCCACACCACCATTGAACACTCGATGACGCTGAAGCACATTTATGACGACGTGCTGCAGCTGTGGTCGCAGACCGGCACCGCGTACACGCCGACGCTGGGTGTGTCCTTCGGCGGCATGGAAGGCGAGCGCTACTGGTACGACCGCACCAACGTCTGGGAAAACGAGCGGCTGATGCGTTATACGCCGAAGTCGCGTGTCGAACCGCGCGCCATCCGTCGCCAGACCGCGCCGGATTCACACTACAACCACATTCACGTGGCCGCCTCGGCCAAACAGCTGATGGACCGTGGTGTGGCCGTGAATACCGGTGCCCACGGACAGCGCGAGGGCCTGGCCCTGCATTGGGAGATGTGGATGCTGGAGCAGGGCGGGTTCACGCCCTGGCAGGCCCTGCGTGCCGCGACGGCCAGCGGCGCCTGGTCGCTGGGCATGGACGGCGAAATCGGCTCGATCGAGTCGGGCAAGCTGGCCGACCTCGTGATCATCGACGGCAATCCGCTGGATGACCTGCGCCGCAGTGAATACGTTCACGCCACGATGATCAACGGCCGGCTGTTCGAAGCGGAAACCATGAACCAGGTATGGCCGGCAGCCGTCAAGCGCCAGCCGTTCTTCTGGGAACTGGAAGGCGGCGACACCGTGCACCCCTCCGCCGCCGCGGCGGAGCACTCACACTCGCGGCGACACTAAGGCCTTACTGGCGGCCCAATGCCCGCGCCAGTGCCTGTTTCAGGCGGGTGACGTCAGCGGCATCCAGGTCGCCCAGGATGCCGCGCCGGCTCTCCGGCAGGTGCTCACTGGCAACCGGTCTGTCGTCAAAGGCGTAATGCTCGAACATTGATCGCCATGCCGCCCGGTAGCCTGGCGGCAGGTCACGGATCGCCAGCATGGCGTGGAGCAGGGCATTGCGTGGGTCACCGCCACGAGCGGGCATGGGCGTCCACCAGTAGTTCACCAGGGCGTTAATGGCATCCAGCGCGCGCACGTGGTGCCACCACAGGTAGGGGATGTAAATGGCATCGCCGGGCTCGAGGTCGGCGACCAGCGCGGCAGCGAGCGCATCCCGGAACCTGGGGTGGCGGTCCAGGTCGGGCTGGTCGAAGTCGACCATGCTGATGGCGGCGCCGGCCGGCGTCAGTTCCAGGGGGCCGATATAGAGGTTGGCGACCTGCTCCGGCGGAAACAGCGTGAACCGGCGCCGCCCGGCCACGCAACAGGCCATATTCTCGGAAGGATCGTAATGGGCGGCCACCGTCGCCCGGCCGCCAAGCCAGAGCCGCGGGTCGATGTCGGGGGGTACCAGTCCACCAGGCAGGCGATTTTCGCGCTCCATGCCGGGCAGGTAATGACTGATCACGGCTGACTGGATCGCCAGGGTGGGCGGCGCCGTGTCGTTGGCATGCTCGAGCAGGAATTGCAGCGATGTCGACAACCGTGACTGCACGGTGCGGAAGTTCAGGCCGCTGAGGTCGGCGTTGTAGAACAGGCGGCCATTGATGGAAGCCGGCCCCTGCGCCGTGCTGATGTCCTGGCCACGGTCGAACGCCCGGATGTAGTCACAGAAAGATGTGTCTGATGTCCTGGCCGCCTGGACCAGCGGCCAATCACTGACCAGTCCTCGAAACACCGCCGGTTGCCCGCCCGGCAAGATCTCCTCGTAGAACTGCTCTGCAGTTAATTCATGAACTTCCTGGATGGCTTGCATGACGGCTATGGTCTCAATCGTTTGCGCTTCTCGGGGCGCCGAATCACGAGTTTTTGTAAAACGTTTGACAGTTTTTAAACCAAACATTAGCATGAGAGCGGTAACAAAAATAAGTTACACGCGCCCGGCGAGAGAACGGGCAGCATAGAAAATCGAGGCTCAGAACAACAGTCCGCTTGCCGGATGGCACCACCCCGTTTGACGACCTCGTGTACGGCTCGTGCGGATTGCCCCTTGTAGGGTGCAGCCCACGGCACTGGATTAAACACATAAAACAACCCGACCGAGGGGAGACAATCCATGTCGAAGAAGATGCGTAACACGTCCACGCTCAATGAAGAGGACACCGAACTCACCCGGAGATCCCCGCTACGCCGCGGCGCCCTGTTTGCCGCAATTGCCGGCGCACTGGCTGCCGGTCCGGCGTTCGCGCAGGTGTCCAACTCCGGCGCCACCAGTGACGATGAGAACATCGACACGCAGGAATTCGAAGAGAACGAGCAGTCCGAATCGGACAGCATCATGGAGGAAGTCATCGTCTCCGGTATGCGCACCAACCTGGAAACCGCCCAGGCCCTGAAGCGCAACGCCGACACCGTGATCGAAACCATCACCGCCGAAGACCTGGGTTCATTCCCTGACAAATCCGTGGCCGAGGCCCTGCAGCGCGTGGCCGGTATCACGGTCAACCGTTTTGCCGCGTCTTCGGACACTGCGCACTTCTCGGCCGAGCCTTCGGGCGTTATCGTCCGCGGCCTGGACATGGTCCGCACCGAGTTCAACGGTCGCGATTCATTCAGCGCCAACTCGTCCCGTGGCCTGAGCTGGGGTGATGTGTCACCGGAACTGATGGCCGGCGTCGACACCTACAAGAACCAGATGGCCGAATTGATCGAGGGCGGCATCTCCGGCACGGTCAACATGCGCACGCGTCTGCCGTTCGACCAGGAAGACCAGACCTTTGCCCTGTCGGCCGGCGTCAACTACGGCGACCTCTCGGAAGACTTCACGCCGGAAATTTCCGGCCTGTACAGCAACCGCTGGGTCCTGTCCGGTGGTAGTGAATTCGGCATCATGGCCAACGCCGCTTACTCCGAGGTGCACACGCGCTCCGAGGGTATCCAGCTGTACCGCATGAACCGCTTCCGCAACGTCTACGATGGCGTTGACCTGGCCTACATTCCGGCCAATATCGCCATGCGCGACAACCTGTATGAGCGCGAGCGTACCGGTATCTCGCTGGCGGCGCAGTGGGCCAGCGCGGACGATACGGTCAGCACCTCGGTGCAGTACAACAGTTCCGACTACAACAACGCCTGGGAAGAGTACGTGGTGACCTCGGCCCCGGCCGACCTGTCCTACGGGCAGAGCGTGTTCTACGAAGTCGAAGGCCAGACGCCTTGCGCCAACAACGACACCACGGTGCCGTGTCCGGCGCCCGGTACTCCGGCGTTCACGTTTGATGAAAATGGCCTGTTCCAGACGGGTGTGATGACCACCGGTGTGGGCTGGTGGGGCAATGACGCGACCGAGGCATCCGGGTTTGCCCAGAACGCCGCGGGCATGCCGTTTGTAAACCCCTGTTACGGTTGGAACGGCTGTGCGCCGACAGAACGCGGTGTCGATCTCTCGACGGCCACGCGTTCCAACAACAACGAGAACAAGACCCAGGACTTCGGCTGGAACCTGAAGTGGGCGGTGACGGATACGATCCGCACCAATTTCGATGTCCAGTACATCGATTCCACGGTGCAGAATTACGACATCGAAGTGGCATTCAACTCGTTCACCAACGCGTACTGGGACCTGACCGGCGCGCGCCCGGTGGTCGAAATGCAGCCGCCGACCAACGTCAACCTGTCCGACGGAGGTTACTCCAACCCGAACAACTGGTACTTCAAGCACATCATGGACCATGTTGAGGACAGCGACGGTAACGAGCTGGCGCTGCGTGGCGACATCGAAATCGATCTCGATTCCGGCTGGATGGAGTCGGTCAAGATGGGTGTGCGTTACGCCGACCGTGACCAGACCGTGCGCTGGAGTGGTTACAACTGGCAGAACGTGGCCAACACCTGGACTGGTGGTGGCCAGAACGCCTACTTCAACATTGACCAGCACAACCCGGATAACTCGGGTAACACGGGCTTTAACGGTTACCCCACGGGCTACTACGTCAACCGTGCGTTTAACTCTGACTTCTTCGGTGGCGGCCTGTTGTCACCGCTGGACTACGTGTTCGCGAACATGGACCTGCTTCAGGACCAGCAGGGCTTCGCCAACCAGTTCGGCGCCGCGGCGCTTGGTCTGGCCGGCGGTGTTGGCTGGGATCCGATCTGTTCCAACGTGGGTGACCGTGTTGGCGAAACGCCGGGCACCTGTTACCTGCCGGCGGAAATTTCCGAGGTCTCGGAGACCACCAATGCGGCGTATGTGCAGCTGAACTTCGGCGGTGATGACGCCGAGATCTTTGGCATCCCGTTCTCCGGTAACGTCGGCGTTCGTTATGTTGAAACCAACAACAAGAGCTCGGGCGGTATCGCCTACCCGTTGATGGATGAAACACTGTTCTTCGAACGGATCTACGCTGACGATGGGTCCTACGTCGACAACCCGCTGCCGCGTGCGTACGAGAACCTCGGCTGTTACGCGAACGGTGTTCGTGATGACGGCACACCGCCGGCAGTTCCGTTCACCACCGGCTGTTACATTTCAGAAGACGACTACGCCTACATGAACGGCGCGAACGCGCTGAGCACGGTTGATGTCGATCATGACCACTTCCTGCCAAGCTTCAACATCAAGTTCGACCTGACCGATGAAGTGCTGTTGCGATTCGCCTGGTCACAGGCCATGTCGCGGCCGGATATTGGCAACATGAAGAACTACCTCGGCTTTGGTGGCACGCTGCCCAGCCAGGATGACGCCAACGATCCGCTGTGGGTGAAGGACACCAACGGCGATATCGTCGGCGCTAACGTCGACTACTCCGGTGGAGCGCAGAACCCGTACCTGGAGCCGATCATCGCGAACCAGTGGGATATCTCGCTGGAGTACTACTTCGCCGACGTCGGTTCACTGACGGCCGCCATCTTCCACAAGAAGTTTGACGACTACATCCAGTTTGGCAGCTTCTATCGTGACCTGACCAACAACGGCGTGACCAAGCAGGTCGAGGTCCGCGGGCCGCTGAATGGCGACGGCGCTGAACTTCAGGGTTTCGAGTTGTCGTTCCAGCGCTTCTTCGACTTCCTGCCAGCACCGTTTGACGGGCTGGGTGTGCAGGCCAACTACACCTACATCGACAACAAGGGTATTTCCAACACCAATACCTCTGAAGTCGGCGATGGCACCACGATAACCGGCCAGGCGCCGGACGCCATCCAGGTGGACGCGCTTGAAGGCCTGTCGGAGAACTCCTACACCTTCATCGGTATGTACGAGAAGGGCCCGATCTCGGTCCGAGCGGCCTACAGCTGGCGCTCCGAGTACATGGTCACGGCGGTCGACTGCTGTGTGGCCTACCCGATCTGGAACGATGACTACGGCCAGCTTGATGCGTCAATCCGCTGGCAGATCAGCGACTCCTGGGAACTCGGCTTGTCGGGCAGCAACCTGCTCAACACGGAAACCAAGCTGTTCCAGCAGGTTACGGACGCCGACGATGGCGGGCTGCTCCTGCCGAACGCCTGGTTCCAGAACGACGTGCGTTACACGCTCTACCTGAGGTTCTTCAGCCGCTAAACACCGCGCTGAAGCCACAAAAAAGCCCGGCAATCGCCGGGCTTTTTTGTGGGTGACGCGTGACGCGTGACGCGTAACGGGGCCGGCTTTGGTGCGCTGGGTGGTTGTCGTTTCGGGAAGAGGCTTCGGTAGCATGGACGCCAGCGAAAACCGCACCCGTCACCCGTCACCCGTAACGCGTCACCCGTTACGCGTCACCGAACTTGGCGGTGGGCGAGGCGCAGTGCTGGCGTACGAATTCACGGTGTTCGGGCATGCTTTCTACGCGGTTCTGGATGCCGGTGCGGATTTGGGTCAGGCGCAGCCGGAGTTCGTCTTCGGAAATGGCGTCGGCGACGGGGTGGTAGCCTTCCGGCTCCAGGCCCTGTCCCACCAGTACGGCGTACCAGCTGGTTTCCTTGAACAGTTCCATCTGCCGGGCCATGACTTCGCCGCGCGCCTTGAAGATGTCCAGGCGTTCCTGCAGCGAGTCGGGGATGTCCATGTTGCGGACGTACTGCCAGAACGGGGTGTCATCGCGCTCGGTGATCTTGTAGTGGGCGATGAGGAAGTCCTTGACGTTGTCGTACTCGTAATCCATTTCGTCGTTGTAACGCGTGACCAGGCGCGGGTTGATGCCGTTCTTGGGGAACATGGCCAGCAGCTTGGAAATGGCGACCTGGATCAGGTGGATACTGGTTGATTCCAGGGGCTCCAGGAAGCCGCTGGACAGGCCGAAGGCCAGGCAGTTGTTGATCCAGCAACGCCGGCGGCGGCCGGTGACGAAACGCAGCGTGCGCGGATCGGCCATGGCCGGCGCGTCCAGGCGGGACATGAGCTTCTCGGCCGCCTCGTCTTCGCTGATGTACTGGTCGCAGTAGACGTAGCCGTTGCCGGTGCGGTGCTGTAACGGAATCCGCCATTGCCAGCCGGCTTCGCGCGCAGTGGATCGGGTGTACGGCAGCCAGTCGCCGGCGCTCTCGCAGGGCACGGCCACGGCGCGGTTGACCGGCAGCCAGTGGCTCCAGTCGTCGTAGCCGGCCTTGTAGACCTGCTCGATCAGCAGGCCGCGAAAGCCCGAGCAATCGATGAACAGGTCGCCCTCGATGACCTGGCCGCTTTCCAGCGTGACCGAGCGGATGTCACCGGACTCGGGGCATTGCGTGACATCCACGACCTTGCCCTCGATGCGCTTCGCACCGCGTTTTTCCGAATAGCGGCGAAGGTAGGCGGCGTACAGGCTGGCGTCGAACTGGAACGCATAGTTGATGGCCGGCATGGTTTTGGGGCCGGTCTCCCCGGACGTGCGCATAAACCGTCGCTTGCCGGCGGCCTCGGTTTCGGCGTTGAAGCGGCTGTACGGCATGCCACCGCCGGACTGTTTCCAGCGCGCCCAGTAGTGGATGAAGCCGATGCCGTCCATGTCGACGCCGAAATTGCCGAAGGGGTGGAAATAGCTGTGCCCCAGCTTGCGCCAGTCGACGAACTCGATGCCCAGCTTGAAGGTGGCGTTGGTTTCCCGAACGAACTCGTCCTCGTCCAGCCCCAGCACGTTGTTGTACAGCTGGATCATCGGGATGGTGGCTTCACCGACACCCACGGTGCCGATCATTTCCGATTCCACCAGCGTGATGTCGTGCAACTGGGTGCCCAGCACCTTGGCCAGGGCGGCCGCGGTCATCCAGCCGGCGGTACCACCACCGACGATGACGATCCTGTTGATTGCGGGTCGTTTGTTCATCAGCCGAATATATAGTCCGATTCAGGTTGTTGGGGGGCGGTCAGCTCCATGTGGTCCTGCAGGGTGGGCATGGACTGCACCTCGGTGCCGATAAAGCCCAGCATGCGCTGGAAATTACCGATCAGCTCCTGCTCGGGCACTGCGTCCGCCAATGGGTCCCAGGCCTGGGGTAGCAGGCCGTGGCCGGCCAGCACCGAGGTCCAGTTCTCTTCCTGGAATGTCTCGTTGTCGTTCATCGCGACAACACCGCGGGCGCGGAACAGGTCGAGCTTCTGCGCCAGCGATGCCGGCGGCGCCTGTTCGCGCGGGGCGTCCCAGGCCGGGTCGCCGTAGCGCTGGTTCAGGTGCATGTGGGCGACCTGGAAGTCGCGCACGCCGGCCGCGTGCTCGCTCATCTTCTGGTTGTACACGGCCGACTCGGGCATGTCTTCGGGATGGGTCGGGAACAGGGTCACCAGCCAGGAGAGCCCGGTCTGCAGCAGCTGCAGGTGGTTGGCGTCGAGCGGGTCCAGGCGTGTCGCCGTGTCGCCCACGGCCACGCAGTTGCCCAGCCAGTGCTGGCGCCGGCCGCCGGCCCTGGTCTGCTCGGTGACCGCATCGCCCTCGATTCGCAGGCCGCTGAGCGCCGAGGTCAGCTGGGCGATGTCGGCCTCGCCGGTGGCCGCCGACGCGTAGCTGGTCACCAGCACGGTGCGGTCGGCCAACGGGAAGATACCGATCCAGCCCGACTTGAACGCGGAGACCTGATTGAAGGCCGGCAGCGGGTGAAGCGCCGGCGCCGACGCCACCATGCGCCGGTCGAAGGGCAGCCAGTGCTGCCAGGACTCGAAGTTGTCGCCGGGTTCCAGTTCGCGCAGCAGTCGCGCTTCGCGGCCGCTGGCGTCGATAAACAGGTCGGCTTTGAGTTCTCGGCCGTCCGCCAGCGTGATGGCACTAATCTGACGGCCATCATGGCGCACCTCGCGAACCTCGCCACGGCTGTGGCGCAGGCCTTCGTGCAGCGCGACCTTGCCGATGGCGACCAGGTAGGGAATCGCCGACAGGTTGTAGCCATGGGTGGCGCGCGAGAAACCGCTGGTGGCCTCGTTGAAGATCACGTACCGACCCTGCCGCGCCGCCACCGCGCCCAGTGAAAAGTCCTCCAGCGGCACCGACAGTCCGCTCGCGCGGGCCCGCAGCCAGTGCTGGAAGAAGTCGACGCGGTTCAGGGCCACGCCGTGCGTGTCATAGGCGTGTATGAACGGCGCGGCCGCGCCCGACCAGTTCGAGAACCGCTGCCCCAGTGAGTACACGCCCTTTGACGCACGCAGCAGGCGGGTCTCGTCCAGGCCCAGCAACTGGTGGAAAGCACGTTGCGAGGGCAGGGTGACAAAGCCGTCCTCGGGGCCCAGCGTCGACGGCAGCTCGACCAGCTCGATCTCGACCCCGGTTCGGCCAAAGCTGCGCTGCAGCGTCAGCGCCGACAGCCAGGCCGCGGCGTCGCGGCCGATAATCACGACCTTGCGTACGGCGCCGCTCATGACAGGGCCGCCTTCGTGGCAGGGCAATAGTCGGCGACGAACTCCCCGTGCGCCGGCATGACCTGGACGCGCGAATCGATCGATGCCTGGAGCTCGCGCATCCGCCCGATCGCGTCTTCAAGCGGCGTGTTATCCGCCAGCGGCTCGTGGCCCGCAGGTGACAGCCCCTGGCCCAGGAACACGGAAATCCAGCTGGGCGGCGCGAACAGTCCGAAGCGATACCGGTCGATAAAGCCGCGCCGTCGGAACAGCTCCATTTTCTCGGCCAGGCTGTCCGGCACGGACATTTCGCGGCAGTGTCGCCACAACTCGCCGTCGTCGCGCTGGTTCAGGTGGTAATGCAGGATCAGGAAGTCGCGCACACGGTCGTATTCGTAGTCGACCAGGCGATTGAACTCGTTAATCAGTGCCGGCTCGGGCCGGCGGCGTGGGAACAGCCGGGTCAGCGCCATGATCGCCACCTGGACCAGGTAGATGCTGGTCGATTCCAGTGGTTCGAGGAAGCCGCTGGACAGCCCGACGGCAATACAGTTGCCCTCCCAGGAGCGGCTGCGCCGGCCGGCCTGGAAGCGCAGGACCCGTGGGTCGGCCAGCGCCGCGCTGTCCAGGTTTTCGAGCAGCCGCGCCGTGGCCTCGTCGTCGCTGATGTAGCGACTGCAGAACACGTGGCCGTTGCCGGTGCGGTGTTGCAGCGGGATACGCCATTGCCAGCCTGCCTCCAGCGCCGTGGAGCGGGTGAAGGGTGCGGGCCTGTCGTCGCGCTCACTGGGCACGGCGACGGCGCGGTCGCAGGGCAGCCACTCCGACCAGTCCTCGAACGGCACCTCCAGCGTCTCGCCCAGCAGCAGCGAGCGGAAGCCGGAGCAGTCGATAAACCAGTCGCCGGAGACCTTTTCGCCGGATTCCAGTTGCACCGCTTCAACCAGGCCGCTTTCGGCGTGCCGGTCCACCCCGACAATCCGGCCCTCGGTTCGCTCCACGCCGCGCGCCTGCGCGAACTCGCGCAGGTAGGCCGCGTACAGGCCGGCATCCAGGTGGTAGGCGTAGGCGTAGGTGGAGTTGATCTCGCTCTTGTCCTCGACCGGAAAGTCGAAACGCCCATGGCGGCAGGCCTGGACCGCGTAGGAGTAGGCCTCGATCGGCTCGGCTTCTCCCGCCTGGCGGGCGCGTACCCAGTGCTGCAGGAAGTCGACACCGCCGCGCGGGCGGCCGAATTCGCCGAAGGGGTGGATGTAGGAAGAACCCGGGTAACCCCAGTCGCGGAACTCGATGCCGAGTTTGAACGTCGCCTGGGTCCGGGCCATCATCTCGGCTTCGAGTATGCCGATATGATCATTGAAGTCCTTCATCTGCGGCAGCGTGGCCTCACCCACGCCGACGGTGCCGATCTGGTCGGATTCCACCAGGCGAACCCGGTAGTCCTTACCGACTGTCGCGGCCAGTGCCGCGGCAGTCATCCAGCCGGCGGTGCCACCGCCGACGATGACGATATCGATGGGGTCAGTCATAACGCCGGGTGTCTCAATCTTGGACGGATGTCATTGTTATTGTGATTCGCAGAGCCGTGTTCCTGCATCAACCCATTCTAAACTTAATCCGACCGTTAATGGCCCGCCAATGGCCTGCTAACCAGCCTGCAATGGCCAGACCCGGGGGATGGCAAGCACGGTCACCGCCATGGCCAGCAGGTTCATGGGCAGCCCGATACGCAGGAAGTCGCTGAACCGGTAGCCCCCGGCCCGGTAAACGATGGTATTGGTCTGGTAGCCAATGGGCGTGGCGAAGCTGGCGCTGCCGGCCATCATGACCGCCACGACAAACGGCTTTGGGTCCAGCCCCGCGGCCAGCGCCGCGCCGATCGCCACCGGGGTGAACAGGATCGCCGCCGCGTTGTTGCTCATGAACTCCGTCGCGATGGATGTCACCACGTAGATCACCAGCAGCAGGCCCACGGGGCCCAGCCCTGCGGTCAGGCCGTCCAGGACATTCACCAACAGCCGCATTGCGCCGGTCTGTTCGAGCGCCAGGCCGATGGCCAGCATGGCGAAGATCAGCATGATGATCGGCCAGTGGACGGCCCGGTAGGCCTCGCCGGCCGTCAGGCAGCCGGCTGCGACCACGACGATGGCGCCGATCACCGCCAGCGAAACAATGGGCAGCACGTGCAGTGCCGCCAGCGTGACCACGGCCAGGATCACTGCCACGGCCAGCGGAGCCTTTCGCCGCCGCGGCGTGTGCGCTGGGTCGCCCGGGTCCCCGGGGGCGGGCAACGCCGCCGAAACGCTGCGCGCGTCCGGCGCGCGGTCCGGCAGCAGCCACCAGCCAAACAACAGCAGGTAGGCCAGGCCGCACACGGCCAGCAGTACGCCCACCAGGGTGATGTCAAAGATCCCAAACGGCGCCAGGCCTTCTCGCTGGGCAATGCCGTCGACCAGCAGGTTCGTAGAGGTACCCACCAGGGTGCAGGTGCCGCCCAGGATGCTGGCGTACGACAACGGGATCAGGTACCGGGATGCGGCGATGCCCTGCCGATGCGCCAGCGTGATGATGACCGGTGTGAGTACGACAACGACGGGCGTGTTGTTGGCAAACGCGGAAACGAACGTGACCGGCAGCATCAGTAACAGCATCGCCCGCAGCCACGACGCCCCGGCCAGGCGCCCGGCCAGCGCGCCCAGGCTGGCAATGATGCCGGTGTTCTCCAGCGCCTTGCTGAGCACGAACATGGCAGCGATGGTGATCGGCGCGCCGCTGGAGAACACGCTCAGCAACTGCGGGGTGGACAGCGCGCCGGTCAGCAGCAACAGCGCTACACCCAGAAGGGCAATGATATCCGGCGGTTGCCGTTCGCGAATGAAGCCGAAGAACACAACAGCGGTGACGGCAAACACCAGGATCATCTGCGGGGTCAAGGAGAACGCCTCTGGACGCTGCGACCGCGGCGCCGGGCGATGTCCCGGCGCTGGTCCAGCGGGCCTAATTTACCCCTGATTCCCCGCTGAAACCATCGAAATCGCTAGCGTGGCAGGGCCATCAGCCGGCCGCGGCCTCGAGCTTCTCGCTGGCCTCCAGCCAGGTCCATTCCAGGTCGTCGATGGCGGCCCTGGCCTCGCCCTGGCGGCGGACCAGCTCGGTGAGCTCGTCCTTGCGCGCGCCGTCGGTATACAGGGCCTCGTCGGCCAGTTGCTGCTCCAGTTTTTCGAGTTCGCCGCGTAGCTTCTCCAGTTGCTTTTCGACCTCGCGCACGCGGTCCGTCAGCGGCTTGAGCCGCTGGCGCTTCTCGGCTTCCAGGCGCCGTTCCTCGCGGCGGTTGGGGCGTGGCCCGGTGTCGTTCGCCGGTTGCGGTGCGGCATCGTCCCCGGGGGCGTCGCTGCCGCCGGACTCGCGTTCGCGCAGCCAGGCCGCGTAGTCATCGAGCGAGCGGTCGAAGGTCTCGACGCCGCCGTCGTGGACGATCAGCAGCTCATCGCAGACACTGCGCAACAGGTGGCGATCATGGGCGATCACGACCAATGCGCCGTCATACTCCATCAGTGCGACGCTCAGGGCCTGGCGCATCTCCAGGTCGAGGTGGTTGGTTGGCTCATCGAGCAACAGCAGGTTGGGCTGCTGGCGGATCATCAGCGCCAGCACCAGTCGGGCCTTCTCGCCGCCGGAAAACGGCGCGACCGGTTCGAAGATTCGCTCGCCGCTGAAGCCAAAGCGGCCCAGGAAGTTACGCAGGTCGGCCTCGCGCTCGCCCGGCATCAGCCGTTGCAGGTGGTCGAACGGGCTCTGGTCGGGATTGAGCTGTTCCAGCTGGTGCTGGGCGAAATAGCCGATGTGGGTGTCGCGATGGGCGACACGTTCGCCACCCAGCACCGTCGCGCCGTCGGCCAGTGCCTTGACCAGCGTGGACTTACCGGCGCCATTGACGCCCAGCAGGCCCAGGCGGTCACCGGCGGAGATGCTCAGGCCTACGCCGTCCAGGACCACCGAGTCGCCGTAGCCCAGGCGGGCGCCCTCGAGTTTCAGCAGGTGCTGGGGCTGGCGCTCGGGCGCCATGAAGCGGAACCGGAACGGTGAATCCGCATGCGCCGGCGCGATCTTCTGCATCCGCTCCATCATCTTCAGGCGGCTCTGCGCCTGCTTCGCCTTGGAGGCCTTGTAGCGGAATCGGTCGACAAAGGACTGCAGGTGCTTCAGGTCTTTCTGCTGGCGCTCAAACATCGCCTGCTGCTGCGCCAGCTGCTCGGCGCGGCGCGCTTCGAACTCGGTGTAGTTGCCGGCATAGGCGGTGATCGCCTGGTGCTCGATGTGCAGGATGCGCGTGCACACCCCGTCGAGAAAATCCCGGTCGTGCGAAATGACCATCAGGATGCCCTCGTAGGCCTTCAGCTGGCGCTCCAGCCAGAGTATCGCGGGCAGGTCCAGGTGGTTGGTCGGCTCGTCCAGCAGCAGGATATCCGAGCGGCACATCAGTGCCTGCGCCAGGTTCAGGCGCATGCGCCAGCCACCGGAAAAAGAGCTCACCGGGTTGCCGACCTCGTCCGCGGCAAAACCCAGGCCATGCAGAAGCCGCCCGGCCCGGGCTTCCGCGCCGTAGCCGTCGATACGCTCCATGGATTCGTACAGCGCGTGCAACTCGTTTTCGCACAAAGCGGCGCCGGCTTCCGCCCGGGCGATGCCGGCCTGCACACGCCGTAGCTCGGCGTCGCCGTCGAGCACATAGTCCAGTGCCGACTGCCCGCCGTCAGGGCTTTCCTGCCTGACATGGGCCATCACCAGGCCCTGGCCGATGGTGGCCTCGCCGGCATCGGTTTCCAGCTCGCCCCTTAACAGCGCGAACATCGACGACTTGCCGCTGCCATTGGCACCCACCACGCCCACGCGCTGGCCGGCGTGGGCCTGGAATGTCGCGCCTTCAAACAGAATTCGTGGGCCGCGCCGTAGCGCGGCGTCCTGGAGCCGGATCATCGTTGTAATGCTGTCACTGGTAAGTCTTGCCGTTGTGCCTGATCCAGCCGTCGACATGGCGACGGCCGGGGTCGTGGTGGGTCCAGTGCACGACGCCGCCGCGCTCGTTCCACTCGTATTCGCCGAAGAAGCTGACCCGGTCACCCTCGGCCAGGCCCGCGACCCGCGGCGCCAGGTCGATATTATGCGCCACCAGGACCGTCAGGCCACCGGGCAATCGTACGATAAAGCGCTGGTGTCGGCTGCCGTGCGTATCGTCGGGCAGGACGCGGTCAACCACGCCTTCACCCTGCACCTGCAGGTCACCCTGGCGGTTCTCGTAGGCCGCCTGGATGGCGCGGTTACCCGCCGTTTCCGGCGTGGTACCAGTGCCATTGCCTTCGCGCCAGGCATTGAACGCCACCAACGCCAGCAAAGCGGCGACAACCAGTATCCGCTGCCCTTTCATGATCCTGTCGCGCACCGTACTCAGTCGCGGGTCAGAAACTCATGCACCGCGCCGACAAAGGCCTGAGAAGCGGGCTCACGGCCCAGCAGCAGGTGCCCGTCGGAGTCCAGGCCCAGGAATTCGGCATCCGGAATCGATGCCGCGATCTCCCGCCCGGTGCGCGCGGGAATGCGCTGGTCACCCTGCGAGTGAATGACCAGGGTAGGCACCCGCACCTGGGCCAGGCGGTCCCTGACGTCGATATCGCCAAACGCGGACAGGAACCGTACGGCGTTTTCCGGCGAGGTCGTGGCGCGCTGGAAATCATTGAACCAGGCGAACTCCTCCGCCGTGGCGTCAGGCATGAAGGTGGAGGAAAAGATCTGTCGGTAGGCCGGGTTGTCGGCACCCCAGCCGCTGGCGGTGAGCGTCATGATCGCCTCGCGTTCGCGAATCTGTTCATCGCTGGCGTCAATCCTCCAGCCCGCAGGGTAGCCGCCGAACAGGACCAGCTTCGAAACCCTTTCCGGGTGTCGCACGGCATATTCGATGGACACCGCCGCACCCTGGCTGATGCCCAGTAAGGCGAATTTTTCCAGGCCAGTGGCCTCAACGACGGTTTCCAGGTCGGTGACGAAGGCCTCGAAGCTGATGTCATCGACCTGCCAGTCCGACAGGCCATTGCCGCGCTCGTCATAGCGCACCACCTGGTGATCAACGGCCAGTTGACGCAGCAATGGACTCCAGATAGGTGCGTCCCAGTCGAGCTCGAGATGACTGAGCCAGTTGGCGGCCTTGATGATGGGCGGGCCCTCACCAACGCTGGCGTAGGCAATGCGGACCCGGTCAGAAGCCGTGCAGAACTGGATCTTCTGTCGCGCCTGGTACTGGCGTGCGGTGGTGATGGGGTCGGGCGCCGCGGGCGGCACAACGGCGCCGCCGGGCTGGGGGACCCAGTCAATGCCCGCTTTCTGGAAGCGTGCGGAAAATTCTTCACGGGCTGTTGTGGCCTCGATCTCCCGGCCGGCCTGTGTCAGCCGCGTGACCAGGTGATTGGCGGCATCAGTGCTGAACGGTTCGAGCTCCGACCAGGTGCGGATGACCGACAGCGCGCGATCCGGCATCAAGTCCGGGTGTGAGCCCAGCCGTTGCAGCGCGCGAGCGCGCAGCCGCTCGGCGTCGCGCCGTTCCGCCACCAGCCACTCCTGGAACAGCGACTGGTCAGGCAGGTCGCAGCCATCGAGAACCGTTTCGCCTAGCAATGCGACGATCGCCTCGAGCCGCGTGACAGGCAACTCAGCGGCGTCCAGTTCTGCCGCGATGTCGTGCAGGTCGACTGACAGCTCATCGCCTTTCAGGGCCGCCCGTTCACGATCAGCTTCGAGCCGCTGCACCGAAGTATCGTTCACCAGCGGGCGGATCTTGCTCAGGGACCATCGCAAGGCGCCGCGAGGGTCATCCGGGGCTTCCCAGAACAAATCGCACAGCCGCTCACGCCGGTGCGGCCTCGCAGTCAGTGCCAGGTATCCCAGTAGTGCACGCGTTTTTCGCGATGCGGGCAGCTTGATGGACTCGCCGTCGCGATACACCGCGATTTCACCGAGCGTGCGGATGAAGGTCGTTGTCATGAGGCTCGAATCCAGGGGGGCTGGAGAACAATTTCCACGCGGGTTACCACGGTTGTACCACGCTCCGTTCAACGCACGGGTTGCAAAATGCTCACGTTCCTGCCGGACCGGGTCGTTTGCCGGGCCAGTCAACACCTTAACAGAACGGTTCGGGGTCGTGATGAAAACCGGATTCTGGATGGAGGACCGCTGATCTGGCGGTTTGAAAGGGGATGGGGGAGGACGCGGAAGCGGCGCTGGCCGCTTCCGTATTTTTCAATGGCACCAGGGCGGCGTGCTTTTGCTGGCGCTACCGATGGCCATTGGTCCACACGATAGGGTCGACCAGCCCAACATTATCGCCTCTGGGGCAAGCCCCGGCGTGAGCATGGCCGTCGTGCAGGCGCCATAAGCTCCCCCGGTCACCGCTGATGACGCGGTGCTGGTATCGTTGTCGTACCGGCTTTCCGGGGGGAAGAATTCTTGATTTTCGACAGTTATGAACTGATCCTGCTGTGCGCTTTCCTGGGACTGCTCAGCATCGCCATTACCGGGCTGTCGCAGCGCCTGGGCGCGCCGTCGCTGCTGCTGTTCCTGGTGGTGGGCATGCTGGCGGGAGAGGATGGCCCGGGTGGCGTGCAGTTTGACGATGTCGAGACCGCGTTCCTGGTGGGCAACATTGCGCTGGCGGTGATCCTGCTCGATGGCGGCCTGCGCACGCATGTCAGCAGTTTCCGTGTTGGCCTTAAGCCGGCGCTTTCGCTGGCGACGTTCGGTGTGCTCATCACCAGCGGGATTGTCGGCGTGGTGGCCGCGTGGGTGCTGGACTGGCCGCTGCTGAACGGCCTGTTGCTGGGGGCCATTGTCGGCAGTACCGATGCGGCGGCGGTGTTTGGCCTGCTGCATGGTGCCGGGCTGGAGTTGAAGGAACGTTCCGGTGCGACTCTTGAGATCGAGTCGGGCACCAATGACCCGATGGCGATTTTCCTGACGGTTTCGCTGCTGACGTTGCTGGACAGTGGCCAGACCAGCGGCTTTGGCATCACGCTGCTGGCCGAGTTCGCCCGGCAGATGGGCCTGGGCGCGCTGATGGGTATCGCCGGCGGCTTCCTGTTGCTGCCGATGCTGAACCGCCTGACCCTGTCCCGGGTACTCTATCCCTTGCTGGCCGTCTCGTTCGGGCTGTCTGTCTTCGGCCTGACCAACCTGTGGGGCGGCAGCGGTTTCCTCGCCATTTACCTGATCGGCCTGGTGCTGGGTAACCGGCCGCTGAACTACCTGCACGACATCCGCTGGCTGATGGACGGGCTGGCGTGGCTCAGCCAGATCACCATGTTCCTGTTGCTGGGCCTGCTGGTGACGCCGTCGACGCTGATGGACGTGATTTATCCCGGGCTGGTGATCGCCGCAGTGCTGATGCTGGTCGCGCGGCCCGTCGCGGTGGGCCTTAGCCTGCTGCCGTTCCGGTTCCCATTGCGCGAGCAGGTGTTTATCAGCTGGGTAGGGCTGAAGGGCGCGGTGCCCATCATCCTGGCGCTGTTCCCGTTGCTGACCGGGCTGGAGTACAGCAACACGTATTTTGAAGTGACCTTCTTCGTGGTGCTGCTGTCGCTCTGTTTCCAGGGCTGGACCATTGCGCCGCTGGCGCGCGGCCTGGGCCTGGACGTGCCACCGCACCCCGAGGACAGGGAGCACCTGGGCGTGGTGCTGCCGGGTGATGTCAGCCGCGAGTTGCTGGCCTACCGCATACACGCCGGCAGCCCGGCGGATGCCTACCACCTGGCGCGCCTGCCGGTGCCGCCCGGGGTGCGCCAGTTGGGCGTGGTCCGGCAGGGCGAAGTGTTGCCCCCCGACGACAACCTGGTGCTTAAACCGGGGGATTACCTGGTGCTTCTGACACCTTCACATGAAATTCCCGAGCTTCCAGTGCTATTCTCTGCGCTGCCGACGCCAACGCACCTGGCCGGCACGGCGTTCTTCGGGCACTTCACGCTGGAGCCCGAAGTCCGTTTTGAAGATGTATGCGCCAGTTATGGCGTGCAGCCGCCAGACGATTTGCGCGGGCTGGACCTGGACGCGGTCATCCGCCAGAGGGTCCACCGTTTGCCGGTCGTCGGTGATCACCTGCGGGTTGGAAACATCGACCTGGTGGTCAAGAAAATGGCGAGGGGGAAAATTTTGCAGGTGGGCCTGAAACTGCTCTCTGATTGAGGCGCGGGCCCCGGATGAATTTTCAGAGGGAGTGCGTAAATGAAGAATAAGAAATCGTGTCTCGTCGCGTTGCTGTCACTGGCCGCGTCGATGACAGCAGCGGCCGACGACGTCATCCTCATTGATGTCGCCCAGACCACCCAGGCGGTGGCGCACGAAAAACCCCCCATTGCCTACCCGGCCGGCACCCGCGCCAACCGACTCGAAGCCTGGGTCACCGTGGGCTTCACGATCGAGGCCGACGGCACCACCAGCGACATCGAAATCATTGACCAGAGCATGGAACGGATCTTTGGCGATGCGGCCATCGAGGCGGTCAGCGAGTGGACCTACGATCCCGCCACGCGCGATGGCGAACCCGTCGCCACGCGCTCGACCGCCCGCGTGATCTTCGCGCTCCGGCACCAGCGTGACAAGGTATCCAACGGCCTGGCGCGGCGCTTCAAGGGCATCAGCCGTGAGCTGGCCGAGGGCGACATCGACGGCGCGCGCGAGGGCATCGAGGCGCTCGACAAGCTCAAGCACCGCAGCCTGGCCGACGTGGTCTACATGGACTTCCTGCGCGCCGAGTACTTCGAGAAGATCGGCGACGACGTCCAGGCGCGCGAGTACCTGGAGCGTGCGCTGGTGGTGGCCGATATCGCCGTCGCACCGGCGACCTACCGGCAACTCCTGCGCTCCGCCATGCGCCTGGATGCACAGGCCGGCCTGGTGGCCGACGCCCTGGCGCATTACGACGACTTGATCGATTCAACCGGCGAGCTGCCCGTTACAGACCCCAGCGCCCAGCTGGCGGTCCAGCTCGAGCAGGCGATCGCCGGGCCTGAGCCCATTGTCCTGGACGCCGACCTGGAGCCATGCCTGTACTGCCTGGACGACTCCCCGTATGCCTGGTCACACCAACTGGCCCGCGGCCGCTTCAGCTTTGCCGAAATCGATGCTGCCGGGGCACAGGTGGAAGTGTGGTGCGGCGCGCAGTCGGCGCGTTTCACCGCCGAGGCCGACCTGGCCTATCGCGTCGAGACCGGGGAAGATGGCTGTAGCCTAAAGGTGCTGGGCGACCAGCCGGTTTCATTCCGGTTCGTGGAGTTGCCGCAGCTGAACTAGGCCGCGGCTGACCCCGGGCATGGTATTGGTGCCTGCCGGCTAGTAGCCGCTGACTTCGCAGGTACCGTCCTTCAGCGCGTTGTTGAACGCGTCCTCGCCATCCGGCGGCCCACCGGTCGTGAAGTAACTGCGGTAGTACGTGGCCATGGTCTTTCGCGTGGCTTCGTCATAACTGCAGTTCATCTCGCCATCGTTGGGCATCGACTCCCGGTAGTGACAGTTGCCGTTCTCTTCACCAACCACGGCCCGCGTTTCCTCGCCGCCCGTGAACGGATGTGTGAACGTGCATTCGAACGCCGTGCAGGCCTCCAGGTGATCGGGCAGGTCGCCGCAGGTGCCCACCAGGGGTTGCGCGGCGGCGGGCGCCGCAACCATGACCGCCGCCAGGCCAGCCATCATGATCGCGACGGCATGAGGGGTGCGAGTTTGGGTACGTGTCGATCGGTTCATGGTCGGGCCTCCTTGCTGGACTATGTTCAGTTATAGCAGCTGTAGGCGCGTTCTTCCCGTTCACTCGCCGTGTTTGCCGTCGCCCTCGTTTGCGGCATCACCTTTCATCGTGGCCAGCGTTTCAACGATATCGCGCAACTCGGCGCGTGACAGCAGCGAGTCGAAGATATCCGGCATGCTGGACGGCGACGTGAAGCCCTCGGCGATGGTGGCGTTGGGGTCGACGACAGCCTCAAGCAGGGCGCGACGGTCCATTCGCGAACCGATGCCCTGCAGGCTGGGGCCGGCGGCCTCGGCGTCCGGGTCCATGACGTGGCAACGCACGCAGGGCATGGCCGAGTTGCCCCAGTAGACTTTCCAGCCGGCCTTGCTGTCGCCACCCTCCAGGGCGTAGCTGAACGGCGCCAGCGGGTCGTCATCGGTAGCGGTGGCGGCTTCCCAGCGGGCCATGGCTTCCGCCACCTGGGTACTGTCGTGGGCATCCGCGGCCTCGATCAACTCCAGCTGTGCGGCTGCCGGTACCTCACCCGCAACCAGGCGGTCCAGGCTTTCGGCCAGCAGGCCAGCGGCGAAAGGCTGGTCGGTGGTGGCCAGCGTGTCGTAGGCGGTGCGTTGCTCATCGACGCTGCCCAGTGTCATCTCGCGCAACATCGTCGCCGCCGTGTCCGGCAGACGCTCGGTCATGATCGGCAGCGCCGCCATGCGCAGTTCCGGGGCGGCAGACTCGCCGGCCGCCCGGGCCAGTTCGAGCATCCGCGGGTCATCATTGGCGTTCAGCTGCTCGAGCGCGGCGGCGCGTGCTTCCCCGTCGATGTCGTCATCCAGCACCAGCGCTGCCAGGCTGTCATTGATGCCGGTCACGCCCAGCGCGGCGGTGGCGCTGATGGTGCTGGACAGGACGGCGGTGTCGCGCGACTGCAGCAGGGAATCGGCCACGGTAGCCAGTGCTTCGCGGGCCGGGGCCGGGTCGCGGTCGTCGAGGGGGCGGTAGACGCCCATGATACGGTCGCGATCGAATGGCGAGGCCCAGCTGGCCAGCTGGTCCAGGGCCTCGACGCGCAGGTTTTCGGGGTTGGCGTCGTCGGCCGCATAGCGGGCAAGGGCGGTGGCATTGCCGGGTTGGCCCAGGCGCAGCTGGGCATTGATGGCACGCAGCGCGACGATGTCGTTGCCCGCGTGCTCACCCTGCAGGGCCGCGGCGAGGTCGGCGTAGGCATCCGCGATCGGCACATCGTTGATGGCGCGTGCCGCCGCGAAGACGATCTGCTCGTCTTCATCATCCAGGAAGGCGGCGACACGGGCATCGGCGTTGCGGCGCATGACTTGCAGTACGGCCATGCGAACGGCAGCCGATTCATCGGTCATGGCGGCCTCGAGGGTGTCGCTTTCGGCGCTGCCGGCCAGGCCCATGATGATGGCGTGCTCCAGGTAGCGGTCCTGGCCGTTGTTGACCCGGGCGGCCTCGAGCAGGGCGGGCGCGGCGTCGGCATCGCCGAATTTGCCCAGGCTTTGCGCGGCGAAGAATTTCACCCGGGCGTCGTCGTCCCGCAACAGGTCGACCAGTCGTGGCACCTGCCCGGCAACGCGGTGGTCACCGGCCAGTTTCGCGGCCTGGGCGCGGACCTCCGCGACGTCGGCCGCCAGCAATGCGGCGATGGCCGTCTCGGCACCCTCATGACCGTGGCCGGCCAGGATACCCAGGCCCCAGGTGGCGTGCAGGCGCGCGTGCAGGCCGGCGTCCGGGTCATTGGCGATAGCCGTGAACAGGCCCAGCGCGTCGGCGCCGCGCGACGCCAGTTCCAGTTGCGCTTCCAGGCGCACGTTCCAGTTAGGGTGCTCGAGCAGGCTGGCCAGTTCGATGTCTTCCCGGCCGCTCATGCCCCCGGCGATGATGGCCTGTGCCTGGCGAACTTCGTCGCTGGCCGCGTGGTCCGGATGCGAAATGGCATAGACACGGCCGCGGTTGGATTTCGGCCAGCCGTCGACCCAGTCGAGTACGTAGAAACGGCCGTCCGGACCGAAGGTGACGTCGGTGGGCAGAAGGTTCTTCACGAACGCTTCCTTCTCACCCAGGCGGTAGCTGGCGCCATCGGACTCCAGCGTGTACGACCACACGCCGCTGGTGGTGGTGTTGCCGCGGAAGTGGGTGATGAACAAATGCCCCTGGTAGTCCGGCCCCAGGCCGGTGCCCGGGTAGTAGGCGATGCCGGATGGGCCGTCTTCGAGCAGGAACAGCGGTGGCAGCGCGAAACGCGGGAAGGCCTCGTTGTCGTCTTCCCACCAGCCCTCGGACATCCACACGCCGCCATTGCCCATGGGCGGGTGCTGGTGGCCGATGACCCAGCCGGAATCACCGCCTTCCACGACCTGCACCAGGCGCTCGCGGTCGCCCATGTCACCGTCGTTGTCGCCGGTAAACAGGTTGCCCAGTTCGTCGAAGGCCAGTTCCTGCGGGTTGCGCAGGCCGGTGTGGACCAGTTCCAGGCCGGTGCCGTCGAAGTTGGCGCGCATCACGCCGCCGGTATCGGGCAGGTCGACGCGGGCGCCGTCCGGCCCCTCGACCACGGCGCCGCGGTCGCCGACGGTGAAGTAGAGCTTGCCGTCCGGGCCAACGGCCAGGCCGTGGAAATCATGGCCGGTGAAGGAAAAGTGCACGCCAAAGCCGCGCAGGATCTCTTCGCGCGAGGTGGCGCGGCCCTCGTCATCGATGCCGCCCAGTTTCCACAGCGACGGGATATTGGTCAGCCAGACATCGCCCTTGCGCGCCAGCACACCGGAGGCGATGCCATCCAGCGTGGTGTTGAAGCCGGCCGCGTACTCGGACGACTGGTCAGCCACGCCGTCGCCGTCGGTGTCCTGGATCAGCCGGACGCGTTCGCTCTCGACTTCCAGCTTGCGTGCATCGTCGCCGAAGATGGCCTCGATGCCGGCCGCGCGTTCCTCGATGGTGCGGAAGGCCATGTCGTTTTCCAGCATCGGCATGTAGGAGCGGATATCCAGCGTGCTGGTGCCGTAGCGGTAGGTCTCGGCCACGTACAGGCGGCCCTGCTCGTCGAAATCAAATGCCACCGGGTTGGCCAGCAGCGGCTCGCCGGCCCACAGCTCGGCGACCAGGCCGCTGCCCTCGGGCAGCTCAAGGTTGTTTACCGCGTCGGCGGTCTGGTCCGTCGCCGCGTCAATTTTCGCCGCCGCCTGGCGGCCCTGGTCGGCGATTTCCAGGTTGGGCGTGTCGGCGACGACGGCGGTGATGGTGGTGGCGAGCAGGGCAGTGAGGGAGAGCCGGTATTTCATCGGAGACAACCTTTTCTATTTATTGGCATGTGACAAACTCGAGCTGAGACGGCATTATCCGACGGCGCAGGACGTCATGCCAGCGCTGTCTTTCCACCAAAGCAAAGAGAACCGGGCTCATGATGACACGCAGACACTTTATCGCCGGATCGGCCGGGCTGGCCCTGGCGTCCACCACCGCGAAGGCCGGTTACGACGGCACCTGGTTCGACATCTCGCTGGCCCAGTGGTCGCTGAACAAGGCCTTCTGGAGCGGTGAAAAAGACAAGCTGCGCTTCGCCCAGATCGCCCGCGACGAATTCGGCATCACCGCCATCGAGTACGTCAACCAGTTCTACCAGGACGGGTTCTCGGACAAGACCGTTGCCGAACTGGCGCGCGTATCGCGCGAAGAGGGTGTGCGCAACGTGCTGATCATGTGCGACCGCGAGGGCCGCCTGGGTGATCCAGATGCGGCGGCGCGGACGAAGGCCGTCGACAACCACGTCAAGTGGATCGAGGCGGCGCGCGCGCTGGGTTGCCATGCGATCCGCGTCAACGCGGCCTCGGAAGGCGCTTTCGATGAGCAGATGCAACTGGCCGCAGACGGCCTGCGCCGGCTGTCCGAGATTGGCGATACCTACGGCATCAACGTTATCGTCGAGAACCACGGTGGCCTGTCCAGCAACGGCGCCTGGCTGGCGGCGGTGATGCGCACCGTCGACCACCCGCGCTGCGGCACACTGCCGGATTTCGGCAACTTCGTCATCAACCGCGACACGGGCGAGGACTACGATGCCTACCTGGGAACGAAACAGCTGATGCCGTTCGCCAGGGGCGTCAGCGCCAAGACCTTCAACTTCGACGCCGACGGCAACGAGTCCGGCCTGGACTACCCACGCCTGATGGAGATCGTCCGCGCCGCCGGCTACCGCGGCCACGTGGGCATCGAGTGGGAGGGCGACAGCCTGGATGAGCCCGCTGGCATCATGGCCACGCGCAAGCTGCTGGAGCGCATGGGCGGCCGGGTTTGAATCGGCGGCCGTTCGCCACTATCTGAAGCGCCATGAATCATTCCGAATTGCCTCCGCGCCGGCTGGTCGGCGCGGCCATCCTTGCCTTTGCCTGCGCTAACGCCTGGGCCCAGGCCGAGCCTTTAGAAGAAAACGACCCCGTGCTGGAAGAGGTCCAGGTGCTGGGCACCTGGCTGCCCGTGACAAGGGTAGCCGAGGGCCAGCAGACCCGCGTGGCCACGGCCATGCTGCAGCGCAGCCAGCCCGTCGACCCGGAGCAGATGCTGGCGCGCCTGCCGGGTGTGTCCGTCAGCCGGGCCGGTGGCTCCGGTGGTGTGTCCGAGGTCTTCCTGCGCGGCGCCGAATCCAACTTCACCGCAGTGCTGGTCGACGGCATGCGCCTGAATGATTCGGCCAACACGCGCGGCGGCGGCTTCGATTTCTCCACGCTGGCCAGCCTTGAGCTTGGCCAGGTGGATATTGCCACCGGCGCCATGTCGGCGACCTATGGTTCCGACGCCATGGCGGGTGTTATCCAGGTTGAAACGCGTTTCCCCGGGGCCGGTGAAGGCTGGGCCGCCGGCGAATGGGGCACCGATCACGGCTGGCGCGCGGGCGCGGCGCTGGGCGGCGCGGTGGGCGATACGACCATCGCCGTTCGCGCCACCGGCGAGGACGCGGGTGACGCCATCGAGGGCGCCTCGCTGGAACTCACCACGCTGTCCGCGAAACTGGACGGCCGGCTCGGTGATGCCACCGACTGGCGCCTGGTGTTGCGCGCCGCGGATCGCCAGCGCATCAGCTACCCGGAAGTCAGTGGCGGGCCGGAATACGCCGTTCTGCCTGACCTGGAATATGCCGACGGCCAGTCCCTTGGCGGCTCACTACTCGTGGATACCGAACATTCCGATCGCTGGTCGTCTGAATGGCTGGCCAGCTGGTCACAGATCGAAGACGACATCGCCACGCCGGCCGTGCCGCCGGGAGTGCTGGACGGCCAGCCCGCGTATACCAGCGACACGCATTACCGCCGTGGTGAACTGCGCTGGGTGAACCGCCTGGCACTGGGCGATGCCGGTGCGCCCGACCTGGCGTTGGGCGTCGGTTTCATCGACGAAGACGGCTACGACGCGGGCACCATCGACCTGGGCTTCGCCGTGCTGCCCAACAGCTGGACCCTGGACCGCCAGACCGCGTCGGCCTTCGCCGAGCTGGGCGGGCGCTGGGGCAGCGGCTGGGTCGCCAACGCCGCCGTGCGCGGCGACCACACCGAGGGCGACACCCGGGTCTCCGGCAAGGTCGGCCTGGGCCACGAGAACGTGGCCGGCGGCCAGGCCTGGCTGCGCGCCGCCAGCGGCTTCAAGCTGCCCAGCTTTTTCGCGCTCGGCAATCCGCTGTATGGCAACCCCGACCTGGAGCCGGAGACGGTGCGCAGCATTGAGGCCGGCTGGGAGCGCGACTTCGCAGACCGCTTCAGCCTGGGCCTGGCCGCATTCGCCAGCCGCTACGAGGACCTGGTTGATTTCGATTTCGAGAACTTCACCAACGTCAACCGCGGCAAGGTGGACATCAGCGGCGTCGAGCTGCGCGGCGGCTGGCAGGTCAGCAACGACTGGCGCCTGGACGCCGACTGGGTGCTGGCCGATATCGACAGCGAGGACGGCCCGCTGCGCCGGCGCCCGGAAGACACGGGCGGCCTGGGCCTGACCTGGTCACCGGACGGGCCGTGGTCGCTGTTCGCCAGTGCGCGATATGTTGGCGAGCGACTGATCACGTCCATTCCCACCGGTGATGTCACCGACCCGGCCTACTGGCTGCTGGACGGCACGTTGCGTTACCGCGCGGCCGGTGGCTGGTCCGCCTGGGCCGCACTCGACAACGCGTTCGATGAAGACTGGCAGGACGCCCCTGGCTTTCCCGCGCCCGGGCGGCGGCTGCGTTTGGGCGTCGAACTGGGTTTCTGAGCCTTCCGGGCCGTCAGCCGAACGGGTTGCGGTCCGAGGCCAGGTAGTCGGCCTCGGCCGGAGTCGTTTCCCGGCCCAGTACGTCATTGCGGTAGGGAAATCGGCCGAACTCGTGGATGCAGCCGGCGTGCTCCAGCGCGTATTCGAGCGTGGACTCCGCCTGGTCGCGCAGCGCCGTGAACATCTCCACGCTCAGCGCCTGCAGCGCAGGGTCCTCGGCATGCATCAGCGGCATGTAGAAAAACTGCCGCTGCGACAGCGCCAGGGTCTCGTCCATGCCGGCGTCGATGCCGTCCACCACCAGTCGCTGGCAGACCTCATCCATCGCCCAGGTCCTGGGTGAGCCGCGAAAAATATTGCGCGAAAACTGGTCCAGCACGATCACCAGGGCCAGGCGCCCCAGCGCCGTTTCTGCCCAGTCATCGAGCTCACCGGCATGGGCCTGCTCAACCAGCGCCCCGAACCGGGCGGCGATCTCGGCATCCAGCGCCTCGCCGCCGCCGTACCATTGCGAGGGCCGCAGTTCGCGGAACCAGAAATCGAGGACCTGCGCGATGCCCGGGTGGTTAGAAGCCATGGTGCGGTACCTGGTTGGGAGTCGCGGCCAGTTTATCGTGGAATACCGCGTTGGGCCGCTTCACTGACATAATGGCGACGGATATCGAGCCAAATCGGAGTCGCGTGCCATGAAACGATTGTTGTTCATTCTCGCGGGCCTCGCGGCCCTTGCCGTCACCCTGATCCGCGGCATTGCGGGGGGCGAGGGCGACCTGGCCCTGCTGTTGGCTGCCCTGGAAGGCAACCCCATTCGCGGCGTGGTGATCATCAACTGGCACGCGCTTACCGCAGTATTCGGCCTGCTGGCCGTGGCGCTGTTTTTCTCCGCCTGGCTGTCGCGGCCGGTGGGCGTCATCGTCGGATTGCTGGCCGCCGGCACCTTCGGCACCACCTGCGCGCTGTTCATGGCCGTCGCCGCCGCCGAAACCGGATCACCGTTTACGTACTTTCCGTATATCCCGCTGGGAATCACCGCCACGCTGTCATTCCTGGCGGCGCTGTCGGCGGGCATGGGGCGCCGCTGAGCGCCCGCGTGCGCGGGTTCAGCTGATATGGGCGCCGCGTGTGCCCACATAGACCGCGTAGACGGACTGGCTGGCCGTCATGAACAGGCGGTTGCGCTTGGCGCCGCCAAAGCACAGGTTCGAGCAGATTTCCGGTAGCTGGATCTGGCCGATGCGCTGTCCATCCGGCGCGAAGATGTGCACGCCGTCATAGCCTTCACCCACCCAGCCGGCGCTGGCCCAGATATTGCCGTCAACATCCGCGCGGATGCCGTCCGCGCCGCCACGGCGGCCATCCAGCACCATGCTGGCGAATGGCCGGCGATTTCGTAACCGCGCGCCGTCGACGTCCCAGGCCATGATGCCTTTCGCATCGTCGCTGTCCTCGCCCAGGCCCGTATCGGTGACGTACAGGGTGCGGTAGTCGGGTGAGAAACACAGGCCGTTGGGCTTGTGGATTTCATCGGTGACCTTGCTGACCGCGCCCGACTGCGCGTCGATGCGGTACACCGCCTCCTTCAGTTCCAGCTCGCCACGCTCGCCTTCGTAGTCACCCATGCTGCCGTAGCCCGGGTCGGTGAACCAGATCGAGCCGTCATTCGGGTGCACGACCACGTCGTTCGGGGCATTGAAACGCTTGCCCTCGAAGCGCTCCGCCAACACCGTCCGCTGGCCGTCGTGTCCGTAGCGAACAACAGCTCGCAGGTGCTCGCAGCTGATCTGCCGGCCCTGGTAGTCGAAGGTGTTGCCGTTGCTGTTGTTCGATGGGTTCCGCAGCACGCTGGTCGCGCCGTTCTCGTCCAGCCAGCGCATCTGCCGGTTGGCGGGAATATCGCTCCACAGCAGGTAGCGACCCACGGCATTCCAGGCCGGGCCTTCGGCCCACAGGTTGCCGGTATGGATGCGTTGCACCGGCGTGTTGCCAATGCGGTAACGGTCGAACCTCGGGTCCAGGCTGACTAGCCGTGGGTCGGGGTAGCGCACCGGCTGTTCCGGCCACGGCATCGCCGTCTTCGCGGTCAGCACCGCGCCAAGCGCCAGGCCGCCACTGAGCATTTGCCGACGTTTCATGATGGCAGAGCCTTGATGAACAGCGTCACCAGCGGCAACTCGCCCACCTGGCGGCTCCAGTGGCCGTGAACCTCGGAGTCGAACGTGGCCCCCTCGGGCAGCGTGTCATTCGAGAAAAAGTGCTCGCCGGCCGAGAACACCCGCCGCTCTCCGCCAGGCAGACCGATTTCCATCTGGCCGGAAAGGATGAATACCCACTGCGGCTCGCCGCTGCAATGCACGGCACTGTGATACCCCACCGGGCTCTCGCGCCACTGCATGCCCCGCGTCGGCTGGATATCGGAAAGCCGCAGTTGCTCATGGCCACCGGGCAGGTCGACCGGCCGCTCAACAATCCGGGCGCGCCCGTCATCGCCGGTCTCAAGGATCACAGAGGTCAGGTTTTTCATGTCGGCCATTCTAGCCGACAAAATCAACCGCATTGGACACAGGTGCTACTGCACTGTCGTGCTTTGTCGTTCCTTTTCAGGTCTTGTCGCTTGTGCCGAAACCCCGAAATTTCCAGAATCGAGTGACAAGAGTGGACGCGCATCCGGCGTCCCGCACACGACAAGGAGTACGTCATGAAAGGGGATTCGTTCGACTTCCGGGCAATCAAACTGCCAACGCTGGTGTTGCTGGCCGCACCGCTGGTTTTTCCCGCCGTGTCCGCCCACGCGCTTGAATGCGCCAATCGCGCCGGCGGCGCCGCATGGGCGACAGCCCCGGACGACAACGGCCTTCCGGTCTCAACGGCCTGTGGCAACGCCGCCGTCGCGTCGGGCGTCGGTGGCACCGCGCTGGGCAGCGGCGCGGAAGCCCTGGGCCAGAGCAGCACCGCACTGGGCATCGGCACGGAAGCGCTGGGCGAGAACGGCATCGCGCTGGGGAATGACGCGATGGCTGCCGAAGAAGAGGCCGTCGCCATTGGATGGATGGCGGAATCACTGGGGGTTGGTGGTGTTGCATTGGGTGGATCGGCCGATGCCGGCGATTCACTGGCGACCGCGGTGGGCCTCAGGGCGGAAGCGCAGGGAATAGCCAGCGTAGCCCTGGGCAATCATTCTTATTCGTCAGAGGACTTCAGCATCTCGATCGGTCACGCCACGAACTTCCTTTGGATCGATGGCGATTACCTGCCCAATGGCAGTTCTTCCATCGCCATTGGGGCGAACAGCCGCGCGAGCGGTGATGATGCCGTTGCAATTGGGCCCTTTGCGATCGCCGCCGGCAACCGCAGCGTGGCGATTGGGAACCGGGCAGTGGCGCAGAACAACAACACCATCGTGCTTGGCTCCATCCCCGGCTTTCACGGCGCTCCCGCGTATGCCGACGTCGCGATCGGAACCACCGCCCCACTGGCGCCACTTCACGTGGCACGCAACAACGGCGCGGCCGGCATCCTGGTGACCGAAACCCACCAGGCGACAGGCCCGCGCACGCTGCTCGAACTCGAAAACAACGGCAACCCGGAGTTCAGGCTGACCAATACCGCCAACAACAACTCCTGGGTGTTCAGCGCCGGGCTGCGTTTCGTGGTCAAGAACAACCTGGGCGACTGGGTGATGCGAGTGACCGATACCGGCGACATGGAAATCGGCGGTGATATGAATGTTGGTGGCACGCTGACGGAGATGTCCGATCGCAACGAAAAGCACGCCGTCGAGCCACTGGCTGGTGAATGGGTGCTGGAAAAGCTGGCGCAGGTGCCGGTGTCGGAGTGGTCATACAAGGGCGAGGCTGCTGACCAGCGCCACATCGGCCCGATGGCGCAGGACTTCTATGCCGCTTTCGGCCTGGCGAGCGGCGAGACGCGAATCTCGGCACGCGACATGGCCGGTGTGAACATGGCCGCCGTCAAGGCGCTGGAAAATCGCAACCGCGAACTGGAAATGAAAAACGCAGCACTCGAAGAACGCCTGGAACTGGTTGAGTCGCTGGTGGCCCAGCTCCTGCCGAAGACTGCACAGAACTGACGAAACAGGAATGGTGCCCGGGGGCGGAATCGAACCACCGACACGCGGATTTTCAAGAGCTACAGCGGATTCGGTGGGCTAAAGAAAACAGTCACTTGCGGTGTTTGCCTTGTTGATCATGTGCTGGTTTCAGCCTAAAAAATGCAGTTAATCGTAAAAAGGACGGCACAAACCTGACACGATGAGTCTTTAGTCTTCTCTATGTAGCGATTTACCAAGTATTTCCACAACGGGGTTGACCGATTGAACGTCGGCCTCTTGGCCTTCGTATCCAGTTCTTCGATTCGAAAAAGCTGCCTGAGATGTTTGTAGCAAAATTGCATCTTTAACAGCGGGATCGTCGCTACCTTCAACGAATGCCCTAAATGTTCCAAGTGCATTTGCACGATGCTTATTAAGAGTTTCGTTGTGTTTTGCAGATCGGAAGTTTTTGGCGCTCCAGAAAATCCCAAACGACAAAACTGAAAGCAAAATCACTTTACTAAACACATACTGAATCGCATCAGGAATGTCTGCGGGTTTGTAAGTAAAGCTTAGGCATACGAAGACAATTGCCACAGCTAACGTCACACCAGATATCGCAATTGTGGCCTTTAGCCAGGTTCTTGCTCCGTTGGCATGAGCTGTTGACTCAGTGAGAAAAATTTGTGCGTTTGTCGAAACTCCTGCTTCCGCCGCTTGCTCCTTTACTGCATTGAGAGCCTTCTCAGCTTCCTGCCTATAGTTGTCGAGTAGCGTTTTGAAAGACTGCGCTTCTTCGCGCATCGTCGCATGATAGCCCTTGGCTTCCCGCTCAATTCTCGCGTAGTCGGTCGCCTGTGTCGCTGTAAAGGCCAAAGGGATGGTCAGCGGTTCCATTACGGAGTCGTATGCTGCTTTAACCTGATTGATGATTTGCGTACAAACGTCAGCAGGCGAATTTTGATTGAGTTCGAAATCCTGCACATTGTTAATGTGGCCTTTTAAATTATTGCAACCGGCAATAATTTGGTTAACTTGACTTGTGGTTAGCCTGGAAATGTCCCTTTGGTTAAGTTGTTTGATGATGTCTAACATTTCCTCAAAGTATGGAACCGCTTCTTGGAAATTTATGTCACGCGAAAGCTCTTCCTTGCGGGCGAGAGACGAGGGGCTGATGTTTGACAGTTCAGCCAAGAGCTCTTTCGCATTTTCAATTTTCTCGTTTCGTTTTTCTGGAGGCGTAGCCATATCTATTTACCCTTGTAGTTAACCGTTATTTTGGTTGTTCTTGCATTTGAGATTGAATTGGGTCCTTAGTGACAAGAGTGAATTTCTGGAGCTGGTCTCATCCAACACTTGCTTGAGAATGGTTTGCATAAGTTGGCCAATCCGGCTTGTACTCATCCGATTGGTCACCCCAAGTGGTCCAGCCGTCGCGAGAACCTCGGGCAAACAGCTCTAGATATGGTCCCCAACTGCAAGACTCGATAATTGAATACATCTCGTCCGGCTTTCGAGAATGCTCACGTTTTTGCGTCCGCATGATATTGACCTGGCTGCGGCCTGGATCGAGAGTTCTGGCGTTAGTTCCCTTGATGCCAAAGAGAACAATTTCCGTTGTGTTCCTGAAATAAAAACCGACACCGCGTCCGTCAGGGCCTCCATCCTTTCGCACTTTGTGCCAGATCAGGTTTGTTTTGTACGTGAAACCCCAAGCCTCCATCACTTCAAGGCCTTCCTTGAGCAGGGCGTTAGGGACCCAGAGATAAAGGTGTGCCCTGTCTTTTGTTACGGAATCGACTGGAATCGAGACAATATCTTTGAGAGGCAATGTTCCATAACGTGAAAGCCGCTTATGTTCTGGCGCGACTTTTCCGGTTTTGTTTATGAACTGCCAGGGCGGGTCGGCCAAAATCGTAGAGAATTTTTGTCCGGCAACCGTCTTCTTAAAGTCACTTGCTACATCAGTCATCTGATTCTTCCATTAAAAGTCTTGGTGTGATTCCGAACACCAGAACGGGGCACCCGCCATTTCTTCCTGCCTCGAGGCGAGGGATTAACTTGCCCATGTGCGTTGTACTTGCGCCATATTTCGCTTTGTAGGCTTTTACCTGGCCAGTCTTTGGGTCTTCGTAAGTTCCAAGCTCTACAAAAAGTGTGTCCAATTCGTTACTACGAGTAACCAAGATGCCAACGCTTATTTCATCAAAATCAAAAAAGGTCCGAAATGCGTAAAGGTCTCGATCATACGTCTGATCTTTGCTATTCCATTCGAAGTCAAAGGCAACCCGGTCTTTTAGGTAATCGACCTTGTGCGTGTCAGAACTCACCGTTCTTTCACCGACTAACGTCCTGGCTTGAAGCTTTTTTTCCTTCCAGCCAAGCGGTTTCAAAATTTCTGAAAACTTCTTAGGAAAACCACTTTCGTTCCCACCTGGCTTTTTGATGTCATCGACCGTAAATCGAAACGTTCTCAAAGCCTGATAAAGCTCTCTGGCTTCATTTGGGAACTCATTGGCGAGTATTGCTGCGGCATGCTTGAAATCATGAATCTCGTACAGCTCGGCGATGTCGACGGGGATGTAGTCTTTCCAGATCATGTTCGTTGTTAGTGTGCTTATGGAAATATCGCTTAAGCATACCAGCACCAAATTTTCTTAAGGGGTAAACCAATGCCAAAAAAGAAAAGGATGAGCAAAAAGTCGAGGCGATGGCTTCAGGACTTCAGAAACCATTACTACGAGTTTAATTCTGATCGCGCGGAGGTGGCCGATAGCCTAAAAGAAGGGTCTGAAAAAGCCCTGGATTTGTTCAGAACGGTTCCGCCGTGGGGTGAACTCTACTCCGTGCCACCCGGCGAGATTGTGGTTTCGTTCTTTGTAGCGGTTGGTTTCCAGGAAAAGCTATATGACTTACTTGGGTCTGATAGGTCGCTGAATAGTTACCAAGAGTTCTTTAAAGGCTTTTGGGAAGGAGAGGGCGGTGAGATGGCAGAAGACCGCCTTGATGCAATGCCAGATGACGAGCGAGGTGACGTTCTGGCTTTATTGTTCGCGATGGTTGGAAACATGGATGGTTTGAAGTCCTACTACAACACGATTTACGACCTGATTAAATTGGTCGAGGAAGGGGGCGCGGAACGTTCGCGTAAGGCGTTTTTCCAGGCAATCGCCACGGATCGTGCGGCTGTAGGCAATTCTGTGATCGCAAAAAGAATTTGTTTAGCCCAGATTGCTAACGACACGACCTTCATGGGTGAGTTGAGTAAGGCAATTACCAGGACGATTCCAAAGCGTAAGAAAAAGCTCGATGATTTTCGTTACATGGCCGAAGTCATAGACGAAATTCGAGGCCTTAGAACCTACTCGATTGAGGATCTGACAGACGTGTTTACTAACACATTGGAAGTGTTGCCGAAAAATATTTCATCGGATTCTGTTAAGAAAAACCTGCAAGATCGAAGGGTTGCGAAGCGGGGAAGTGAAAGCGCGGTCTGACTTCCTCGTCAACGCCGTAGTTGGGCGATAGATAGTTTGGCCATCTTTCACAAAATGGAGATGGCCAATGTCAAGTTGTAAGAAAACTAGTCAAACGAAGTCGCGGGATGACGCAAAGGCGCGGGTCGGGACACAGAATCCTTCTGGTCCCGCCGCGCCTTCGGCGCACACCGAAACGGTATCGGAAGGTGCGCCACTTAGTAACACAGCACCTTCTAATTACATTGATTGCGAAACTAAAGTCTTCAGAACAGGAATAGACAGTCTGTATCTTTCTTGGTCGGGTGATCTGTTTCCGGAAATAGAGAGTCACTTCGACACTCTCAAGGACTTTGCGCAGTCAACACAACCTGGTGAACAGGCAAAGGCAGTTCAGCCGATTCTTGATCACCAGTTCGAGTTGATGGGTTACGGGCGGCCCCGTTTCCCCTTTGTCCTCGCTGACAACTGGTTTGATATTCAATTGTCACGCTCCACGGCACATTCAATGCCGCTTGCTGTTGCTCAAATCCGAAGTGAAGTGCTCGCCAATAGTGGGCCTGACAGAGTAATTCCAAAGCTCGAACAAATCGTTTCGAAGTTTGGGGAAGCGGAACATCAAAAAATCAGTCGACTAGATATCTGTGCTGATTTTTACACCGACCATGACTTATCCGGACTTGATGTCATCGACTGGATCACCAAGTGTGATGCGATCGTCAAACGATATAGCGGCAAACGATTTACAGGATTCTCATTCGGCCATGGCGGTCCCATCGTCGTCAGGTTGTACGACAAGGCATATGAGATAGAGAAGAAGTCCGGCAAAACTTTCTTCTATCCGCTTTGGGCGAAAGGAGGGTGGATGGGTGAACTTCCAGTTTTCCGGTTGGAGTTTCAATTTCGGAGAGAAGCACTTAAAGAATTTGGTATCGAGTGTGCAAATGACCTGAACGACAAGCTTGATGGTTTGTGGCAGTACTGTTGTCAGAAGTGGCTTCGCCTGGTTGTTCCCAACCCTGCCGATTCGGTACAGACACGATGGCCGATTCACCCCGTTTGGGAGGCCTTGCAGAGCGCGCGATTCACAGATGTGAAAAACCCATTGCCGTTGGATCGCAGTCGGAAAGAGCGGTTGCCTTCGGATGAATCCATGTTCGTTCAGGGAATGTGGGGATTAACCACTTTTATGGCGGCAAGGGGAATCAAAGACATCGAAACCGGGTTCCGTGAATACATTGTTTCCGCTGCCGAACATCACAAGACACGGAAGAGCAGCGAATTTTCATTTGCTCGTTACCTTCGTAATGCGTTGGAAAAGAAGGCCCGTAAATTCAATAAACGCTTGGATTTGGATGAATCCAGCCTGAGTCCGGAAGCGTACAAAAAGGCCAGGGACGGCGAATGAACGGTGAAAACGCTCGACCTCAAATCCGCGGCCAGTTTCCTTTGCATGTCAGCGTCTGCACTTCGCGAAAAAGCCAAACTGGGAATCGTTCCAGCCGCAAAGCCAGGCAAACAATGGGTGTTCATCGAGGACGATCTTGTGGCCTACCTTCGCTCGTTCTATTCTGGGCGTGGGCAAGCACCGCAACGTGACCCAAGTGAGGAGAATTCACTATGTCACTATTCAAACGCGGTGAAACCTGGTGGGTCCGCTTTACCGCGCCCAATGGACGGCGAATACGCCAGTCTGCTCGGACTACGGACAAGCGGCTCGCGCAGGAGTACGAAGACACGTTAAAGGCAAGACTTTGGCGTGAGATTCAGCTCGGTGAGAAACCGAGACGCACCTGGCAGGAAGCTGTGGTGCAGTGGCTCCGGGAAAAGCAGCACAAGGCGGATATTCGGCAGGATCGGTCCAAGCTTCGCTGGTTGGACTCGCACCTCGCGAACCATTACCTGGATGAGATTGACCGGGAAACGGTTTTCGAGATCGGGGAGACCAAGCGGCTCGAATCGTCACCTACGACAGCCAACCGCTACCTCGCACTAATCCGGTCAATCCTCCGGATCGCTCGCGATGAGTGGGAATGGCTGGATCACATCCCCCGCGTCAAGCTCTACCCGGAACCACGCCGGCGGGTAAGGTGGCTGACCCACCAGCAGGCTGCACGCCTTCTGACGGAGTTACCCACCCACCTTGCAGACCTGGCGACCTTCACGCTGGCAACAGGGCTGAGGCAGCGCAATGCGTCTTTCCTCAGATGGGAGCAGGTCGACCTCCGGCGTGGGATGGCGTGGGTACATGCGGATGAGTCGAAGTCTGGCAAGGCCATCGTTGTTCCCCTGAATGACGACGCGCTTGAAGTCTTGCGACGGCGCCACGGAGAACACCCGGACTACGTTTTCACGTACAACGGCGCTCCGGTAGCGCGAACCACCACCAAGGCCTGGTACAAGGCTCTGGATCGGGCAGGGATTTCGGACTTTCGCTGGCATGACCTGCGCCACACCTGGGCCTCTTGGCACGTTCAGGCGGGAACGAGCCTACAGGAGCTTCAAGAGCTTGGTGGCTGGTCCTGTCAGGAGATGGTGTTGCGGTACGCCCATCTGGGCGGTGAGCACCTGAAACGGGCGTCGAGGCGCATAGAGGGCACAAACCTGGCACAAGATGCCCGCCAGGACCATCTAAGGCTGATCGCAAGTCGTTGAATAAGATGGTGCCCGGGGGCGGAATCGAACCACCGACACGCGGATTTTCAATCCGCTGCTCTACCAACTGAGCTACCCGGGCACTGGGGGATCTTGCAGTCGGCCATTGTAACCCGAAAAGGTCACGGATGGCCGTGAGGCGCGGTATTAAACCCGCTTGGGGGCTTCAAGTCAACCGTCGCGGTGCCGGGCGGCTGTGAAGCCGGCCCGGCGCCGCGGACGTGGGGGTCTGTGGTCTAGCTGGCGGCGTCGAAGGCGTCCTTCAGCCAGCGCTTCACATCGGCATCCACGTCGGCGGGTTTTTCCAGCCGGATCCTATGCGAGACCATGGCGTTGAAGCTGCCCGAGGCCTCCAGTCGGCCTTCGGGCTCGCGGCCCTTCAGGTTGATGCCCAGGTCGACGCGGGTCTTCGTCGACGGCTGCACCAGCGCGAACTGCTTCTTGTGGCGCAGGCTGACGTAGGCCTTCTTGGGCGACAGTTCCAGGCCATCACCGAAGCCCTCGACGATCTTGATGACCTTGTCATAGATCGGCTTCAGGTCGGCCTTGGGGCCTGCGTACTGGGCCGCGACCAGGTCGGCGTTGTCGTGCTGGTCGGCGCTGGATTTCAGGGTCCGGTGCGCGACCAGGTTGGCGTAGCCGTGGGTGAAGCCGTGGTCGGTCTTCAGCCACTTCACGATCTCGCCGTGTTTGCCCAGGCCGGAGGCTTTGACCTGTTTCACCCAATAGTCGATGGGGTGGCCGGTCTTCTCGGCGATGTTCGCCTCCATCTTGGCGACTTGTGCGTCGGCATCCATGGCGTTCCCCTTACATCAGGCCGAAGACCAGCCCGTACACGGCAAACTGCACCGCGTGGTAGCCGGCGTTGATGAGCCAGAGCTTCAGGCTCTTGAGTTCGAACAGGTAATTCACCCCGAACGAGGTCGCCACCCAGGCCAGGCCGATAATCAGCCCGGAGTGCAGGGGTATGAACAGGCTCTCGGAGCGCTCACCGAACAGGCCAATAAACATCGAGAACGCCATCGCGGCCAGCAGGCAGAGCACGAAGGCGATACCAAAAATCTTGCCCTTGTTGGCGGCGTTCAGCTGCTCATCCGACAGCCCGGTCTCGCGTTGCCATGCCTTGGCGAACAGCAGGGGCGAGTACCAGATGCCGCCGACGACAAACGCGGAAACGGCGGCGACGATTGTGGGTAACCATTCGATGGGAGGCATGGGTTTCTCCTTTGTTGTGTGTGTCGAGCCTTGAATGTACGCCGTTCTTTTTTGGGCGTATTGTAAAAATGTTGCGCTACCAGTCTTCCATGGTGGCGCTGCCGCCCGGTGCCGCGCGGCGCAGGTAGTCTTCCGGCGTCGTGCCGCAGAATTCGCGGAAGTCGTGCGCCAGGTGAGCCTGGTCGTGGTAGCCAAAATCCTCGGCCAGCGCGGCCCACTGGTCCGGGCCGTTGGCGGCCAGGTGGCCCATCAGGGCGTCGATCCGGACCACTCGGGCGTAAGTCTTCGGGGTCAGGCCGACTTGTTCGCGGAAGCGCCGGCCAAGCGTGCCGCGGGTGGTGCCCAGGTCGCGGCAGAGGCTGTCGATGCGCTGGCGGCCCAGGCTGTTGCGAATGCGGCGCGAGGCCTCGACCAGGGTGTCGTCCTGGCGGGCGCGAAGGTCCAGGCGGGCGCGCAGGTCCTGTTCGAGCAGGTCGAAACGGGTGAAGCAGTTGGGGGCCTCGGCCAGGCGCTCGTGCAGCAGTTCCCCCTTGCCGCCCCACAGGTCGCTGGTCTCGGGAACCCGGCAGGCAACTTCGTTCATCGGGGTTCGCAGCAGGCGCCAGGTGCCCCAGGGTTTCAGGCGCGCGGCGACGAAATGCGAGCCGCCGGTGGTTTCGATCAGCAGCCAGCGCCGTTGCAGGCCCGACAGCCAGCCGCCGTTGTGATCCATGTCGCAGTCGCGGCCATCCATCGACAGGATGCGGTGCTCGCCCCTCAGGTTGAACATCAGTTCGACCTGGGTGCGCGGCAGGATTTTCTCGCGCATCGGCGGGATGTTGCCCCAGCCTTCCCAGTAGCAGTCGACGACGTCGGCCAGGTCGGGGGCAGGCTGCGCCTCGATCATGTTCCAGCGGCCGATGGGGGTCTCGACCGACAGGTCGCGGCAGGCGCGCGTGAAGGTGTGGCCGGGCGTCTGGAACAGCGTGCCGGCCAGGTGCATGGCTCAGTCCTCGGGCGGCACGTAGCCGTCGGGGGCGGCCGAGCCGTCACCGAAAAAGTACTTGTCCATCTCGCCTTCGAGGAACTTGCGGTGCTCGGGGTTGATGGGGCTCAGGCGATTCTCGTTGATGAGCATGGTCTGGTGCGCCAGCCAGCGCTGCCAGGCCTCGGCGGACACGTTGTCGAATATGCGCTGGCCGAGTTCGCCGGGGTAGGGCGGTTTCGCCAGCCCGGGGGCCTCGCGTTCGAGGATGATGCAGTTCACGGTGCGGCTCATGCGCGGGTCGACTCCAGGATGTCCAGTACCGGTTTCGGAATGCCCAGCCTGGCCCACTGCAGCGGCGCGAACCAGTCCAGGTGCTCCGCGCATTCTACCCCGAGCGCCAGGTCCTGCGTGCCCGTGTCGCCGGGGCGTTGCCCATCGGCGGTCAGCGGAATGATCTCCAGCTTCAGGTGGGTGAGCAGGTGGCTGACGGCGGGAAGCGCCTTCAACTGCACTTCCGAAAGGCGGAATCGCTCGGCCAGGGCCTGGCGGGATTCGGATTCCGGAAAGCACCACAGGCCGCCCCAGATGCCCGCGGGCGGGCGGCGCTCGAGCAGCACGCGGCCGCGCCGGTCAAAGTGCACCAGCATGTAGAGCCGCCGCTGGCCGATATCGCGTTTCGGCCTGGGCGTGGGCAATTCGCCGACACGTTTCTGTCGGCGGGCCTGGCAATCGTGCCGGACCGGGCATTCGTTGCAGCGGGGATTGCGGCGGCTGCAGACCGTGGCGCCCAGGTCCATGACGGCCTGGGTGTAATCGGCGCCATGGGCCGTGGGCAATCGCGTTTCCGCCTGCGCCCACAATTCGCGCATGACGGCGCTGCGGCCGGGCCAGCCCTCGATTGCGGCGTGCCGGGACAGCAGTCGCTTGACGTTACCGTCCACCACCACGGCCGGGCGGTCGTGGGCCTGCGAAATGATGGCGTTGGCCGTGCTGGCGCCGATGCCCGGTAACGCGGCCAGGGCCTCGGCGCTGTCGGGCAGTCGACCGTCGTGGTCGGTCATGCACCGTTCCGCGGTGGCCTGCAGGTTGCGGGCTCGGGCGTAGTAGCCCAGCCCCTGCCAGGCGCCCAGGACATCATCGATAGTGGTGTTCGCCAGCGAGAGCAGGTCCGGGAACCGCGCCATGAAGCGCTCGAAATAGGGGATGACGGTGGCGACCTGGGTCTGCTGCAGCATGATCTCGGAGACCCAGACACGATATGGCGTGCGTGGGTGCTGCCAGGGCAGGTCGTGGCGGCCGTGGACACGCCACCAGGCCAGCAGCCGCTCGGCGAACGGCGCGGCTTCAGCCAAGTGGCAGGATGGCGTTGATAAAGGTGCCGGCGTCAAACGGCCGCAGGTCGCGCGCCGACTCGCCGACACCGATAAAGCGAATGGGCACGCCCAGCGACTCGGCAATGGCGAACAGCACGCCACCGCGGGCGGTGCCGTCGAGCTTGGTGACCGTGATGCCGCTGACCGGAACCGCGGCATTGAATTCCTTTGCCTGGTTCAGCGCGTTCTGGCCGTTGCCGGCGTCGACCACCAGCATGACCTCGTGCGGCGCGGTGTCGTCAAGGCGCCCGAGCACCCGGTGAATCTTGCGCAATTCCTCCATCAGGTTGGACTGCGTGTGCAGACGGCCGGCGGTGTCGGCGATCAGCACGTCGACGCCTTTCGCCTGCGCCGACTGCAGTGCGTCGAAAATCACCGCGGCCGAATCGGCGCCGGTGCTTTGCGCCACCACGGGCACGTCGTTGCGCTCACCCCAGGATTTCAGCTGCTCCACGGCGGCGGCGCGGAAGGTGTCGCCGGCGGCCAGCATCACCTGCAGGCCGTCCTGCTTGAAGCGCTGCGCCAGCTTGCCGATGGTGGTGGTCTTGCCGGCGCCGTTGACGCCGACCATCAGGATGACAAAGGGCTTGCGGCCCGCCGGCACGTCCAGGAACTGCTCGCAGGGCTCGATGATCTCGAACAGCTCGGCCTGCACTGCGGGCAGCACCTGGTTGGGCTGGGTGATCACGCCGTTGTCGACCGCCGCGCGCAGCGCTTCCATGATGCGCAGGGTGGCCGCGACGCCGACATCGGCGGTCAGCAGCGTGGTTTCCAGGTCATCAAACAGGTCGTCGTCGATGCGGTCATAGCCGTCGATCAGGGACTGCAACTGGCGCCCGAACTGGCGGCGGGAGTCTTCCAGCCGGCGGTCGAGCGCCTCCTGGCCATCTTTTTCCACCGGCCGCAGCTGCACATCCTGCACGGCGCCGGTTTTGGCCTTGTTCTTGCGGAATATTCTGAACATGAACGCGATATGCTATCAGCCTGGTGAAACTCAAGTCTGAACGGTGCGTCCCATGAAACGGAAACCGCCCGGCCAGGTCCGCATCATCGGCGGCGAATGGCGTGGCCGCAAGCTCCCCGTGCCCGATTTGCCCGGTTTGCGGCCCACCGGTGATCGGAGTCGCGAGACACTGTTCAACTGGCTGCAGGCCGATGTGCCTGGCGCCCGCTGCGCCGACCTGTTTGCCGGCAGCGGCGCGCTGGGCTTCGAGGCCGCATCGCGCGGGGCCCGTCATGTCGACATGGTTGAGATTGCGCCGCTGGCGGTCAGTTCTCTGGCCGAATCACGTGCCACGCTGCGCGCCGACAATGTCGACATCCATCGCGCCAACGTCCTGGCCTGGCTGCGCCAGGCCGAGCCCGACAGCCTGGACATCATTTTCCTGGACCCGCCGTTCGATTCCGGCCTGGCCGTGCAGGCGCTGGAGCGCATCCAGGACAACGGCTGCGTGGCGCCCGGGGGGTGCGTTTATGTCGAATCGCCTTCGAAGTTTCCGGAGCTGGTCATGAGGGCGCCATTTGCTCTTGCCCGCGACAAGGTGGTCGGGGAGTCGCGACTGCAGCTTTTCCGGCGTGGGTGAGGGTGTCGCGGGGCCGGAGGTGGGTTGGGGTCTCGCCGGACACGCTGTGAATACATCCCTGTACGCTCATCGGCGGCATCCATGCCGCCGAAGGTCCGGCGCGACCCC
>NZ_VYXP01000006.1:0-138012 GCF_008725655.1 Marinihelvus fidelis | reverse complement strand
CCCCCCCACCCCACCCCCGGCCGTGACACACACGCCCGTCACCCGTCACCCGTCACCCGTCACCCGTCACGCGTCACGCGTCACCCAGACGCGGTAAAATGGGGGGGAGCCAACCGGATGGGAATTCGTGAGCAAAGTCACCGCCATATACCCGGGTACGTTTGACCCGGTCACCAAGGGGCACACGGACCTGGTGACGCGTGCCGCGCGCGTGTTTGATCGCGTGATCGTGGCCATTGCGGAGAGCCCGCACAAGGCGCCGCTGTTCAGTCTCGATCACCGTATCGAGATGGCGGCGCATTGCCTGTCGGAGCTGGATAACGTCACCGTGGTGGGGTTCGACAACCTGCTGATCGAATTCGCGATGGAGCAGGGCGCCAATGTGCTGGTGCGTGGCCTGCGCGCCGTTTCGGATTTCGAGTACGAGTTCCAGCTGGCCAGCATGAACCGGCGGCTGCATGCCGAAATCGAGACCCTGTTCATGACGCCGGACGAGAAGTACTCGTTCATCTCGTCGTCGCTGGTCAAGGAAATCGCCCGCCTGGGCGGTGATGTGACCGGTTTTGTCGCGCCCGAAGTCGAGCAGGCGCTGAAGGACCGATTCGGGCACTGAAATGTCGCTGAAGATCACCGAAGAGTGCATCAACTGTGATGTCTGCGAGCCGGTCTGCCCCAACGAGGCCATTTACCAGGGCGTGGAAATCTACGAGATCGACCCCAGCCTGTGCACCGAGTGCGTGGGCCATCATGACGAGCCGCAATGCGTGGAAGTCTGCCCGGTCGAGTGCATTCCGAAAGACCCGGACAACAAAGAATCTGAGGATCAACTGTGGGAAAAATACCGTCGCCTGACCGACGCGGCCGCCGTATGAACGGCCGGTCATCGACTTCACCACTGGCGCGCGTGGTCTCGCGGTTGCTCCCGCTGCTGCTGATCGCCGGCCTGGTGGCCCTGGCGGGCTGGCCGACGGCGCAGGCGCAGGACGCTGCCGTGGCCCGGCCGGGCAAGGCCGCCATCGCCAGTGCCCACTACATGGCCACCGAGGCCGGCCACGAAATCCTGGAAGCCGGCGGTAACGCCTTTGATGCTGCGATCGCGGTGAGCACCGTGCTGGCGGTGGTGGAGCAGACCAGTTCCGGTATTGGCGGTGGCGGTTTCTGGCTGCTGCATCGTGCCGAAGACGGTTTCGAGGTGATGGTCGACGGGCGTGAGAAGGCGCCGGCCGCAGCCACCACGGACATGTACCTGGACGCCGACGGCAACGTCGACCGCGACCTGGCCGTGAACGGCCCGCTGGCCGCCGGTATCCCCGGCGAGATCGCCGCGCTGGCGCATATCGCCGAGAAGTATGGCCGTTTGCCGTTCTCACGCAGCCTGCAGCCGGCCATCCGCGCCGCCCGCGAAGGCTTTCCGGTGTACGAAAAATTCCACACCATGCTGGGCTGGAAGAAGGACGTGATCAAGCGCTGGCCCGCCGCGAGCGAGGCCTTCCTGCTGGACGGCGAGGTGCCACCCATGGGTCACGTCATCAAGCTGCCGGACATGGCCGAGGTGCTGGAAGCCATCGCCGAGGAAGGCCCGGACGTGTTCTACCGAGGCCGCATCGCGCAGCAGCTGGTGGACGGCGTGCGTGAAGCCGGCGGCATCTGGACCATGGAGGACATGGCCAACTACAACGTCGTCGAGCGCGAGCCGATCCGCACCGAGTACCGCGGCTACCAGCTGGTGACGGCCTCGCCGCCGTCATCGGGCGGCATCGCCATCGCCACCATGCTGAACATCCTGGAAGGCTACGATTTCGATGAACTGGACCGGGCCGGACGCGCCCACCGGGTGGTCGAGTCCATGCGCCGCGCCTACCGCGACCGCGCGCTGTTCCTGGGCGACCCGGACTTCGTCGACGTGCCGGTCGCGCGACTGACCAACCAGTACTACGCTGACGGCCTGCGTGCCTCGATCCACCCGGACAAGGCCACCCCCAGCGACATGCTGCCCGGCAACGCCGACCGCACCGAGCGCACCGACACCACCCACTTCTCGATCATGGACGCCGACGGCAACCTGGTCGCCGCCACGCTGACCGTCAACCTGGCCTTCGGCAACGCCTTCATGGTGCCTGGCACCGGCTTCGTGCTGAACAACGAGATGGACGACTTCTCGGCCAAGCCGGGCGTGCCCAACGCCTTCGGCCTGATCGGCTTCGAAGCCAACGAGATCCAGCCCAACAAACGGCCGCTGTCCTCGATGAGCCCGACATTCATCCACGGCGACGACAAGGTCGGCGTGCTGGGTACCCCGGGCGGCTCGCGCATCATCACCATGGTGCTGCTGGGCATTCTCGACTTCATGGACGGCAACGGTCCCGAGCACTGGGTCTCGCTGCCGCGCTACCACCACCAGTTCGTGCCCGACCACATCTCGGCCGAACCCGACGCCTTCAGCGCCGACGAAATCGCCGCGCTGGAAGCCATGGGCCACACCGTCGAAGTCAGCAACCGCCGCTGGGGCAACATGCACGGCGTGCTGTGGAACCTGGACAACGGCGAAGTCAGCGCCGGCTCGGACCCGCGCTCGGACGCGGGCAAGGCGATCGTTCGCTGAGCTGGCGCTCTCGCATGGCCGGCTCAGGTCGCGTCTTCGGCGGCCTCTAGCAGGGCATCCAGCGGGCTTTGCCTGGGGTCCGGAACGGGTTGTTCCAGCGCCTTGGTACGGCGGACTTCACTGTCGATGTAGTCGACCCACAGTTGCGCTTCCCGTCGGCTGCGCACATCGCCCTGTGCGACCATAAAGGCACGCCTGGCCTGGGCGTGTTGTCCCAGTCGCATGTATGCCATGCCAAGCAGGATATGGGCGCTGTCAGTGCGGGCGATACCGCCGATGTCGAGCCCGGTTTGCAGGGCGTCGACCGCCGCTTCCCAACGATCCAGTTGCAGGTAGGACTGCGCCAGTCGCACATACAGCTGCCCGTCGTTGGCGCGCTCAGCCGCCTGTTGCAATGGCACAATGGCCTTCTCGTTTTCCCTCGCCGCATACCAGGCCTGGGATAACAGTCGCAGGCTTCGTTCATCCTTTTCCAGTGCTCCGGATTCAAGTTCACGATCAAGCAACTCGGCGGCCTTCAGTGGTGTTTCGTGCAGCAGGTATAGATTGGCCAGGTTGGTGATGTGCGATGAATTACTGATCAGCCCCTGTTCGTACAGGGTTTCCATGATCACGAGCTGTTTAAGCGTGTCCCCCAACTCCGAGTACGCCCCGGCCAGTGTCAACAGGTAGGTGTCTTTGGGGTAGTGCCGAATCAGGTCTTCAAGAACGGCAACCATGTTCTCGAAATCCTTCAACTGGTAATAACAGCCGCGCAAAAGCAGCAACCAGCCCTCTTTCGGAACCGCGTCGCTGGCCGTTGTCGTGCTCACGGCGCGTTGTAGCGGGGCCAATGCGTTCCGGAATTCGCCAAGCTGGAAATAGGCCGCGCCGCGGGTGTAGTCGATGTCCGGGGCGGGCTCGGACACCAGTTCCATCAGCCGGTCTATGGTGGTCAGCGTTCCGCGATAATCTTCGACGTTTAACTTCAACTGTGCCTTAGTTTTCAGCGCTGTTTGCCTTAGTCCAACAGGCATGTCGGGCTGTGAGAGAACCTGGTCATAGGCACGAATGGCATCTTCATACCGTTCCCGCTGATAGTAATTGAAAGCCGACAGGTTCCAGGCCTGCGCTGTTTCATAAGGCTCGAGGTCCTCGCGCATTCGTAGATCAGCCAGGATCGCCTCGGCCTGTTCATACGCCCTGTTCTCGACCAATGCCTGCGCCTGGGTCAGGGTCTCGTAGACTTTCTGACTCATGGCGACAGTCGCCCTGGTTTCCCGCTGCTTCCCTTCCTCTGCTGTTGCCGTACTCGCCTGGAAGATACCCAATGTCGCTGCCAGGGCAATGCCATGGAAACGGTTCCGGATGTTCTGACGGTTTTTCATTTGGGCCTACTCGCCGATCTCAAACCTGAAGCGGTTCTGAACACCGGGCACTTCGATAGGCTGGCCATCAATGACGCGCGGCTTGTACTTGAACTTCAGGGCTGCCTGGATCGAGGCGCGCTCAAAAAGGCTGCTGGTGCACTGCCCAGGTACCACGAACGGGTCGCGGATTGTGCCTTGTCGGGTCACGGTGTACTCGACCGTGCAGTAGCCTTCCGTACCTCGGGACAGTGCACGTTGCGGATAGATGGGTGCCACCTTGACGATAGGTAGGTAGTCGCCTTCCGCGAACACGCCGTCCAGGGTTGGGCGACTGTCCATGACGGGTCCGACGGGTGGCGGAGTGAGCGGGATTGTCGGGCCTGGACTCGGGCCATCCCAGGTCGGTTCGGGCCGGGGTGGTTGCTTCTCTGGTGCCGGAGGTTTGATGACCTCCGGTTGCTTCTTTTCCGGGGTTGGTTCGCGTTTGACCCTCACGAAATCCAGCAGGGCCCTTCTTGGCTCGTCGATCAGTTCCATCTCGGTGCCTTCGATCAGGCGCTGCATGCCCCAGAACAGGGTCACGGTGATGGCCAGTCCGAAGGCCGTGCCCGTAATCAGTCGGGGTCCGAGGCGGGTGTTGATGCTGCGGAAACTCGTGTCAATGGTGGGGTTCATCGAGTGTTTACCTCCAGGGCTTCGGGCTGGTCTGCCAGGTACACGCGGTGGTACTCGCAGACGGCCGTAGGTGGGATATCGAGTGTGCCGCGTGACAGCTTGGCGACTACCTGGAACGCCGTTAGCGAGGCCTGGGAATCACCCAGCCGGTGATGCGCGAGTGCCGCCATGCCGTGGAGACCAGCTTGCTCCTGGCTGCTTAGCGCGTTGCCGGGCGTGGAGGCACGAAGTTGTTCGATGCGCTCCAGCATGGCGAAGATTTCGCCTTCGGTGGGCTTGCCGCATTGAAGTTGCCCCATGATCTCGGCCATGGGCGCTAACAGCGTCGGGCGGATGTCACGCCTGGGCTCGAAACTGCCCAGCAGGCCGAAGGCGATGCTGGGAATGGCGGCCAGGATCAGTAACGTGGCGCCGAGCGCGTTCCGTACCGGTGCCGGGCGATGCTCACGTAGCATGGCGGCGCGGCGGCGCATGTGTCGGTACGAGGAGTAGCCGGCGTGAGCGGCGCCATGTGAACTCTGCGCGGCCAGCAGCATGGCCTGTCCATAGTTTCGACGCGTTGCATCATCGGTGGTTCGCAGGACGTGTTCGTCGCAGGATATCTCCTGGTCAAGCAGCACGCCGCGCTCTGCCACCCATGCCAGCGGGTTGAACCAGAAAAGGCAGCGATAGAGTCGCGCTGCCATCTGCACGATCACATCGCGACGGCGGATATGGTGCAGTTCGTGCGCCAGGATCAGGGATTGCTGGTCCTGGCTGAACCGCTGGAAGAAGTCAGAAGGCAGGTAGAGCCTGGGGTCGACGATGCCGGTCACGGCAGGGCCCTGGGGCACGGTTAGCATTCGTATCTCAACGTCGTATCGGCGCGCCAGGGCATCTAGCCGTTGCTGCAATTGCTCATGTTCCCGTGATGAGAGGGTTCGGCTGTGCCGGAATGCCCGCAGGTGTCCACGAAGGTACTGGACCAAAAACCTGGCAAACAGCGCCATCGCGCCGGCTACCCAGGCCCAGGCCAGCCACCGTGCCCAGTCATGGATGTCCAGGGTATGGGCGGCGCGGTCTGCACCTATGGTGGTTCGGGTCAGAAAGTCAGGTAACAGGGGAAGCGTCAGCGTTGGCCAGTCGAACGCTGCTTTCAGCGCCTGTGCTGGCAACAGCATGGCCATCAGCCCCAACAAGGGTATGCTCCAGAGGGCATAGGCCCAGCGTGCCCCGAGCCGCCGTGTTGCCATGGGCCGCAAGACCAGCACCAGCACGATCCAGGCGCATGACGAGATCGCCGCCAGTACAGCCTGTTCGGCCAAGCGTTCAATCATCGTCAAATATCCGGTCAAGCATGTCCTGCAACTCGGCGATTTGCTTGTCGTCAAGGTTGCGGGCTTCAGCAAAGCTGGCTACCAAGGGGGCGATTTCGCCGTCGAAGTGTTCGTCGACAAACGTTGAGGTGACGGACACCTGGTGGCTGCGCCGGTCGATCAGGGGCGACCACGCGGCCGCACCGGTCGATGCCTTCTCGCGCTGAATGGCCCCCTTTTTAGCCAGCCTGCTCAACAAGGTGTTGACGGTTTTGCGATGCCAGCCCTTTTCTGCCTCCAGGCGTTCGGTCAGTTCACGTGCGGTCAGTGGATACTCTTTCCAGAGCAATTGCATCAAAGTGAGTTCGGCGTCGGTGATATCCAGGGGCATGGCAGCATCTCGTTTCTGTGTTACGGACTACATTTGTAGTCGTTGATGACTACAAATGTAGTCTTATGCGCGGCATTCGTCAAGTGGTGCCATTTCGGCGAAGTTTTGTCGTCGTGGTGCTAACCTGCAGGCTTTCAGATGCTGGAGCCTCTCATGCGCTTTATCGTTTTTCTGGCCGCGTTGGCCACTGTTTTCCCCGTAGTCAATGCTCAGGAGATCGAGAGCGGCATCGACACCGCCGCCGCCGAGGTCCAGCCCCAGGTGGTGGAATGGCGGCGCTGGTTTCACCAGAATCCGGAGTTGAGCAATCGCGAGCAGGGCACCGGGCAGCGCATCGCCGAGATCCTTGATGAGCTGGGTATTCCGCATGAGACCGGCATCGCCGGGTATGGCGTTGTGGGCATGATTCGTGGCGGTAAGCCGGGGCCGCTGGTGGCCATTCGCGCCGACATGGACGGGCTGCCGGTGACCGAGCAGACCGGCCTGCCGTTTGCGTCCACCGTGACCACCGAGTTCAACGGCCAGCAGACCGGCGTCATGCACGCCTGTGGTCATGACAACCACATGGCCATGGCGCTGGGCGCGGCGAAGATTCTTAATGACAACCGGGAAGACCTGGCCGGTTCGGTGATGCTGATTTTCCAGCCGGCCGAGGAAGGGCCGCCGCCGGGTGAACCGGGCGGGTCGCTGCTGATGCTGGAAGAGGGCATCTTCGACGAGGCGACACCCGAGGCAGTGTTCGGCATCCACGTGGGCATCGGCGTGCCCGGCGGGGAGTTTGCCACCCGGTCGGGGCCGTTGATGGCGTCTGCCAACCGTTTCCTGATCACCGTCCACGGCAAACAGACCCATGGCGCGCGGCCTTGGGACGGCATCGATCCCATCACCGTTGCGGCGCAGATCATCATGGGGCTGCAGACGGTCGCCAGCCGCCAGGTGGATGTCACGCGCGCGCCGTCGATCGTCAGCGTTGGCCGCATTGACGGCGGCATCCGTAACAACGTGATCCCTGACACGGTGGAACTCGAAGGCACGATCCGTGCGTTCGATAACGAGATGCGCGAGCAGATTATCGAGGCGGTGGAGCGCACGGCCACGTCGATTGCGGCGGCCTCGAACGCCACCATCGACTTCGAGGTGGATCGCGGAGCGCCACCGGTGGTGAACACGGACCGGCTCTATACGATGATGAAGCCAGTGCTTGAGCGGGCCTCCGGTGCGCCGGTCGCCAGCGTGACCCCGCAGACCGTGGCCGAGGATTTCTCCGAGTTCGGCCAGGTCACCGACAGCCTGTTCGTCTTCCTGGGCTCGGGCCCCGAGGGCGTCGACCCGACCACGTTACCGGCGAATCATTCGCCGGAGTTCAACATGGAGGAGGAATGGCTGGAGACCGGGGTGAAGGCGTTTGTCGACATGGTGGTCACCTACCTGGGCGACGAATGACGCGTTCCTGGTGACGGGGCGTTCCGGGGCGGAGGCAGGTTGCCTTCTCCCCGGACTCGCTCGAGTACATCCCTGTATCACGCGCGACGGCGTCGCTCCCTTACTTACTCCCTTCGGTCGTAACGTGCGGTCGCTTTGGCCTGCGCTCATCGGCGGCATCCATGCCGCCGAAGGTCCGTAAATAAACCAGCCCGCCCCAGCGCCGTGTAACGCTCTGTCACGCGTCACGCGTCACGCGTCACGCGTCACCCGTTACCCGTCACCGGATGTAGGCGCGGGGCATGGTTGGGTCTTCTACCAGGTAGCGGTCGCGCAGTTCGGTCTGGCGGGACTTCATCGAGTCCAGCTTGCCGTTGACGATGACGCGCTCGGCGACGGTGGTGACTTCCAGTGGGTCGCCGGTCCAGAGCACCAGGTCGGCGCGCTTGCCTTCCTCGATGGTGCCGAAGGCGTCGTCCACGCCGAATACCCGGGCCGGGTTGACCGTGATGGCCGCCACGGCGGCTTCGTGGTCGAGGCCGTTGGCCGCGGCATTGCCGGCCATCTGGCGCAGCTTGCGGGCGTTGTGGCTGCCGGCGCCGTCGACGATGACGGTCACACCGGCTTCGTGCAGCAGCGCGGCGTTGTCCAGGCGCGAGCCCATGGCGTCGAAGCTGGACGGCAGGTTCTGCAGCGGATCCAGCATCACCGGCACGCCGGCGGCGGCCAGTTCGTCGGCGACCATCCAGGCCTCGGCGCCGCCGTCGATGACGGCAGTGATGCCGTGATGCTCGGCAAACGCCAGGGTCTGCAGAATGTCGCTGGCGCGGTTGACGCCGAAGACGACAATGCCGTTCTTCACCGAGCTGGCCAACGCCGTGCGACCGGCGCGGGTGAGCACGCCGTCGCCGTCATCACTGGCTTTCAGGCCGGATTCGGCGAAGGCCTGGTTCAGCTGCATCCACTGGCCCGCGCGTGAGCCACCGGCTTTTTCGGCGGCATGGCCGCCCAGGCTGATGAACAGCACGCGGCCGCCATGAAAGCTGCTGTAGCCACCATCCAGCGCGACCACCCGGCCCTGGCCGTTGATGATGCTGCCGCCACCACCGGCACCCAGCAGGGTGAAGGTGTGGCCCTCGGTGCGTGCTACCGGCACGAGCGAGGAGTTGGGGTTGTACGCGGGGGTGACGTCAAACTCGGGGCGCATTTCCAGCGTGGCGTCGGAAGCGTCGGAAGATTCCTCCACGGCCGATACCTCGACAATACCCACGGCGCCGGCACCGCCCCACAGGCCCGGCGTCAGCGGCCGGCCACCGGCGTCGAAGACGCGGATGTCGGCGGGGACGTCCAGGTTGCGGCCGATCTTGCGGATCTCGTTGCCGGAGACAAACAAGTCGGTGTTTTCCAGCACGCCGTCGTCGGTCATGGTGTAGACCGTGGCGTTGCGGATCATGATCGCGTCGGCGTAGGTGTTGGTGGCCGCCAGCGCGGATAGGGTCAGCACGGCGGCCAGCGTGGTCTTGAACGGGCTCATTAGCGCACCTCCTGCAGCTGGCCGAGTTCGAAGTCGGAGACCGGCTGTAGCGCCGGGTTCTCGCGGTCATAGAGCAATGCGCCGTCGATAAAGACTTTCTCGGCCTTGGCGTAGACGCTGAACGGGGTGCCGTTCCAGACCACCACGTCGGCCATCTTGCCCGCTTCCAGCGTGCCGGTGCGCTCACCGACGCCCAGCGAGTTGGCGGCGTTGGAGGTCAGCCAGCTGATGGCATGCTCCTCGGAAATCTCCAGCCCGGCACGGCGGCCGTGGGCCATGGCCTTGGCGGCTTCCTGGTTCAGGCGCTGGATGCCCTCGGAAGAATCCGAGTGGACGATGGCACAGCTGCCTTCCGGGCGGTCGACCAGGGCGATGTTTTCCTGGATGCCGTCGTAGGCCTCCATCTTGAAGCCCCACCAGTCGGCCCAGAGCGCGCCGCAGACACCGGCCTCGGCCAGCTCGTCGGCGATCTTGTAGGCCTCGACGCCGTGGTGGAAGGTGGTGACCTTGTAGCCAAACTCTTTGGCCAGGTCCAGGATGGTCAGCATCTCGTCGGCGCGGTAGCAGTGCATGTTGACCAGGATGTCGCCCTTCAGGGCGCCGGCCAGGGTCTCCAGCTTCAGGTCGCGCTTCGGCGCCTTGGCGTCTTCGTCACCGTCGGCCACTTTGCGCTCGTACTCGGTCCAGCTTTCCAGGTAGGCCTGCGCGGAAATCCACTCTTCGCGGTAGGAGGCCACGTTACCCATGCGGGTCATGGGCTGGCGGCCTTTCTGGCCATAGACGCGCTTGGGGTTCTCGCCGCAGGCCATCTTCATGCCGTGCGGCGCGCCCGGGAATTTCATGCCCTGGTAGGACGTGCTGTAGACGTTCTTCACCGTCACGCCACGGCCGCCGATCAGGTTGCCGGAGCCCGGCAGGATCTGCAGTGACGTCACGCCGGCCGCCAGCGCGCGCGAGAAACCGGGGTCCTGCGGCCAGATGCTGTGCTCGGCCCAGACATTGGGTGTGGCCGGGTTGGTCATCTCGTTGCCGTCGGCATGGGATGAGACACCGGGGCTGGGGTAGACGCCCAGGTGCGAGTGCACGTCGATAATGCCCGGCGTGACGTAGCCGCCCTCGGCATCGATGGTCACCGCATTCGCCGGCGCGTCGCCGCTGCCGACCCAGGCAATGGTGCCGCCGTCCAGCAGGATCGACGCGTTCTCAAGGCGCTCGCCCGTGCCGGTCAGGATGGTGGCATTGGTGATGAGGGTGGGCTGGGAAGGCAGGGGCTCGTAGGTCGAAGGAAAAGCTTCTTCCGCGGCCTGTACCCCAGCCGAGGCCAGGCCAAGCCCGGCAATCAGGAGTTTGATGTGTTTCACGTGCAAGTGACTCTTGTTCGATTTTGACCGAGCGATACTACCAGACAGAACCCAGTTCCGTGCCCGGGTGGGGGATTCATTAGCCCGGGGCCATCGCCGGCAAGGATGCCGGCGATGAGCGTACATGGACGTATTCACAGCGTGCCCCGGGCTAATGAATCCCCCACCCGGGCCCGCGTACGCGGCGCTTGTCCTTCGGCTAGAATCGCCGCATGCCTGAATTCAGACTTCCAAAGCACCTGGCCCGCTGGGCCGACAACTGCATGGCCAGTGGCCAGAACGTCCTGGCCACCAGCAACCAGGGCACCGTGCTGCTGTTCCAGGAAGTGGGCATGTCGTTTGTCATCAAGGTGGCGATGGGTAGCGGCCCGGTGTTGCGCGCGCGCCAGGCGACACTGCGTCGCGAGGCCCGGGCCTACCAGCGCATGCAGGGCATTCGCGGGGTGCCGAAATTCCTGGGCATGATTGATGAGCGTTACCTGGTGCTGGAATTTATCCGCGGCCGGCCCTACCGAGAGGCCGAAATCAGCGAACGCGAAGCCTGGTTTGCGCGGCTGCTGGAGATTATCCGGGCGTTCCACGAGTGCGGCGTGGCCCATGGCGACCTGAAGTCGAAGTCGAACCTGATGATGGCCGACGACGGCGCGCCGGTGGTCATCGATTTCGGCACCACCGTGCTGGACAAGCCCGGGTTTCACCCCATCAACCGGCGCCTGTTCAACTATGCCTGCCAGCTGGACCTCAATGCCTGGGTCAAACACAAGTACGACGGCGACTACGATGCGGCCAGTGGCGAGGATGCCGCGCTGCTCAAATACGGCCTGGTCGAGCGCTGGCTGCGCCGGCGTCGCCAGCGCCAGGCGGCTCGCGACGAGGGCTGAGCGCGCCGGGCCCGGTCTGGCTATACTTTTGTTGTCCGACCAACACGCCAGGGGGAAGTCATGCGTGGACTGATTTGTTTGCTCGCGGTCATGATGGCCGCTTCGACGGCGCTCGCCGACAATCAACTGGAGCTCGCCGGTTTCCGTCAGTATGAGGCACCGCGAGACGCCAATCACCGCGCCGGGCTGGATGCCGCGCTGGAACGCGGCCGCCGGACCGCTGAAAAGCTGCGAGCCCATCGCGGCGCCTCGCCCCAGGCCATGGCCCACAGCGTCGAGCTGAAGTGGCCCATGCGCGAGGCGATCACCTTCGGCCACCCCAGCGTACAGGCCATTTCCAATTACCTGGACCAGGACGACAATGAGGGTGACAGTGCCATCGAGGACTGGAACTGCGGCGCGCCGCAGGCTCGCACTTACGACGGCCATAACGGCCTGGACATCTTCCTGACGCCGTATTCCTGGTACCAGATGAACCAGGACAGTGCCATCGTCGTGGCCGCGGCGCCCGGCGTGATCGTCGACAAGGTGGGCAACCAGCCGGAAACGTCCTGTTCCATCGACAATCCCGTTGGTGACAACAACCTGGTCATGGTTGAGCATGCCGACGGCTCGTTTGGCATTTACGCGCACATGCGGACCGGTTCGCTGACCCACAAGCCCATTGGTGCGAGCGTCGAGTACGGCGAATACCTGGGCGTGGTGGGCAGCTCCGGGTATTCCACCGGCCCGCACCTGCATTTCGAGGTGGGCTTTTTCGAAAGCAACGCCTGGGTGCCGCAGGACCCGTATGAAGGCGCCTGTAACACCATCAACGGTGACAGCTGGTGGGAAAACCAGCCGCCCTATTACGTGCCGGCCATTGTCCAGATCGCCACACATAGCGCCGAGCCGGAGCAGCCGGCCTGCCCCGGTGTCGAGACGCCGCATTATGCCAACCAGTTCAGTGGCGGTGATTTCATCGTCTTCAGCATCGCCTACCGGGACCTGCTTCGCGATGAGCCATCAGATGTCACCATCCGCCAGCCCAATGGCATGGTGCTGACCACGACCAACTACACCTACACGTCGGGCGACCACATTACCGGTGCGCTGATCTGGTTCTCGTTCAACCTGCCCGCCAACGCGATGTCGGGTGAGTGGTCCTACGAGGTGGAGTTCCAGGGCGACACGATCGAGCACAGCTTCTGGGTGGACAGCTCGCCGCCGACGCCGTCGAGCATCGGCGCGGGCAACAACCGTTACAACGGCCTGTGGTACGACCCGGCGCTGGATGGCGAGGGTTACAACATCGTCACCACGGCGCAGGGCACGGCGATCTATTTCTACGGCAGCGACGAGCGCGGCGAACGGTTGTGGCTGGTTTCCGAGTTGTTCAGCGCGCCCTTCAGTCAGGGCTCGACGCACACCATCGCCATGCTGGAGTCGACCGGAGGTGTCCACGACCAGCCCATATCGAGTGGTCGCGGGCTCAGTTACTGGGGCGAGTTGCGGCTGCGTTTCACGGCCTGCGATGCCGGCACGGCCACGCTCGTGGGTGATGACGGCCACAAGGATTCCACGCTGGTGAAAATTATCGGCGTGCCCGGCAGCGAGTGTGTGCCGGAGCCGGAAAGTGACCGGTCGAAGTATTCGGGGCTGTGGTACGACCCGTCCCTGGAAGGTGAAGGCTTCAACCTGGTGGTGACCGCGGCCGGGGCGATCCTGTACTACTACGGCTTCGATGACGAAGGCGAGCGGCTGTGGATGGTCAGTCCGCCGTTCGACTTTTCCTTTGCCGACGGCGCCAGCACGCAGGTCGACCTGTTGAAGGCGACATCGGGTTCCTACGGCGCGCCGGTGCCCAGTGGGCAGGCCCTGCAGGACTGGGGCAGCGTCACCGTCACCGGCGACAGCTGTAACGCCATGCGATTCGAACTGGATACCAACGAAGGCGACAAGACCATGAACGCCCGGCGCCTGGTCAACGTGGTCGGGCTGGGCTGCTAGGGATTGCTTACGGCGGCCGATGCCGCCAGCCGTTCCAGGCCCTCGGCAATGCTGATGGCCGGGCGGTACCCCAGGTCGCGCTCGGCGCCGGCGGGGTCGAACCAGTGCGCCGTGGACAACTGCTCCGCGGCCCAGCGGGTCACGGGCGGCTCGCTGTCGCGGCCGGTCAGTGTCCAGGCGACCTCACAGGCCAGGCCGGCCGCGTAGGCCACCTTCGGCGAGATCGGCCGGATGTCGACGGACTGGCCGACGGCGGCGAGCAGGCGGGTGATGATCTCGCCGGTCGGCAGCGGTTCCGCGTTGGTAACGAAATAGGCCCGCCCGCGGCAGCGCGGGTTCGACTCCAGCGCGTCCAGCGCTTGCAGGTGCGCCATGGCGGCGTTGTCGATGTACACCGTGTCGATCAGCTTCTGCGGCGCCGGCAGCCGGAGCGGGCCCTGTTGCGCGCGCTCGACCAGTCGCGGCAGCAGGTGATTGTCACCCGGCCCCCAGACCAGGTGCGGCCGCAGTGCGGCGGTCCAGAGCGCATCGTCATTGGCGGCCAGCACGGCCTGCTCCGATGCGGCCTTGGTTTCCGGGTAGGCGGCATGGAAGCGCGCGGGGTAGGGCAGCGACTCGTCGCCGTTTTCGATATCGCCGCCTTCGTGGACGACACTCGGCGAGGACGTAAATACCAGCCGGCCGATCCCATGTTCACGGCAGGCGGCGATGACATTGTCGGTACCGGTGATGTTGGCCGCCACGTAGTCCGCGCGCGGCCCCCAGGCACCGGCGCGGGCGGCGGTGTGGACCACGGCATCGCAGCCACGTGCGGCCTGGCGCACGGCGTCCGTGTCGGCGATATCACCGCGGTATGCCGTGGCGCCCAGCGCCATCAGTGCCGTGGGTTCGCCGCGCTGGAACGCGACGACCTGGTCACCACGCGCCAGAAGCATGCGGCAGACCGCGCCGCCGACGAAACCGCCGCCACCGGTGACCAGGACCTTCATGACCCGCTCCCGCCACCAAGCTGGCCGGCGGCCCAGGTGGCCAGCGTCTCGCGGCCAATCTTCGAGTTGTGACGGATATCCACGGGAAAGCCGGGGTGGAACAGCACCGTGGCGATGGCGCGGGTCGAGTCGCGTTCAGACGCGATGTCCAGCAGGGCCTGGCGCAGTTCACCAGCGAACGCTTCGTCCTTCACGCGGCCCGGCTGCCGGGGTTCCACGCACAGCACCGGGCGTTGTTCACCGCTCGCGCCGACGCCAACCAGGGCGGTGCGGGCCACTTCCGGGTGAGTGTTGAAGATCGCCTCGAGCTGGTCGGTGTAGAGGTCGCCACCGGCCGCGCGCACACGCTGTGACTTGCGCCCCATGAACCAGATCCGCCCCTGTTCGTCGATACGGCCGATGTCGCCCATGCGATGCCAGGCCCGGCCCTTGCCATCCACCGTGACGGCGCGCTCGGTGGCGCTGTCGCGGTGCCAGTAACCCGGCGTGGCGGTGGGGCCGTGAACAATGATCTCACCCACCTGGTCGGTCTCCAGCAGGTGCTCCGGCTCCAGCCGTGGTACGGCCTCGTCAGTGACGGCCATGACGAAGACAAGGTTGGGCGCAACGGGCGTGCCGACGCAAATGCCTTCGCCATTCGCGGCGGCGGCGATGACATCGTCATCCAGGCCGGCGCTGTCGATGCTGGCCACGGGCAGGCACTCGGTGGCGCCGTAGGGCGTGTGCACGCGGGCGCCGTCCGGCAGGCGGGCGGCGACGCGTCGCACGGTTTCAGTGGGCACCGCGGCGCCAGCGGACAGCACGCGGCGGACGCCATCGAGTGTCTCGTCGTTCTGCTCCAGGTGCAGGCCCAGGTTGCGCAGCAGCGCCGGTGAACCGAACACGTTGGTCACGCCAAAGCGGCGGATGGCATCCAGCAACAGCGCCGGGTCGGCCCTGGCCGGCCGGGTCGGGTCCATGTACGGCACCACGGTTGTCATGCCCAGCGCGGGGTCGAACAGCGCGAAGGGCGGAAACGTGGCCAGGTCCACTTCACCGGGCTGGATATCGAAGCGGTCACGCAGCATCTCCACCTGGTAGTGGAACTGGCGGTGCCGGTAAATCACGCCCTTGGGCGGGCCGGTGCTGCCGGAGGTAAACAGGATCGCGGCCAGGTCATCCGGGCCGGTGGTGCAAAGGGCGGGCGTGTCGCCGGCGTCACGCCCCATGGCGGCCACGCGCGCCAGTGACTGGCCGCCCCATCCCAGCCGCGGGCCCACGGTCACGCGGTGGCGGATGGTGGCCGGCGACCAGCGCAGCAGTACGCTGGCCAGTTGCGCGCGGGTGATGCCGATAAAGGCGTCCGGTGCGGCCTCGCCCAGGCATTGCTTCAGGTGTTTCGGACCGATGCCCGGGTCGATGAGCACCGGCACGATGCCGGCCTTGAACAGGGCGAAAAACAGTACGAAGAACTCGCGCCCCGGCGGCACCATCAGCGCGGCGCGCTCGCCGGGCCGGATACCCATGGCCAACAGGCCGCGGGCGACGGCGTCACTCTCCCGATCGAGTTCCGCGTAGCTGAAGGACTGGTAGCGGACGTCGTTGCCGCGGCGACCCACCGGGAAGTGGATGGCCGCCGCATCGGGGCGCTCCCGGGCCTGCCGGGTCAGCGCCGCCGCGACGTTGCAGGGCTCAGGTGCCGGCCACGGTGGCGGCGTCGGCGCCTGGCTCATGACGTTCGATGAATTGGGTGATGCGCTCCACCAGCGCTTCGCCGCCGTCCTCGAGCACGTAGTGCCCGTAGTCCTCGTGGCGCTCGACCTCGGCCTGCGGCAGGATCTGCTCCCAGCGGGCGAGGAAATGGTGGTCGAATACGAAATCTCGCAGGCCCCAGGCAATCATCGCCGGGGTCTGGCGGTAGCGCGACAGGTCCTGCTCGGTGCGCTCGACAATGTCGTAGCCGCGGTCACCGGGCTTGAGCGGGATGTCCTGGACGAATCGCACCGTGGCGATGCGGTTGTCCCATGAATCGTAGGGGCCGACATAGCCGGCGCGGACTTCTTTGCTGACGGGCTGCTTGAAGCCGATACGCGCCGCGCCGCCGGAAAACGCGTTGAAGGCGCGCACCGCGAAGGCGCCCAGCGACGTGCGCCCGGCGAACCACAGCGCCAGCGGAAAGCGCTTGCTTTCCGGCATCGGGAACGCGGCCGTGTTCAGCACCACGCACTGGCGCAGTTCGGCGCCGGCGCGGGTAGCCCAGCCAAAACCGATCATGCCGCCCCAGTCATGGACCACCAGGGTCAGCGGCTGGCCGGCCAGCCCCAGGTGCTTCATCAGCGCGTCGATGTCGTCGATGCGCCGTTCCAGCTGGTACGGGTAGTGCTCGTCGTCGGGCTTGTCCGACAGGCCGCAACCCATGTGATCGGGCACGATGCAGCGGTAGCGCCCGCGCAGCGCCTTCACCAGGTTGCGGTAGTAGAACGACCAGGTCGGGTTGCCGTGAACCATCAGCACGACGGGGGCGTCGCGCGGGCCCTCGTCCAGGTAATGCAGGCGACCGCCGTCCAGGTCCAGCCAGTGGGACTCGAACGGGTAGAGGTTTTCGGGTGGCCGGTACGCGTTGGCGCTTTCGGCGCGGTGGTCGACGGGCATGGGCCCGCTTACCAGACCACTTCTGCCATCGAGCAGTTCAGGCCGGAGCCGATGCCCAACAGGGCGATCCGGTCGCCACGCTTGACGCGGCCCAGCTCGACGGCCTTGGCCAGCGCGATGGGCACCGAGGCGGGGCCGATGTTGCCGAAATTCGGGTAGATGCGCTGTACCCGCGTCGGGTCCAGGCCCAGCAGTTGCACGATGGCCTCGGTGTGCACCTTGCTGATCTGGTGAATGATGAACTGGTCCAGCTCTTCCGCCACCCAGCCCATGGCCTTGCGGGCCACGCCGAAGGTCCCGGTGGCCAACTTCAGGCCCTCGGTGAGCAGGGTCTTGGTGTCGGTGACCATCTTGTCCATGTTGCCACGGCACAGGTGGCTGAACTCGGTGGCCGCGCGGGTGATGCTGCCGCGGTAGGTGTGACCTTCCGGGGCCAGGTCGGCGCGCGACATGACCATGGCGGCGGCGCCGGATCCCAGCGTCAGCGACGCGAACTCGGAGCGAAATTCCATCTCGGTGATTTCCGGCTGCAGCAGGCGGGAAATGGTCGACTCGGTGATCGGGCCGCTGGTCTCGCCATTGACGATCAGCGCGTAGCCGATCTCACCGCGTTCGATCATGCGTGCGGCGATGTCCATGCCGTTCAGGAACGCCAGGCAGGCGTTGCCGACATCGAAGTTCACGCATTCCGCGGCCAGGCCCAGGTTGCCGTGCACGATGCAGGCCGTGGACGGCTCGAGGAAATCGCGGCTGACCGAGGTATTGATGATGATGCCGATGTCCTTGCGGTCGACGCCGGACTCGTCCAGCACCTTTTCGGCGGCCAGGGTGGCGGCGTCAGAGGGCTGCGTGCCTTCGTCCCAGACGCGGCGTTCACCAATACCGGACAGCTCTTCGAGCAGGTTCTTGCGGATGCCAAGGCGATCCATTGTGGGCGCCAGGCGATCGGAAATTTCGTCCGAAGTCAGGCAGTTAGGGGCCTCAACGGCGGCAAGTGAGTGAACGGCAACGTTTTCGAAGAGCATGTCTGGGGTCTCGCAAGGGGTGGGTAACACTACTGCCCATTTCGGGTCGAATCAAGCATAAATGGGGGCGGCCTGTTTCGCTTCAAGCCTTCTGTGACGCCATTCTACTAGGTACACGCGGTCGGATTGGTTAGACTGCGGACGACGACAGGGCGCGAAATCCCCGCTAACGCCACCGGCGCCAGTACCCAATGAGCGAAGAATTGACGCCAGATTACCCGGAATTCCAGGCCCGCAGCCTGCCGTTGCGCGACCTTGAACTGCCGGACGCCGGTGTCGCCCACCTGTGGTTCATGGACCTGGTCGAACTGGGCAACCCGATGGACCCGGCCACCGGCATCGACCGCGCGCGGTTTACCCCACCCCAGCAACGCACGCTCAGGCGGTTCTACCTGCGCCTGTTACTGGGCGCCTACATGGGCCTGCCCGGCAAGGACGTATCCATCTCCCGCGCCGTGCGTGGCAAACCAGTGCTCGACGCCGGGGTGCACGAGCCCGTACTCGATTTCTCACTGGCCGCCAGCGACGGCTGCTGCCTGGTCGGCGTCACGCGTGGCGGGCTGATTGGTGTTGACCTCGAACTGGTGGGGCGCAAGGCAGGCAAGCCGATGTCCCTGGCGCGGCGGTATTTCAGCGCGGCAGAGCAGGCGGAACTGGGCGCCATCGACACGGCCCACCAGGACGAGGCCTTCCTGCATGCCTGGGCCTGCAAGGAAGCGGTGGTGAAGGCCGCGGGCCATGGTATCGCCAACCGGCTGTGCCGCTTTACCGTGAATGTCAGCCCGGCACTGCCGCCGGCGATCACCGCCATGGATGACGATGACCCCGCGCAATGGCAAATGGCCGTGTTCCGCCCCGGCGAGCGGCACCTGGGCGCGATCGCGGTGCGCCAGGAGACCCTCCGGCTGGAGGGGTTTCGGCTGGGTAGGCGGGAGGAGTAAGGAGGTAGCAGAAAACCTCTCTTCGAAGGAGCCCTGACGCCTTACTCCTCCCTCTTCACTTCTCCCACCTACCCGCGCCGCGCCGCGCGCAGAAACATCAACCCGGCCAGCCCCATCAGCCCCAGGCCGAGCACCGACAGGCCGTTGATGAACCAGGGCCCGGTTTCCAGCCCGGTGAGTAGTGCGCCGGCGATACCAATCGCGCCGGCGCTCAGGACCGACAGCGTGCGCCGGTGCGAGATCTCGTGTTCGGCGCGCAGAGAGGCCAGGTCGTCGGAGGTGATGCGGGTGGTGAACTTGCCGTGGTTGGCGGCCTTCAGGTAGTCATGCACCATGCCCGGCATTTCCGGGAACTGCGTCAGCCACTTGGGAATCTTGTCGCCAATGTCCCGGATGGCGGTCAGCGGGTTGTTTTTCTCCAGCATGATCCGCTCGAGTTCGGGTTTGGCCACGCCCCAGATGTCCAGCTCCGGGTACAGCTCACGGCCGATGCCCTCGATGTTCAGCAGGGTTTTCTGCAGCATGATCAGCTGTGGCTGGATATCCAGGTCGAAGCGACGCGCGACCTGGAACAGCTTCATCATCAGTTCGCCGAACGAGACCTCGTTCAGCGGCCGGGTGAAGTTGGGCTCGCCCACGGTCCGCACCGCCGACTCGAGTGCGTCGATGCGGGTATCGGCCGGCACCCAGCCGGCGTCGATGTGCAGCTGCGCCACGCGACGGTAGTCCTGGTTGAACAGCGCGATGAAGTTTTCCGAAATGTAATAGAGGTCGTCCGGCGAGAGGCTGGCGACGATGCCGAAATCCAGCGCGATGTAAGACGCGTTTTGCGGGTCGCTGGCGTCCACCATGATGTTGCCGGGGTGCATGTCGGCGTGGAACAGGTTGTCGCGGAACACCTGCTGGTAGAACACGCGGATGCCGCGGTGCGCGAGCTGTTTCAGGTCGACACCCAGGTCACGCAGGCGTTCGGTGTCGCCCACCGGAACGCCCTCAACCCGTTCCATGACCATGATGCGGCGCTTGGTGTATGGCCAGTGGACCTCGGGGACATACAGGTCGTCCGAGCCGGCGAAATTCCGCCGCAGGTTGGAGGCGTTGGCGGCTTCGCGCTGCATGTCGAGCTCATCGAAGATAAAGGCCTCAAACTCGGCGACGATCTCCCTGGGGTGAACGCGCTTGGCGCCGTCCCAGTAACGGTCGGCCAGGCCGGCGATGTACTTCAGCAGGTCGATATCGCGGCGCAGGTCGTGCTCGATATCGGGGCGCACCACCTTGACGACGACTTCGCGGCCGTCATGCAGGGTCGCGGGATGAACCTGGGCGATGGACGCCGAGGCCAGGGGTTCGATATCGAAATGGCTGAAGACCTCGTCCACCGGCCGGCCCAGCGCTTTCTCGATGATGTCGCGGGCCTGTTCGCCCGGGAAAGGCGTCACCCGGTCCTGCAGTAGCGACAGTTCATCGGCCACGTCGCGTGGCAGCAGGTCGCGGCGGGTGGACAGGATCTGCCCGAACTTGACGTACACGGGGCCCAGTTCCTGCAGCGCCAGTCGCAGGCGCTCACCGCGCGGTTTCGAGGCATTCGAGCGTGCGCCCGGCACCAGTGCCAGTACCCAGCGCATCGGCCGGTACAGGTGCGTGGCATGCAGCAGGTCGTCCAGGCCGTAACGGGCGAGGATGGTGCTGATGCGAAGCAGGCTCAGGAACTGGCGTGTGGCGTTGATCACGTGGCCTGCTCCATGCGCCGCAATCGCGCGGACAGGCGGCCGACGCCATCGCGCAGGTCGTCAACGGCGTCGGTGAACTCGCCCAGCGCCGCGCGATCGACCACCAGGCCGGATTCCTCGCGCAGGTAGTGACCGGCCTGCTCCGCGGCACCGCTTGCGGCCTGCCTGGCCGCGGCCGAACCGCGCCGGAGCCCGGAGGCGATCTGGAAGCCCAGGGTGTCGCCCAGGAACGAGGCCAGGGGGGCCTCCCAGTTGATATCGAGCTGGCGGAAAAACTCGCCCAGGTCGCGCGCCAGGCCGGCGTCGCCGGCGATGGTCACACCCGAGCCGGGCAGGCCCCAGCGCTCGCCACCGGCCATCGAAAACAGCGCGGAAGGCGTGCCGGTGACGGTGGTGTCGGGGTCTCTTTCGGCGTCCAGGCCGACATTGACGGCGCCATATTCGAAGCCCAGGTACAGCGTGATGCCCAGGCCGTCCAGGACCACCGCCAGCAGTCGGCCATCCAGCCGGCGCAGCCGTTCCTGGCCGGTGGGGTCCATGCCGATGGCCTGGTTCAGGCCTGACTCGACCAGCGCGGCCAGCATGGCTGGCAGGGGTGTGCGGTAGTCAGTCACGGCGCCCCCGGTGAATGGCGACGATGCCGCCGGTCATGTTGCGGTAGGTGACCGCGCCCAGGCCGGCGTTTTCCATCATCTGCGCCAGTTCGCGCTGCGGCGGGTGTTTGCGGATGCTCTCGGCCAGGTACTGGTAGCTGTCGGCGTCGCCGGCCACCAGTTTGCCCATCATGGGCAGAAAGCTGAACGAGTAGGTGTCGTAGAACTTCTTCAGTGGCTCGGCGCGCACCTCGGAGAACTCCAGGATGTGAACCCGCCCGCCGGGCCGCAGCACACGGCGCATTTCGCGCAGCGCGGCATCCTTGTCGGTGACGTTGCGCAGGCCAAACGCCATGGTCACGGCGTCAAAGGACTTCGACGCGAACGGCAGGCTTTCGGCGTTGGCCAGCGCGTAGCGGACATTCGCCACGATCCCGCGGTCATCCAGGCGCCGGCGGCCGACGCCCACCATCGATTCGTTGATGTCGCTGAGCACCACCTGGCCGGTGCCACCCACGCGCTTGCTGAGCAGGGCGGCGATGTCGCCTGTACCGCCGGCCAGGTCCAGCACCCGGTCACCCGGGTTGATGCCGCTGGTGTCGACGAAGTGGCGTTTCCACAGGCGGTGAACGCCCATCGACATCACGTCGTTCATGATGTCGTAATTGCCGGCTACGGAGTCGAAAACGCCCCGTACCATCCGGGTCTTCTGCCCCGTGGGCACTTCGCTGAATCCGAAGTGCGTGGTCTCGCCTTGCTGTTCGTCAGTCGGCATAAGATTTGTTCCTGCTGTCTGCCGGCTATTGTAAGGCCTGACGTGCGCCCTGCGGGACGTGCGTCACCGGCTCAGAGGATGTAACGGCTGAGGTCTTCGTTGCCGGCCAGTGCGTCCAGGTGTTCGTCAACATAGGCCGCGTCCAGCACGATCTTTTCGCCCGAGCGATCCGGCGCCTCGTAGGAAATCACGTCCAGCAGCCGCTCCATGACGGTGTGCAGCCGGCGGGCGCCGATGTTTTCCGTGGTCTCGTTCACGCGGAATGCGATCTCGGCAATGCGGCGCACGGCATCGTCGGAGAATTCCAGGTTCACGCCCTCGGTATCCATCAGCGCACGGTACTGCTGCGTCAGCGACGCGTCCGGCTCGGTCAGGATGCGGGTGAAGTCGTCGGCATCCAGCGCGCGCAGTTCAACGCGGATGGGCAGGCGGCCCTGCAGTTCCGGGATCAGGTCAGACGGCTTGGCCAGGTGGAACGCGCCGCTGGCGATAAACAGCATGTGGTCGGTCTTGATCATGCCGTAGCGCGTGGACACGGTGCAGCCCTCGACCAGCGGCAGCAGGTCGCGCTGAACGCCCTCGCGGCTGACATCCGCGCCGGCATACTCCGAACGCTTGGCTACCTTGTCGAGCTCGTCGATAAAGACGATGCCGTTCTGCTCGGCGTTCTCGAGTGCCAGCTGCTTGATCTCTTCGTCGTTGACCAGGCGGGCTGATTCTTCCTCGATCAGCAGCGGCAGCGCGTCGGCGATCTTCATCTTGCGCGACTGCTTCTTCTGGTTGCCCATGGACTGGAACATGTTCTGCAGCTGGCTGGCCATTTCCTCCATGCCCGGCGGCGTCATGATCTCCACGCCCATCTGCGCCGACACTTCGAACTCGATCTCCTTGTCGTCGAGCTCGCCGTCCAGCAGCTTGCGGCGGAATTTCTGTCGCGTGGCGGAATCGGATTCGGTGTCCTCGGTCGGCTCGTTGGCAAAGCCGACGCCCTGGCGCTTGGGCAGCAGGATGTCCAGGATGCGTTCACGCGCGGCATCTTCGGCGCGTGACTGCACGCGGCCCATGGCCTGCTCGCGGGTCATCTTGTAGGACATGTCGACCAGGTCACGGATGATGGCTTCGACATCCTTGCCGACGTAGCCCACCTCGGTGAACTTGGTGGCTTCGACCTTGATGAACGGCGCGTTGGCCAGCTGCGCCAGGCGGCGGGCGATCTCGGTCTTTCCGACACCCGTCGGGCCGATCATCAGGATGTTCTTGGGGGTGATCTCGTTGCGCAGGGCCTCGTCCACCTGCATTCGCCGCCAGCGGTTGCGCAGGGCGATGGCCACGGCGCGCTTGGCGTCCTGCTGGCTGATGATGTGGCGGTCCAGCTCCTGGACGATTTCACGGGGCGTCATCTGGGACATGTCAGTCGGTCTCCAGCGTCTCGATAATGATGTTGTCGTTGGTGTAAATGCAGATGTCCGCGGCGATGCCCAGCGAGCGTCGCACGATGGCTTCCGCGCCCAGTTCGGTTTCCGCCAGCAGCGCCATAGCGGCCGACTGCGCGAACGGGCCGCCGGAACCGATGGCGATCAGGCCGTTTTCCGGCTCGATCACATCACCGTTGCCGGAAATCAGCAATGAGTCGTTGGCGTCGGCGATGGCCAGCAGCGCTTCCAGGCGGCGCAGCATGCGGTCGGTGCGCCAGTCCTTCGCCATTTCGACGGCGGCGCGCACCAGGTGGCCGGAATGCTTTTCCAGCTTGCCCTCGAAGCGCTCGAACAGCGTGAAGGCATCGGCCGTGGCGCCGGCGAACCCGGCCAGCACCTGGCCCTTGTACAGGCGCCGCACCTTGCGCGCGTTATGTTTCATGACGGTATTGCCCAGTGTGACCTGGCCGTCGCCGCCCATGACCACGGTGTTACCGCGGCGGACGGAGCAAATGGTGGTGCCCCGATACTGTTCCACGTGTGCGTCTCCGCTTGTGTTTCGTGAAGCAATACATGGGGCGGGTGAGGCCGCAACGCAAGCCGCTCGCGTGGTGTGGTGCCGGCCTGGCAACCCCCGGGGCTCGCTCAAGTCCGTCCATGGATCGCTCATCGGCGGCATCCTTGCCGCCGAAGGCCCCGGTGCTTGCCAGGCCGGCACCACAAGGCGAAGCTGCTCCCGTCACGCGTCACCGTTGTTATGATGCGTGTTGGTGAGTGGTGTTGAGGGAAGGCCGTGGGGTTTGTGGGGGAGTTGGTCCGGTCGATTGTCATGCTGGGGTTGCCGGTGGCGGCGTTGACCGTGTTCGTCGTGGGCTGGGGCGTTCGTGGCGGACGGTTTGATGGCCTGGAAGAAGTGGGTGGGCTGGCCAAGCAGATCGAGGCCTTCGACAAGCAGCGCAAGCAGGCCAAGAAAGACGGCGAGAAACTGCCGCAGGAAAAAGGCCTGCATGGCCAGTGGGCCAAGATGGGCGGTGGGTTCTACGGCATGGTCGCGCTGTACACCTGGTTACGGATAGAATGGAGCGACGCGCTGGACTTCCTGGTCGCCCTGAAAGCCGTTTTCACGTTTGATATCGGCGGCATCATCCAGGCCATCATCAGTTTCTTCATCGAATCCATCATGAATTTCGTGGCCGCGGTCACCTGGCCGGTGTACTGGATCTCCAACTCGAACACCGCTCACCTTTGGGTCTGGTTCCTGGTCGGCTGGGCCGGCTACTGGCTGGGCCTGAAAGTCATCGGCCACGGGATCGCCGCCGGCTGGCCGGTGCTGCGGCGCGATCAGGACAGCGATCAAGAGAGCAAAACCGGGGATTAGTTTGTTGAGAACAGTTAGGCGCAGTGCTGCGTTAAAGGCTCAGGGATGAAGGCCAGTCAAATGATAAGAATAACGTTACCCATTGTTTTGTTTGCCATGACGGCACTGGTGCACGCCAGTTCCGAAGACCAGGACAGCGATGGTGTGTCCGATGGGCGCGACAACTGCCCTGGCGTCTATAACCCGGGCCAGGAAGACATGGACGGGAACGGTGTCGGTGATTTTTGCACACCGCAGAAGCACGAGAATTTCGTTCTCGAAGCGTTGTTACCTGCGCGGGTTGACTATGAAACCCGCGAGGGCTGCAACATGTTTCGGCCATGGGGCGACCGGCTACTGTTGACCGGTTATACACTGGCTTACGGCTGCGAGCTGTATGTTGCTGAAGGACCCGATGATCCACTCAGGCGCTTGACCGATGCCAATCCCGGTGTTGCCGGTGCATTCAATGCGGACACCTGGTTTACAGGGTTTGCCAATGGTGACGTCTACTATTTCGTCGCGGATGTTGGCGAAGGCCAACGGCAGTTGTGGCGGACTGATGGTGTCACAAGCGAGGCAGTAGAGGGCCTGGCGATTTCCGCTGGACACGAGGACGGCTGGATTTACAGCCTGAGAGCCGGCAGGCTCGGTGACTGGCGGTACTTTCTTGGGCAAACCGAGGCGCAGGGTAATGAGCTCTGGCGGCTTCGGGGCGAGCAGGTTGAATTCGTCAGCGACATCAATGCGGGGCCTGCCAGTTCCGGCGCTGACATGAGGCGGGCTTTCGAGTTTTCGGGCTGGCTCTATTTCTGGGCTGATGACGGCATCCATGGCAATGCCCTGTGGCGAGCGCAGGGTGGGAATGCCGAGCTGTTTCATGACTTCTCGCAGGTCGGTGAAACCGCTGGCCTGAGCACGCCTGACATCCGTGGTTCGCGCCATGGGTGGTTCCCCGATGGGCATGCCGCTCACGGCGGAAGAATGTACTTCATCGTGGAATTATCCACCGACTCGGGCACCACCTACCGGCTCTGGTCAACCGATGGCGAGACCCTGCGCCCCGAGGATACCGGTAGCGTCGAACTGATGCAGGACCATTTCCTGGTGTCGCTGGACAATGGCGTCACGTTGAATCTGCACAACGCGTTCACCGAGACCGGGCACGCGATTCACCTGCTCAGGGATGGGGCGTGGGTTCCGGTTGGCAGCCTGGTCAACCAGCCGGTGGGGACGGATTGCTGTCGTGTCCAGATCCAGCTGGATGGGGCGTTACTGTTCGAGATTCATGGCCAGGTTCCGGGATTGCCAGCATCCTTCAGGTCGACCAATTTCTACCGGACAGATGGTCAAACCGTCACGCGTCTTGAGCATGAAGGCGAGACTCCGGATTTCCTGACACGAATGCCGCGGCTTGACCTCGCATCAAAGCCATGGGTGCCTGATGAGGCCGGTCAATCCGTATACCTGTCCCTTTCAGCGTTTGAAATCGGGGCCGAGGTGTCGCCGACGTCTCCGCCGCCGCTGGTGGTCCGGGTGTCCGCCACAAGCAGTTCTGTTATTCCGGTGGATATCGAAGAGCGAAACTCGCGCCTCGATAAAATCAGGCTATTTACGGCGGCACACCATACCCTGGGGTATTCGGGGACTGAAATTTTCGCGCTTGATCATGATGTCGCAGTACCGCTGGATGCCGGGTGGCCGTCTGGCGCCGAGGGTGGGGAGCTCACAGTTTCCTATAATGACCACAGAATCGGGCAGGGCACAGCCTCCGTATTGATGAGAGACTACGTGCCGGGCAGTCCGTACCAATTGTGGGGCTGGCAGTTCGATCGTTTCGGGATGTTCGAGACGGCCATCGGGCGAAAAGTGAGCGAGGTCATGGGTCGGCCGTTTGAACACCGCGGCGCGTTGTACATGAACACCCGCCATCACGATGGGTCATCCAGTCTTTACCGTTGGCATTACGGGCAAAAGCTCGAGGTACCCGTCGCCTCAGACATGACGGGCACCTGGTACGACCCGGCGACATCGGGGCAGGGGTTTGTGATGCACCGCTGGAACGACCGCTCCAGCGTGATCAGTTTTTATGGCTTCGAAGACGATGGCCAGCCACTTTGGCTAATTGGGGTTGCGGGCGATGACGTGGCGCCTTACCGGCGTGGCAAGGTGACGCTGGAAGTCGCCCAGGGTGGGCGTTTTGGAGCATTTGACCCCGGATCCGTTGAACAGGAATCCTGGGGGACGCTGGATATCGAGTTTCATGACTGCTCCACGGCAACGGCGACCCTGGAAGGAAAATCCGGAACGCAGACGTTGCAGCTGGTCAAGTTGCTCGGCCTGGAGGGGCTGGCATGCCAGGGCAGGATCGCGCCATCGGCTGCCATCGCCGGTGTGACGGGCACCTGGTTTGACCCCGCTACTTCGGGGCAGGGTATCGTGCTTCACGCCGTCAACGAGAATGAAATGGTTGTTAGTTTCTATGGGTTTTCGAATGACGGGCGGCAACGCTGGTTGATCGGGCACATCCGTACTGCGCTGGATTTTTCCGCGCCCATTGACGTGGCAATGAGCTACTCGACGGGTGGGCAGTTTGGCGGATTCGACCCCGCCGGGATCAGTACGATTCCCTGGGGAACGCTCAGCATCGAGTTCGAAAATTGCACCACGGCAATCGCGACGCTGGACGGCGAGGATGGCGAACAGACACTTGAGCTGACCCGACTGGCAGGCCTCGACGGTGTTGACGCAGGCTGCCCCATCGAAGCGCCGTAGCGCCTAAACGGCATCGCCACTGGCTGGCCCACCCTCAAACACGACATCGAGTAAGCTTTTCGCGTCACGCGTCACGCGTCACCCTTCTTCCGCGCCCGTGGGTGCGCCTTGTCATACACCTCGGCCAGGTGCTGGAAATCCAGGTGCGTGTAGATCTGCGTTGTGGAGATGTCGGCGTGGCCGAGCATTTCCTGCACGGCGCGCAGGTCGCCGGAGGATTCGAGGACGTGGCTGGCGAAGCTGTGGCGGAGCAGGTGGGGGTGAACGTGCCGGGGCAGGCCCTGGTGCCGCGCCCAGTAGCGGATGCGGTCCTGGATGTTGCGCACGGAAATCGGCTTGCCGTGCTGGCTGACGAAGACGTGCGGCTCCTCGAAGGGCGCGATCGCCGCGCGGGCCTTGCGCCAGTGGGTGAGTGCATCGGCGGCCTTGGTGCCCAGCGGCACCATGCGCTGGCGGTTGCCCTTGCCGGTGACGGTTACCAGCCCCGAGGACAGGTCGAGCCGGTCCCAGGTCAGTCCGGCCAGTTCGGACAGGCGCAGGCCGGAGGAGTAGAACAGTTCCATGATGGCCTTGTCGCGAATCGCGATGGGGGTATCGGCCTTGAACGCGAGCAGGGCGTCAATGGCCTCGGGGTCCAGCGTTTCCGGCAGTTTGCGCGGGGACTTTGGCGCGCGCACCCCGGTGGCGGGGTTCAGGCTTGCGCGGCCCTCGCGCATCAGGTAACGGTAGAACGTTCGCACGGAGGACAGCAGTCGCTGGATCGAGCGGCCGCCCAGGCCCTGCCGATGGCGGCGCGCGACCAGTGCGCGGACATGGTGCTCGGTGACGGCGCCGGCGACCTCGACCTGCTGCTCGGCCATGACCGTGACGAATGAATCGAGGTCGCGCTGGTAGGCCGTCACTGTGCGGGGTGACAGGCCGCGCTCGTTGGCCAGGTGATCGATGAACCGGCGGACGTCGTCAGCCAGGTTCACGGTTCAGGCGCTGCGCCGTTGTTGCTCCGGCGCGGTGAGTTCCAGTTTGCGGACGATGACCCGGGCCAGCAGGTCCAGGAACAGCGTGCCCATGCCGGGGTAGAAGCGTGCCGGGTCGCTGCTGCCGATGGCCATCATGCCGGCATCGCCCAGCGGCACCAGTGCCGAGGACTGCACCCACTGCGCACGGCTGCGGAACAGGAACTCCAGCTTGCCCTTGTTCAGGCGCCCGCAGACGGTCTTGCCCTTTTCCAGGTGGCCGGCGAACGGCTTCAGTTCCGGGTCGTCGCGGTCGTAGTTGAACAGCGGTGTGCTGTCGGACGCCTTGATCTCGCGCTCGAACAGCGAGATGTTCAGGATGTCGGCGTCGAATTCTTCCAGCAGCACCTCGGCCAGCCGGTCGAAGAAGGCGCCGGTGTCTTCGACCAGGATCAGCTCCAGCGTCAGGCCGTGCAGCCGGTCCATCAGCGCCTCGTTATCGGTGGCGACGCGGATCAGCTGGTTCAGCTGGCGTGACAGCTTGCGGTTCTGGTCGCGTAGCAGGTTGACCTGCTTTTCGATCAGGGAGACGGCCTCGCCACTCTCGTGGGGCAACTGCATTTCCGCCAGCAGGTCCGGGTGGTCGACCAGGAAACCGGGGTTGTCCTGCAGGAAATTCTTGACGTCGTTGTCGTCCAGGCGGGTGTCGGTCATTCAATCATTCCTTGGAAAACATGGGCGGCCGGGCCGGTCATCCAGATCGAGCCGGTGTCCGCATTCCGGCCTATTATAAGCCGCCCCCCGTTCTGCACCACTTCGACCTCGTCGTCCAGAAGGCCGGCGCGCTGTAGCACGGCCACGGCCGCGCAGGCGCCGGAGCCGCAGGCGGCGGTTTCGGCGGCGCCGCGCTCGTGGACGCGCAGGCGGATGCCCGTGCGGCTGGTGATCTCGGCGAAGCCGACGTTGCAGCCGCGGGGAAATGCCGGGTGATGGCCGATCGCCGGTCCCAGCCGGGCGACCGGCGCGGTGGCGGCGTGCTCGACGCGGATCACCACGTGTGGATTGCCCATCGACACCGCGCCGAACCGGCAGGTCGCGCCGTCGATGTCCAGCGAGTATTCATCGCCGTTGGGGACAAGGTTGGTGGGCACGGCGTCCGGGCCGAAGGCCGGCCGGCCCATGTCGACGCGGGTCATGCCGGGTTCGATCCAGGCCATGTGAATGGTCTCGACTGGGCCTTCCACGCTGAACGGGTCGTCGCCGGCTTCACCCTGGCGGTGCAGGTAGTCGGCGATGCAGCGCATGCCGTTGCCGCACTGCTCGGCGCGGCTGCCATCGGCGTTCCAGATCTCGACGCGTGCCAGTGCGGTGGCCGTTGTCGGCGGGTACAGCACCAGCAACTGGTCGAAGCCGACGCCACGGTGACGATCCGCCATGGCGCGGACCCCGTTGCTGTCCAGGGCATAGTCCTGCGCGCGCAGGTCCAGCAGCACGAAGTCGTTGCCGTTGCCGTGCATCTTGTGAAAGGTCGCGCTCAAAGGTCGTCATCCTCGTCGCTGTCGCCCTGGTCGTCCGGGCCGGTGACTTCGTCGCCTTCCGGCTCCAGCGGGGCACCTTCCACGCGGGGCTGGTCATCGGGCAGGTACAGCGCGCCCTTGTTGCCGCAGGCACCCAGCAGCATGGCCAGGCCCAGGCAGGCGGCGAGAAGGATGAATGAGCGGGTTTTCATGGGGCGATGAGCCATGTGCAGATGCTGCGGACTGGTAGACTATACGCCATGAAAGAAGCGACTTCAGCCACCGGGGACGCGGCCCCGGAACAGGGCGTCACGCTGCCGGAAACCGTCGAGGTGGTCACCGGCGTCAACCCCACGCACGCGGTCATCTGGCTGCATGGCCTGGGCGCGGACGGACATGATTTCGAGCCGGTCGTGCCGCAGCTGGGGCTGGGCGGCGGGCCGCCCACGCGGTTCGTGTTTCCGCACGCGCCGGTACGCCCGGTCACGCTCAATGGCGGCATGCCGATGCGGGCCTGGTACGACATCGTCAGCATTTCCGCCAGCCGTGACCTCGACATGGCCGGCATCGAGCAGTCCCGGCGGCTGGTGGACGCCCTGGTCAACCGCGAGATGGCGCGCGGCATCGCATCTGGAAACATCGTCCTGGCCGGGTTCTCGCAGGGTGGCGCGATGGCGCTGCACGCGGGCCTGCGGTTCCCGCACACGCTGGCCGGCATCATGTCCCTGTCCGCCTACCTGCTGGCCCCGGACCGGTTGGCCGATGAACGCGCCCCGGCCAACGCCGACACCCCCGTGTTTATCGCCCACGGCCAGGCCGACCCGGTCGTGCCGTTTGTTGCCGGTGACACGGCGGCCCGCCAGCTGCGCGAGATGGGCTACCCGGTGGAGTGGCGCCAGTACCCCATTCCTCACTCGGTGTCGATGGACGAGCTGGTCGACATCGGTCACTGGCTGAGGGCGCGCCTGGTTTGAATGTCGAGGCGCCAACGGTGCCCCGGCCGGTTCTGCCGCCGAGTTTCTGTAGCTGGCGCGCGCTGGCCGCTGTCGCGGCGGTTTCCCTGCTGGCCACGGCGCTGGTCCTGCTGGGCCGCCTGGATGTGCTGGCGCCTGGTCGCGTGGTGCCGGTGCTGGTCTACGGTGTCGCGCTCGGCGTGATTTGCGCGCTCGCGGTCTGCGTCTGCCGGGCCTTGCTTTCGCGCTTGTCCGTGCGCGCCGCCTGGCTGGGCGGGTGGCTGATCGTGGTGCTGACCACGCTGGGCATCAGCTATGGCGTCGGCGTTGTCGGCAGTGTTCACGGCGTCGGGCCGGGCCCCAATGGGCTTGGCCTGTTCATGCTCCAGAGCGTGCTGGCGACCGGTGTGGTCACGGTCGCGCTCTTTCGCTACCTGTTTATCCGCGCGCAGTGGCGTGCCGAGATGCTGGCCCAGGCGGACGCCCGGGTACAGGCACTGCAGGCGCGGATTCGCCCGCATTTCCTGTTCAACAGCCTGAACACCATCGCCAGCCTGATTCACGATGACCCGGCCAGCGCCGAGCGCGCCACCGAGGACCTGGCTGACCTGTTCCACGGCAGCATGCGGCGCGCGGACAAGTCCATACCGCTCAGTGACGAGCTGGAACTGGCGCGCAAGTACCTGGCCATGGAAAAGCGCCGCCTGGGCGAACGGCTGGCGGTGAAATGGTCAATGGACGGCCTGCCGGACAACGCGATGGTGCTGCCGATGGTGCTGCAACCCCTGCTGGAAAACGCCGTGGGCCACGGCATTGGCCCGCGCGCCGATGGTGGCGAAATCCAGGTATTCGGCCGGGTCGAGGGCCAGAACCTGGTCATCACCATCAGCAACCCGCTGGCGCCGCCACGTGACCATGCCGGCGCGGGCATGGCGCTGCGCAATATCCGCTCACGCCTGGACCTGGCGCATGGCCCGCGCGCCAGCCTGCTGACCAACCGCGACGGCAACCGCTTCTATGCCGTCCTGACGGTGCCCCATGTTAAAGATCCTGGTCGTTGACGACGAACAACCCGCGCGCTCGCGGCTGAAGCGGATGCTGGCCGACCTGCCGGGCTGGACCGTGGTTGGCGAGTCGGCGTCCGGCGATGCCGCGCTCGAGGATATTCGCCGGCTGGAGCCGGACGCGGTGCTGCTGGACATCTCCATGCCCGGGCTGGACGGCATGAGCCTGGCGCGGGCCTTGGACCAGCTGGAGCGGCCGCCGGTGGTGGTGTTCTGCACGGCCTGGCCGGGCCAGGCGCTGGATGCCTTCGACAGCGGCGCCGTCGACTACCTGGTCAAGCCGGTGCGCGCGGAGCGCCTGGCCCGGGCGCTGGACAAGGCGGCGCGCTTCGTTCAGCGCGACGCCGCCAACGAGGCCGTGCTGACGGCCACGTCCGGGCACCGCACCGAGATGATCGAGTTTGGCGCCGTGGCCTGCTTCATCTCCGAAGACAAGTACACGACGGTCCATCACGATGACGGCGAAGCACTGATCAGCGAGTCACTGGTCGAACTGGAAAAGCTGTTCGGTGACCGCCTGTTGCGCGTGCACCGCGCGGCGCTGGTGGTCCGCGAGCGCATCTGCGGCCTGAAGCGCGAAGAGGGGGGTGCCGTGCGCATCCTGCTGGACGGCTGTGACGAGGCACCCCTGGTGAGCCGGCGCTGCCTGCCGACGGTACGCCGGGTCATCAAGGAAAGGAAAGCAATACCATGAATCACACTGATGTCATCCGCATCGCCACGCGCAAGAGCGCCCTGGCCATGTGGCAGGCCAATCACGTCCGCGACCGGCTGCTCGCGACCCATCCCGGCCTCGAGGTCGAACTCGTGCCCATGGTGACCCGCGGTGACCGGGTGCTTGACCGGCCGCTTTCGGAGATCGGCGGCAAGGGCCTGTTCCTGAAGGAGCTTGAGCAGGCACTGCTGGAAGGCGGCGCGGACCTGGCCGTGCACTCGATGAAGGACATGCCGGCCGAGGACACCCCAGGGCTGGTGCTGGACGTGGCCCTGCCGCGCGCCAACCCGTTTGACGCCTGGGTCTGCCCGTCCGGCGCCACGCCACAGAGCCTGCCGGCCGGCGCACGTGTCGGCACGTCCAGCCTGCGCCGGCAATGCCTGCTGGCGGCACTGCGGCCCGACCTGGACATCGCGCCGTTGCGCGGCAACGTCGATACCCGGCTGGCCAGGCTCGACGCCGGGGAGTACGACGCCATCATCCTGGCCTGCGCCGGGCTGGAGCGACTGGGGCTGGGCGAACGCATCAGCATGCCACTGCATCCACCCGAATGGCTGCCGGCGGTGACGCAGGGCATTATCGGCCTGCAGTGCCGGGCCGGCGATGATCGCGTGCTGCAAGCCATTGCGCCGCTGCATGATGACGAGGCGGGTGTACAGAGCCGCGCCGAGCGCGCGCTTGCGGAGCTGCTGGAAGGCTCCTGCCAGGTACCCCTGGCGGGCTACTGCCGGGTCGCCGGTGAGGGCCTGTCCATGGACGCCCTGGTGGGTACGCCGGACGGCCGTACCGTGCTGCGGGCCAGTGGTGAAGGCAGCGTGGCAGAGCCGGAGCAGCTGGGCCGGGCGGTGGCCCGGGACATGCTCGGGCAGGGCGCCGCGGACATCATCGCCGGAATGAAAGCGCAGGCCTGAAGGCCCATGAGTCGCTACGTATCTGTCCTGGTCACCCGGCCGCAACCGCAGGCTGACGAACTCGCCGCGCGCCTGGCCCGGTCCGGCATCCCCGCCTTGCTGGCGCCGGCGTTCCGCTTCGAGGCCATGCCCAAGCCGCCGGTGTGGCCGGACCCCGATGACGATGGCAGCCGTTCACTGTGGCTGTTCACGTCGCCCAGGGCGGTGGCCTTCGGCCTGCCGTTGCTGGGACAGCGGATACCGGCCCAGGCCCGGCTGGGCGCCATCGGCCCCGCCACCGCCGCCAGCCTTGAAGAAGCCGGCCGCCCGGCATGGATCGTGGCCGGTGGCCAGCACACCAGCGAAGACCTGCTCGCCGACCCGCGCCTTCGTGAGCGTCAAGGCACCGCTTTCATCGTCACCGCCCCGGGTGGCCGCGGCTGGCTGGGGCCGGGCCTGGAACGGTTGGGCTGGGCGGTGAGAACACTGGACGTCTATTGCCGTGTACCCCTTGCGCCGCCGCCGGGTGTGCTGGGCGCGCTGGCCGAAAGCGGGCCGGTCATCAGCGCATGGACCAGCGGCAACGCCATGGAAGCGCTGCTCGGCCAGCTTGGCGAGGCCTCGCGCCGGGCCGTGACTGGCGGCCTGTTCGTGGTGGCATCAGCACGGCTGCAGGCCATGGCGATCGGGCTGGGCGCCCGCCAGGTGACCATCGCCAACAGCGCATCGAACGCGCATCTGCGCGCGGCGATTATCGAGGCCTGGCAGGCCGGGGCGGATGGCCGCGGGCATGAAAGCCGCGGCTGATTTGGGATAGCATCACGGGATAAACCGGGAAACGGGCAGGACCATCTTGAATACTGAAATCGAAGAGCAGGAGTTCGACCCTTTCGCCAGGGAGCTGGAAAAGGCCCGTCGCGGAAGCGCCGGGACGGTGGCCTGGCTGGCGCTGTTGCTGGCCCTGGGCGTGGCCGGTTTCGTCGGTTGGCAGTGGTGGCAGGACAGCCGTGCGCCCGACCCCGCGGCCACCTTGCATACCGCGGTCGCCGATGTTCGCCAGCAACTGGCGGCGCTTGAACGTCACGATGGTGTGCAGGATGGCCGAATCGACGCCGTCGAGCGGCGCGGTGACGGCGAGGGCGTCCGCGCGTTGCAGAACCGCGTGGCCGAGCTGGGCAGTGGCGTCAACGACCTGTCGGCCCGTGTGTCGGTGGCCGAGCAGGCGCAGGCCGACACCCAGCAGCGCCTGCGCGGCATCGAGTCCGGTTTCTCCGCGGTACTGGCGCGCGAGCAGTCGCCCACCCGCGTGCTCGAGCTGGACGAAATCGATCACCTGCTGCGCGTCGCCAGTGAACGCGCGCGGCTGTACGCCGACCCCGACACCGCCGATGGCGCACTGGCGCTGGCCGACGCGCAACTGCAGGCCATCGACGACCCGCTTTACCTGCCGGTGCGCCAGGCCATCGCGACCACGCGGCAGCATCTGCAGGCGCTCGAGCGTGTCGACACGGTCGCCGTAACCGAACAGCTGGGGGCGCTGCAGGGCCGCGTGATCGCCCTGCCGTTTCCGGGTGACGAGCCGGCCGCAACAGAGGCGGTCAGTGGCGAAGAATCTCCTGGGCTGTGGGCGCGCTTCAAGGCCAGCCTGGCCGGCCTGGTGACGGTCAGGCGTACCACCGGCGACAAGCCGCTGGGGCTGGAAGACCGGGATTTCCTGCGCCAGGCGCTGTGGCTGCAGCTGGAAACGGCCCGGCTGGCGCTGATGCGCCGCGACCAGGGGATGTACGACGGCGCGCTGGACCGCGCCGGGTCATCGCTGAACGAACATTTCGATACATCCGCGGCGACCGTCCGCGAGTTCAATGCGGCACTGGCCACGCTGGGCGATGTGAATGTCGCCCCGGCCATCCCGGATGTCTCCGCGCCGTGGACGCGCTTGCAGCGCCTGCGCACGGCGGCCCCCGCACCGGCACCCGTCACGCCGCCTGGACCGGCGGATGAACCCGATGTCGCCGAAGACACCGAAACTTCGGACAGTTCGGTGAACGAAGGGGAACCGCCGCAGTGAAACACACCGCGACCTGGCTGACGCTGCTCGCCCTGCTGCTGCTGACCGCAGGGCTGGCGCCGGTGTTCAAGTCCGACCCGGGCATGGTGCAGGTGCATTTCCGTGACTGGACGCTGGAGACCAGCGTGCTGGTGCTGGTGGGCGCGGTCCTGCTGGCCTGGCTGCTGCTGCAGTTCGCGCTGTGGCTGTGGCGCTTGCCGGCGCGCACCGCGGCGCGGGTCGCCGAGCGACGGGGCCTGGCCCAGCTGGAAAAAGGCCTGCTGGCACTGACCGAGGGCGACTGGCGCACGGCCGAGCGCGCGCTGCAGAAATCCACCGTGGCGCCTGGCCGGGCTACCGCCCGTTACCTGGCCGCGGCCCAGGCCGCCGACGGCCAGGACGCGGACGAGCGTCGAGACCATTACCTGGAGCAGGCCGACAGCGGCGGCCGCCGCCGGCGTTTCCTGGTAGAGCTGACGCGGGCACGAATGCTGGTCGCCAACGGCCGGTTCGACGAGGCCCTGCCAGTGCTCAAGTCGCTGAACGAGCGCCGCCGCCAGAACCCGCAGGTGCTGGGCATGCTGGCGCGCTGCGAGGCCGAACTGGGTCACTGGGAAGCCGTGCAGGTGCTGCTGCCCACGCTGCGTCGTGCCCAGGCCCTGCCCGAAGACGAGCTCGATCACCTGCAGGCCGAGGTCGCCCGCTTCCGCCTGCTCACGGCCGAGGATGCCCAGGCGCTGCAAACCGCCTGGCAGGGCCTGCCGAAGGACATGCAGTCGCAGGCGACAGTGCTCGAGCGCTATGCCGAGCGCGCGGGCCAGCTGGGTCATGCCGAGCTGGCCGAACCGCTGCTGCGCAAGTGGCTGAAGAAGTCATGGAGCCCCGCGCTGGTACTCCGCTATGGCGACCCGGGTGCCGGTGACGCCGCAAAGCGCCTGGCGCAATGCGAAAAATGGCTGAAAACCTGGCCGGACGACGCGGCCCTGCACATGGCCCTGGGGCGCCTGTGCGCCGGACAGGAATTATGGGGCAAGGCGCGCCATCACCTGGTTCGCAGCCTGGAGATCGAGCCGACCGCCGCCGGCTATGATGCGCTCGGCCAGCTGCTCGAGCGCCTTGGCGAACTCGAGCCGTCGCTGGTCTGCTATCGCAATGCCCTGCGCGTCACCCAGGGCCGCCAGCCCGAAGCCCTGCCCGCGAGCGCGGCCAGGATTGGCCCGCCAGGCAGGGAGTGAGTGGTGAGGCGGGAGGAGTGAGGAGTAAAGAGTGACACGCGTCTTCGCCGCCGCGAATTTCTCCTACCTCCTGCCTCCTGCCTCCTGCCTCCTGCCTCCTACCTCTTAACGCCTACCGCCTGCCCACTAGTGCGGCCGCGCAAGAATCCGTACGGGCACATCCGCGCCAAATTCAAACGAGTCGTAGAACAACCGGTCGGTATGGACACCGTGGGCGGCGAAGGCCTGCTTGGCGGCGTCGATCATGGCGGGCGGGCCGCTCATGTAGACATCGTGGCCGGAAAGATCCGGGTAGGTGTCGACCACGGCTTCGTGCACAAAACCGGCAAAGCCACGCGGTGCGGCATCGTCACCGGGCTCCGAGATTGCCGATGAATACTGGATATGCGGGTGCGCCTGCGTCCATTCCCTGACCAGGCCTTCCTGGTACAGCTCGGCCGGTGTGCGCGCGCCCCAGAACAGGTGGATCGGGCGCTGGTCGCCATGTGCCAGCAGGTCTTCGATCATCGACTTCAGTGGCGCGAAGCCGGTGCCACCGCCCATCATCACCAACGGCCGCTCGGCACCATCGTTACGGACAAAAAACGTTCCCAGCGGGCCTTCCAGACGCAGGATGTCGCGCAGCGCCAGTTCATTGAAGACCCAGCCGGTGAAGTCGCCGCCCTCGACGTGGCGGACATGCAATTCGATCTCGTCCTCGCTGGATGGCGGGCTGGCAATTGAAAACGCGCGCCGCTTGCCGCCGGCGAGAAGGATCTCGATGTACTGCCCGGCCAGGAACTGCAGTCGCTGCGCGGCCGGCAGTTTCAGCACCAGCTTCATGACGTTGTCGGCCAGCAGGGTCTTTTCCATGACACGGGCAGGCAGGCGCCGGACCTCGATATCGCGGATTGCCTCGATCTCGCGGGCTTCCACGACCAGGTCTTCCAGTGGTTCCGCCTGGCAGAGCAGGGTCTTGCTGTCGGCCAGTTCGTGGCGCTCCAGCGCCATGGGCGGGTGGAACGGGTAGTGCACTTCACCCGTGACCAGGGTGCCCTTGCAACTGCCGCAGGTGCCGTTCTTGCAGCTGTACGGCAACATCACGCCCTGGCGCAGGGCGGCATCCAGCACGGACTCGCCCGTGCGCACGGTAAAGGTCGTGCCGCTACCGGCCAACCGAACTTCGAATTCACTCATGCGCGTATTCTAACCGCGCGGCGTCGGTATTGCGCTCCGATGCGCGGGCCAAAGCTGGTACGCTTCACGGTTGGATATTGTCGGGCCGGTTTTCTCTATGTGGACGGACGCGCTGACGCCGGTACGCTGGGTGTACCGAAGCGTGCTGCTGATATTGCTGTGCCTGGTCGGGCTTTTGCCGACCGTCGTGTTGCAGGGCCGATTCGGCCAGGCCCGGCTGTGGCGTGGCCGGTCGCTGGCCGAACATTCGCTGATGGCGTTCTCGGGCGGCGTTTGCCGCGTCTTCGGCCTGCGGCCCAGGGTGCATGGTAAGCCACTGCCAGGGCCAGTGCTGATTACGGCCAACCATATCGCCTGGCTGGATATCGAGTTGCTGCACAGCGCCGGCGCCATGAGTTTTGTCGGCAAGGCGGAGATCGCCCGCTGGCCACTGCTCGGTTTCCTGGCGGCGCGTGGCGGAACGATTTTTCACCGCCGTGGCAGCCACGATTCGGCGGCCGGTGTGGCCGGCGTGATGACGGCGAAACTGGCCGAGGGCAGTCGCGTGGCGGTGTTCCCGGAGGGCGGCATCCTGCCGGGCGAAGACATCAAGCGCTTCCACGCCCGCCTGTTCAAGGTGCCGGTGGAGGCGGGCTGCCCCATCCAGCCGGTGATGATCCGCTATGTCCGCGATGGCCGGCGCGACCCGGGCACCACGTTTCTTCCTGGCGAAAACCTGGTGGTCAACTCGATCCGGCTGATGGGCCGGCCAGCCTGCGACGCGGAACTCTGGTTCCTGCCGCCGTACACGGTCGAAGACCGTTCGCGCAGGGAACTGGCCGCCGTTGCGGAGCAGGCGATCACGGCAGCCTATGAACAACCGATTGGTACAGATGGAGTTTGACGTTGGATGATTTTCGACCCGTTCCCGGGCTGCGTAACCCCCATTCACAGTCGCTGCTGAACAGCAGCGGCATCCGCCGGCGCGTGGTTGCGCGGCGCGCGCGGGACATGGTCGCCGCCGAGAAGGCGCTGATGCTGGACGGTGGCGACGGCGTTCGGCTGGTGGGACACCTGTCCAGGCCGTCCTCGAACCCGCTGGGAACGGTGGTCTTTTTTCACGGCTGGGAGGGCAGTTCGCGCTCCAACTACGTGATGTCGGCCGGCGCGCGCCTGTTCGAAGCCGGTTTCCAGGTGTTACGTTTCAACTTCCGCGACCACGGTGACACGCACGAACTCAACCCCGGCATCTTCCACTCCTGCAGACTGAGCGAGGTGATCCACGCCCTGGCCGATTTTCAGGACCGCGAGGCCGTCACCGAATGGTCACTGGCGGGTTACTCGCTTGGAGGCAATTTCGCCCTGCGGGTCGCGCGTCGCGGGCCGGCCCAGGGGCTGCGCCTGGACCGCGTGTTCAGCGTCTGCCCGGTCATCGATCCCCACAGCGCGCTCAGCGCGATGGAGTCGGGGCCCAAGTTTTACAATGACTACTACATTCGCAAGTGGGCGCGATCGGTACGCATCAAGCAGCGGCTGTTCCCGGACCTGTATGACTACGAGGAATGGTTCGAGCTGGAAGGCCTGCGCGCACGCACCGAGTGGTTCGCCACCCGCTACTACGATTTCGGCAGCCTGGACGACTATCTCGAAGGCTACTCGGTGGCCGGCGACCGCCTGGTCGGCCTGGATGTGCCGACCGTCCTGCTGACCTCCGAGGATGACCCGGTGATTCCCGCCGCGGACGCGCGCGCGCTGCCGGACATCGACGCGCTGGATGTCCAGGTCACCCGTTACGGCGGTCATTGCGGTTACCTGAAGAACTGGCGGCTGGAGAGCTGGGCGGAAGACCGCCTGTTCGACTACTTCACCGGGGACAGGACTGAACGGCGCGATGAAAGTGGAGCGGGTGATGGGAATCGAACCCACGTCATCAGCTTGGGAAGCTGAGGTTCTACCATTGAACTACACCCGCGCCTGGCAGGAATTCTAACGCTTCAGCGACCGGTGACCAATGCCCGCGTGTGCGCCGCGGCCGACGATGCCAGGCCTTCCAGGTCGTAGCCACCTTCCAGGATGGAAACCAGCCGCCCGCCGGCATGCCGGGACGCGATGGCCAGCAGTTCCCGCGTGATCCAGTCGTAATCATTGTCTTCGAGTTCCAGCGCGCCCAGCGGGTCGCGGGAATGGGCGTCGAAGCCGGCCGAGACCAGTACCAGGTCGGGCTCGAAGGCGTCGATGGCCGGCAGGCCCAGGCGTGACCAGGTCGCGCGGAAGGCGTCGCCGCCGGTGCCCGGTGCCAGCGGCAGGTTCATGATGTTACCGGCGCCGGTCTCCTCGGGGTGGCCACTGCCGGGGTAGAGCGGCATCTGGTGGCTGGACACGAACATCACGCGGGGGTCGTCCTCGAACACCTGCTGGGTGCCGTTGCCGTGGTGGACGTCGAAGTCGACGATGGCCACGCGCTCGATGCCACCCGAGGCGAGCGCATGACGCGCGCCGATGGCGACGTGGTTGAACAGGCAAAAGCCCATCGCGAAATCGGTGCCGGAGTGGTGCCCGGGTGGGCGCGTGACGCAGAAGGCATTGGCCGCGCGGCCGGCGAGTAGTTCGTCGATGGCGTAACACATGGCACCGGAGCCACGCCGCGAGGCATCCATCGAACCCCTGTTGACCAGGTTGTCGGCCTCGCCCACAGCCGCACGGCCTTCCTGCGGCTCCATCGACTGCAGCCAGTCCTGGAATTCCAGGCCATGTACGCGGCCGGCCTGTTCGGGTGTGACCAGCGGCGCGGGCAGGCGCTCAATGCCGTTGACTGCTTCCAGCGCCTCCAGCACCACGGCGGTTCGACGCACCTGTTCCGGGTGCCGCGGGCCGGGGTCGTGGCGCCGGCAGTCGTCGTGATGGATGACGAGCGTGGACATGGCCGCAGGATAACGTAATCGCGCCGCTACCGTAGCGGCAGCCGCGTGGTCTCCTTGACCTCCTCCATGACCACGTAGCTGCGCGAGCCGTTGACGCCGGGCAGCGACAGGATCTTTTCACCCAGGAACTCGCGGTACTCCTGCATGTCGCGCACGCGCGCCTTGATCAGGTAGTCGAAGTTGCCGGAGACCAGGTGGCAGTCGAGCACTTCGGGCAGCTGCCGGGCCTCGCGGCGGAATTGCTTGAAGACATCACCCGCGGTGTGGGTCAGGTTGATCTCGGCGAAGACCAGCAGGCCGGCGCCCACCAGTTCCGGGTCCAGCAGCGCGGTGTAGCCGCGGATGTAGCCGTCGCGCTCCAGTCGCTTGACCCGCTCCAGGCAGGGTGTGGGCGTCAGGTTGACCTCGCGGGCCAGGGCCACGTTGGAAATGCGGCCGTCGCGCTGGAGTACTTCCAGGATGCGTTTGTCGGTGCGATCCAGTGGTCGCGGGCGTCTTTGCGATGGACTCATGTTTATCGGGTGGTCTGTGGTTGTTAATGCTGTTCAGAGCATATTAACAGCATAAAACACCAGATACCTTGCGATAACATGGTGAATCAGTTTACCGGAGTTCGGCTATGAAGATTGGTGTGCCAAAAGAGATCAAGAATCACGAGTACCGCGTCGGCCTGGTGCCGGCCTCGGTGCGCGAACTGGCCGCACGCGGTCACGACCTGTATGTCGAGACAGGTGCGGGCGCCGGTATCGGCATGAGCGATGACAAGTACGAGCAGGCCGGCGCGACCATCCTGCCGAACGCCGAGGCCGTGTTCGAAACCGCGAAGATGATCGTCAAGGTCAAGGAGCCCCAGGCCGTGGAGCGCGCCATGCTGCGCCCCGACCATGTGCTCTACACCTACCTGCACCTGGCCCCGGACCCGGAGCAGACCGCCGACCTGGTGAAATCAGGCGCTACCTGTATCGCGTATGAAACCGTCACCGACGCCAAGGGTCGCCTGCCACTGCTGCAGCCGATGTCCGAGGTCGCCGGCCGCCTGTCCATCCAGGCCGGTGCGGCCTGCCTGGAGAAGGCGAAGGGCGGTTCCGGTGTGCTGCTGGGCGGCGTGCCCGGTGTGCAGCCGGCCAAGGTGCTGATCATTGGTGGCGGCACGGTGGGCTTCAATGCCGCGCAGATGGCCGTCGGTATGGGCGCCCGCGTGGTGATCCTGGACCGCAGCGCCGAGGTGCTGCGCTTCCTGGATGCCACTTTCGGCAGCCAGGTCGAGACCGTCTACTCCAGTGTCGACGCCATTGAAAAGCACGTGGTCAACTCCGACCTGGTCATCGGCGGCGTGCTGATCCCCGGCGCCGCGGCGCCCAAGCTGGTCACCCGCAAGCACCTGAAGACCATGCGTCCGGGCTCCGTCGTGGTCGATGTCGCCATCGACCAGGGCGGCTGCTTCGAGACCTCGAAGGCCACGACCCACGCTGAGCCCACCTACGTGGTCGACGACGTCGTGCACTACTGCGTGGCCAACATGCCCGGCGCCGTGCCGCGTACTTCAACATTCGCGCTCAACAACGCGACCCTGCCGTACGCGATCGCGCTGGCCGACAAGGGTGCCGAGGTGGCCATGCTGGACGACGAGCACCTGCTCAACGGCCTGAACGTCTACCGCGGCATGGTGACCTGCGAGGAAGTGGCGCACGACCTTGGTTACGACTACACCGATCCGCGCGAGGCCCTGACGGCCGCATGATCGGTGACGCGTAACGCGTAACGCGTGACAGGTGACGGGTGACTTACAAGGATAAGAAATAGCCTATGAAAAACTTCGATTCGTTTTGGATGCCGTTTACCAGCAACCGCACGTTCAGGAATCAGCCCAGGCTGCTCGAGCGTGCCGAGGGCGTTTATTACTACAAGCCGGGTGGTGAGAAGGTCCTGGACCTGGTGGCCGGGCTGTGGTGCTGCAATGCTGGCCATGGTCATCCAAAAATTGTCGAAGCCATCCAGTCGCAGGCGGCCGAGCTGGACTATGCGCCGCATTTCAATTTCGCCCATACGGCGGCCTTTGAACTGGCGGAGCAACTGACCGGCGTTACGCCGGCCGGCCTGGATCACGTGTTCTTCACCAACTCCGGTTCGGAGTCGGTGGACACGGCGCTGAAGATCGCGCTGGCCTACCAGCGCGAGCGCGGCAAGGCCACCAAGACGCGCCTGATCGGCCGTGAGCGCGGCTATCATGGTGTCGGCTTTGGTGGAATTTCCGTGGGCGGTATTCCGTACAACCGCATGCAGTTCTCCACCGCGCTGATTCCCGGCGTCGACCACCTGCCGCACACGCACCTGCCGGAAAAGAACGCGTTTTCGCGTGGCCTGCCCGCCGAGGGCGCCTACCTGGCCGACGAGCTGGAGCGCCTGGTCACGCTGCACCACGCGGACAACATCGCCGCGGTGATTGTCGAGCCCGTCGCCGGCTCCGCCGGCGTGCTGGTGCCGCCGGTGGGCTACCTGAAGCGCCTGCGCGAGATCTGCGACCGTCACGATATCCTGCTGATCTTCGACGAGGTCATCACCGGCTTCGGCCGCCTGGGTGCGCCATTCGCCGCGCAGGAGTTCGACGTCGTTCCGGACATGATCACCACGGCCAAGGCGCTGACCAGCGGCACCGTGCCGATGGGCGCCGTGTTCGTTGCCGACCACATCTACAACGCCTTCATGGAGCGGCCGGGCAGCGCCATCGAGTTGTTCCACGGCTACACCTACTCGGCCCATCCACTGGCCGTGGCCGCCTGCCGCGCCACGCAGCAGGTCTACGCCGAGGACGGCCTGTTCGATCGCGCCCGCGAGCTGGCGCCGGTGTTCGAAGACGCACTGCATTCGCTGGCTGATGCGCCCGGCGTCATTGACGTGCGCAACTACGGCCTGATGGGCGCCGTGGAAATGGCCCCCGACGATGGCGCCCCGGGCGCTCGCGGCATGCGCGTGCTGCAGGCGGCCTTCGATGCCGGCCTGATGATCCGCATCACCGGTGATACCATCGCCTTCAGCCCGCCGCTGACCATCGAAGCGGCGCAGCTTGAAGGAGCGGCTGAGAAACTGGGAGTGGTGCTCGCACAGGTTTGACCCCATCTCATGTCAGTGACTTTGTTGACCAGCCAGCCGGCTGGAATGGATGAACTGAAATGATGCGAATCATGTTGTTCCTGGCGACCAACGCCGCGGTGCTCGTACTGATCAGCATCGTGTTCCGCGTGCTGGGTATCGAATCGGTGCTGGCTGAGAACGGCGTCGACCTGAACCTGACCGCGCTGCTGGTCATGTCGGCCGTTATCGGATTCAGCGGCTCCTTTATCTCCCTGGCCATGTCCAAGTTCATGGCCAAGCGCGGCATGGGCGTGCATGTCATCGAGGAGCCGTCCAACGCCACCGAGCGCTGGTTGGTGGACACCGTCCGCAAGCAGGCCGAAGCCGCGGGTATCGGCATGCCGGAGGTCGGCATCTTCAATTCCGACCAGCCCAACGCCTTCGCCACCGGCATGCGCCGCAACGACTCGCTGGTGGCGGTATCCACCGGACTGCTGCGCAGCATGAAACCGAATGAAGTCGAGGCGGTGCTGGGGCACGAAGTGGCCCACGTAGCCAACGGCGACATGGTCACCATGGGCCTGCTCCAGGGCGTGGTGAATACCTTCGTGATTTTCCTGTCGAGGGTGATCGGCCACGTGGTCGACCGCGTGGTGTTCAAGGTCGAGCGCGGCTACGGCCCGGCCTATTTCATCGTCACCATCGTCGCGCAGCTGCTGCTGTCGATCCTGGCCAGCATGATTGTCATGTGGTTCTCACGACGTCGTGAATTTCGTGCCGACGAGGGCGGCGCCAGCCTGGCCGGCCGCCAGAACATGGCCGACGCGCTTCGCGCACTGCAACGCACCAGCGAGCCGAAGGACCTGCCCGGCGAAATGGCTGCCTTCGGCATCTCCGGCAGCATTGGCCAGGGCTTCAAGCGCCTGTTCATGAGTCATCCCCCGCTCACGGAGCGCATCGCCGCTTTGAGTGAGTAGTGAGTAGTGAGTAGTGAGTAGTGAGTAGTGAGTGGTGAGTGGTGAGTGGTGAGTAGTGAGTAGTAAGGGCTCCTTCGAAGGAGGTTTTTACTACTCACTACTCCCTACTCACTACTCACCCACTCACCGGTAGCGCTCGAACCAGGCCAGGATGTTGTCCACCTTCGCGATCAGGTGCGAGGGTCGGGCGACGATGCCGTGGTACGCCTCTGGTACGCGGATCAGCGCCGTGTCGACTTTCCTCAGCTTCAGTGCCTGGTAGAACTGCTCGGACTCGGTCATCGGCGTGCGAACGTCCGATTCGCCGGTCAGTAAGGCGGTGGGCGTGGTGACATTGCCTACCAGCGACAGCGGCGACTGCGCCCAGTAGGTTTCCGGGTCTTCCCAGGGCATCTTCTCGAACCAGTAGCGGCTGAAAAAGTGGGTGAAATCGGCGGTCAGCACGTGGCTCACCCAGTTGATCACCGGTTTGGCGCTGACGGCCGCGGCGAATCGGTCGGTCTTGCCGACGATCCACGCCGTCAGCAGTCCGCCGCCGGAGCCGCCGGTGACGAACAGCTGGTCCTCGTCGATAAAGCCCTTCGCGATGACGGCATCGACGCCTGACATCAGGTCGTCGTAGTCGGCGCTGGGATAATTGTGGTGAATCTCGTTGACGAAGTCGTAGCCGTAACTGGTCGAGCCGCGCGGGTTGGCGTACAGCACCACGTAGCCGGCCGCGGCGAACAGCTGGATCTCCGGTGAGAACTGCGGGCCATAGGCCGCGCGAGGGCCGCCATGGATCTCCAGGATCAACGGATACTTCTTGCTGGCATCGAAACCGGGCGGGTAGGCGACCCAGCCCTGGATATCCAGGCCGTCGGCCGACGAGGCCCAGTTGATCTCCTCGATCTTCGCCAGTTCCTTGTGACCCAGCGCGTCCTCGTTCAGCGCGGTGATGCGGCGCGGTTCGCGGTTACCCCGGCCGACGCCGACATCGGCGGGCCGGTCTGGGCGGCCCGCAGTGTAGGCGTAGTTGCCGTCACGGGCCACGGTGAAGCTGCCGCTGGTGTAAGGACGCCCCAGGATGGCGCCACCCACGTCATCGGCCAGGGAGTCGATATCGCCGTCCATTGACAGACTGGCGATGTGGGTGCGGCCGTGGTCGTCGTACTGGACCAGCAGCGAGCGGGAATTACCGGCCCACTGCACGTCATCGATGCTGCGGTCGAAATCGCCGCTGATGCGGCGCGGCTCGCCGTCCTCCAGGGACATGACGTACACGGCCGTGTTCTCGTAGCCCATCAGCTTGTCGTCGTAGCCCAGCCAGGCCAGCGTCTTGCCGTCCGGTGAGAGGGCAGGAGCGGCGTCCGGGCCGTTGCGGTCGGTGAGCGCCGCCATGGCGCCGCTGGCCAGGTCGATGGACCAGAGCTCGGACTCGATGGGGTCGTGCTCGGCGTCGTCCTGGCGGTTCGCGGCAACGATGATGGCCTTGCCGTCCGGGTGCCAGGCCAACCGGCCGCCGTGGTCGAAATCACCACTGGTCAGCTGGCGGGGGGTGCCGCCCTCGGCGGAAATGACGAACACGTGGTCACGGCCCACGTCCAGGAAGCCCTGGCCATCGGCCTGGAAGGGCAGGGTGTCGAAGACCTTCACCGGCGGCGCCCATTCGGCGCCTTCCGGTTTCGGTGGCGGCGCGGCCAGCGCCTTGCTCTCGCCGGGCACGAACTGGGTGAAGGCCAGCTGGCGGCCATCCGGAGACCAGGTGAGTGATGATGGAGAGTTGCGCAGATTGCTCAGTACCGCGGTCTGGCCCGTGTCCATCCAGCGCACGTGAATCTGCGGCCCGCGGCCCTCGACACTGGAAACATACGCCAGCCGGCTACCATCGGGAGACCAGCGCGGGCTGCCGTAGCTGTCCGCCCCGGAAAGAATCGGCCGGTGACCCTGGCCGTTGGTGCCGATGATCCAGAGATCGCCATTGGGCCGGTCGGTCATGATGTCCATCGACCGCCGCACGTACACCACCTGCTCGCCGTTGGGCGAGATCCGCGGATCGCTGGCCACCTCCATCTCGAAGATGTCCACGTTCTTCAACACCTCGGCCCCCACCAACGGCGCCACCACCACCCCAATCAACCCAACAACAATCCGCTTCACGCTCACCTCCTCCGTATTGTCTTGTCACGCGTAACGCGTAACGCGTAACGCGTAACGCGTAACGCGTCACCAGTCACCCGTCCCGCCGGTCCCCATGCACCCACAGCACCTCCGAGCCGCCATCCGCACGCGCCAAAACCCGGGCCAGCACAAACAACAGGTCCGACAGCCGGTTCAGGTACCGGGCGCTGACCGGGTTGGTGTCCTCGAGTTTGCCCAGCGTCACTACGCGACGCTCGGCCCGCCGGCAGGTGACCCGCGCCAGGTGGCATCGCGCCGCGGCTTCCGAACCACCGGGCAGGATAAAGTCCTTCAATGGCGGCAGATCCTCGTTGAACCGGTCGAGATCGTTCTCCAGTGCCTCGACGTACTCGTCCGGAATCATCGTGTAGCCCGGCATGCACAACTCGCCGCCCAGGTCGAACAACTCGTGCTGCAGCCGTGTCAGGGTGGTGCGCACGTCATCGGGCAGTTCACTGGCGAGCAGCAGCCCGACCGTTGAATTGAGTTCGTCCACGGTGCCGAAGGCCTCGACGCGCGGGCTGTCCTTGTCGACCCGGGAGCCATCGCCCAGGCCGGTGTCGCCGGCATCGCCGGTTCGTGTGTAGATTTTTGAGAGTCGATTACCCATGAGTCCCTAACTGTCGCTTGTCCTGTTCGTGGTGGAGGCAATGAAACGCTCGTTCACGGCCCGGCGCAACCCTTCCGGCGGCAGCAGCCCCTGGGAAAGGACGAAATCGTGAAACGCGCGCGCGTTGAAGCGGTCGCCCAGCGCCAGCTCGGTTTCCGTACGCAGGCGCATCAGGTTCATGTAGCCATAAAAATAGCTGGTGGCCTGGCCCGGTGCACGGAAGGTGAAGCGGTCGGCCTCGGAGCGGGCCATGGCCTCGGACAGCCCCACCTCCTCGATCATGAAGGTGACGGCCTGTTCCGGGTCCAGTTGGCCCAGGTTGATCATCGGGTCCAGGAACATGCGCGCGGCGCGCTGCAGCCTTGCCAGCAGCGTGAACAGCTGGCCTTCATCGGGCAGGTACTCCAGCATGATGGCCTCGGCATACAGCCCCCAGCCCTCGACGTTGGCGCTGTTGAAGGCGAACAGGGCGCGCGCCAGTGACGTGCCGTTCTCGACAAGCGCGGCGAACTGCAGCTCGTGCCCCGGCCGTGCCTCGTGCACGGTGACGGCCCAGGTCATGCCGTCGTGGCTCCAGTCGTCCATCTGCGCAGCAGCCCCCTTTAACGCCGGGTTCCGCGTGACCAGTACAAACTCGCCGTACTGGCCTGTGTTGCCCACCAGCTGCGGCGGGCTCATGAACGGCGCAGGGGAATTGGCCGACTCCGCGTCCGTCGCCAGGCGAATGCCGGCGGGGCGTTGGGGCAGGGTGATGATGTTCTCGCGGCGGATGATGGCTTCGATGGCCGCCAGGCGCTCGCGGTAGACGCCCAGCACCCGGTCCGGAGGGATCTGCCGTTCCTTGAGCCGGGCGATGACCGTGGCCAGGTCGGCCTCGTCCCAGCCTCGCCGGGCCGCGATCCGGCGGGCAACGGTACGCATTTGCGAGTGGATTTCCTGGTAGGCGAACTGGCCGGTACGAATCAGTCGATCCGGCGATGCATGGACGCCGTAGTCCTTCAGGTTGTTCGCGTAAACGACGGCAGGCAGCCGGTGATCGGCCCGCGCCCGTGGAAGCACGTCCTCGCGCGTCCAGTCGGCCCAGCTGGCCAGCTGTGATTCCAGCTGTGAAAACTCCGGCTCCCAGTCGACCAGCTGCGAGGCGGCGAACAGCTCGCGCATGCCATCCACCTGTGCCGGCAGGTTGTCCAGTGCGCGCTGCACTTCCCCGCGGTAGGGGCCGGCCAGCCCAGCGATGTCGAAACGTTCTTCCGTGCGCTCGCGCGCCAGTTGCACCAGTGGAACGTAGCCCGCCGCCGCACCGGTGTATTTTTCCAGCCGGACCAGCGCCGCGTCATGCCGTGCCGGGTCGTTGCGCGGGTCCAGCAGGCCCTGGAAGCTGTCGAACAGAAGCGCGGGGATGTCATGCCAGGGCAGCAACGCGTCGTGCTCGACCCTGAAGGTTTCCAGGTCGTCAGCCAGCGAGGCGTCGAGGATGTCCAGGTCCTGCAACACGCGCGGGTCCTCGACACCCTCGCGCTGCGACTCAACATACTGGCGCAGGGCCGTGATGCTGGCCTGGCGGCGCTCGAACAGCTTCTTTCCCAGGTCGATGATGTCGTCGTCGAACGGCTCCAGGCCGACCGCGGAAATATCTTCGGGAATGAATTCGCCATAGCCCTGCAAAACGCGCAGGCTGATGGCGTCGCTCTGAGCCACCCAGTCGTCTCCGGTCACATCGGCGCCCGTCATGGACACCATGAACAGCGCATACACTGCCGCGGCTGCGCGCATGAAGCCGGCCATCATTTCTCCCCCAGGATGATGGCCACAACGTTAGACCATTTCGTCATCAGCGTCACGCGGGTATAGTGTCGACCCCTGCGACCCCGGAGTTGGACGATGACCCAGAAAACGCCCCTGTACGATGCCCATGTCGCCGCCGGCGCGCGCATGGTCGACTTCGGTGGCTGGGAAATGCCCATCAATTACGGTTCCCAGATCGAGGAGCATCACCACGTGCGCCGCGATGCCGGCATGTTCGACGTGTCCCACATGACCATCGTCGACCTGCACGGCCCGGATGTCCGCGACTACCTTTCACGCCTGCTGGCGAACGACGTGGCCAAGCTGGGCGAGGCCGGCAAGGCGCTGTACAGCTGCATGCTCAATGAGCGCGGCGGCGTGATTGACGACCTGATCACCTACCGGATGGACGACAACTGGTACCGGGTGATCGTCAACGCGGCCACGCGCGAGAACGACCTGGCCTGGATGAACCAGCAGGCCGACGGCTTCAGCCTGGACATCAACGAGCGCGGTGAACTGGCCATGGTCGCCGTCCAGGGCCCGAAGGCCCGGGACGCGGTCATTCGCATCCTCGCCAGCGACGACGCCGAACGCGCGTCGGCGCTGAAGCCGTTCAGCGCCGCGGAGTGCGGCACGATCTTCATCGCCCGCACCGGTTACACCGGCGAAGACGGCTTCGAGGTCGCGCTGCCGGCCGACGAGGCGGAGATTTTCTGGAACCAGCTTGCCGAAGGTGGCGTGAAGCCCTGTGGCCTGGGCGCGCGCGACACGCTGCGGCTGGAGGCCGGCATGAACCTCTACGGCCAGGACATGGACACCGAGACCACGCCGCTGGAGTCCGGGCTGGCCTGGACGGTGGCGATGGCGGAAGAGCGTGACTTTATCGGCCGCGAAGCGCTGCAGGCCCAGCGCGAGGCTGGCGTGCCGCGCAAGCTGGTGGGCCTGGTGCTGGAAGACCGCGGCGTGATCCGCCACGGCCAGGTGGTCAACACCGCCGCCGGCGACGGCGTGGTTACCAGCGGCAGTTTCTCGCCGACGCTGGAGCAGGCCATCGCGCTGGCGCGCGTGCCGGCCGATGCCCAGGGCGAGGTGACCGTCGAGGTTCGCAACAAGGCCCTGAAGGCGCGCATGGTCAAGCCACCGTTCGCGCGCAACGGCGCCGTCTGCGACGGCATCAACTGATTCGGCCCGCGCGGCCGTATCATTCACGGAAAACAGGCATTAAAATCGCATCAGGCGATAATTGCGGGATGATCCGATGAGCAACGTACCTGAAGAACTGCGTTATACCGAGTCCCACGAGTGGGTCAGCGCCGAAGACGACGGCACCGTGCGCGTGGGCATTACCGACCATGCCCAGGAGGCACTGGGCGACCTGGTCTTCGTCGAACTGCCGGCCGTGGGCGACCAGATCGACCAGGGCGACTCCTGTGCCGTCGTCGAATCGGTCAAGGCCGCCAGCGACATCTACACCCCGCTGGCCGGCGAGGTCATCGAGGTCAACGAAGACCTGGATTCCGACCCCGGCATCATCAACAACGACCCGTACGGCGACGGCTGGCTGTTCAAGCTCAAGCTTGACGACGCCGCCGAACTCGACGACCTGCTGGACGCGGAAACCTACGCCCAGCAGCTCGACTGAGCCTGTACCCCCGAAACCCGGCGCCGGCTGGCGTCAGGTTTCCGGCTCCATGGATTGATACGCCTCGCACAGCGCGACGTTGTCCCCTGTCTTGATGATCCGCTCCAGGGCAATCGTCCCCTGTAGCGGGATTGACGGGAACGTGTACTCAAGGCTTGCCGTGTTGCAGTCGTGGAACTCGATCACGACGGTGCCATAGCCCTCGGTGGTTTCCTGTTCGTCCGCCAGTGTGTTGAAAAGGCCGTTGCCTGTCAGTGCCACGTCCAGGGTCACCACGTTGTCTTCCCAACCACCCAGTGCCGTCAACCAGCGGTGCCCGGGATCGCCGATGACCGCGCTCGCGTCTTCGCCCGGGGCCACGGTGTCGTGTGTGAACCAGGCCAGGAACATCATTTCGATATCCGTGTAGACGGCGAACAGGAAACCCTGGCCCGCCGTCAACGGGTCGTACCAGGCATCGTTGAGCCCCGGGTTGACCTGGAATGGCGGCGGTTCAGGCGCGGCTTCGACCACGACGGCGCCGCTCATGCCCACGCCGCCCGGGCCGCCATGCACGCTGCAGAAGTAGGGGTAACTGCCCGGGTCGTCGAAGGTGAACTCGAAAGTGAACTGGGATGCGGCTGCCCCCGAACTGAACAGCCCGGTGTCCGATTCCACGTCATGCGCCATCCCGCCAGCAGCGTTGACCCAACGGACGGTGTCACCGGCCTGGATGGTCAACTGGGCGGGAGAGAAGAAGTTGTCGCCCACCTCGACGATATGCACTTCGGCGACGGCCTGGCGACTGACCATGGCCAGGCCGATCGCAAGGATGATTTTTGCCAGGACATCATGCCTGTAGGGTTTCATGAGCACCTCCCGTTCGAAAATGCCCTCCCTTCAAGTATAGGCGCTGGTGCGGATTCCTCAGTTCCGGCCGCAGCTTTTCGATGAGGCCAGGCGGTCGGCGGCGTGAACGGGTTCGGGCAGGCGATAGCGGATGGCACAGTCGAGCACCCAGCGTGCCGCGCTGTCCACGCCGATGCGGTGCCCCGGCGAGACAAACAGCGGGCGGACACGGTCGCGGGTGCGCAGCACGGCACCAATCGTCTCGTCATGCACCACCAGCGGCGTTGAACTGCCTTTTTCCTCACCGGGTGGCTCAAACGCGCCGACCAGTCGCGACTTGCCCACGCCAACCGCCGGCCGGTCCAGCCACAGCCCCAGGTGGCAGGCGATGCCCAGCCGTCGAGGGTGGGCGATGCCCTGGCCGTCGCAGAGCAGCAGGTCGGGGCGTGTTTCCAGTTGTTTGAAAGCCGCCAGGATGGCCGGCATTTCCCGGAACGACAGGTAGCCGGGGATGTAGGGGAAGGTCGTCGGTACGCGCGCCAGGGTGGATTCGATCACGTCCAGGCCAGGCCAGCGCATCACCACCACCGCGGCGCGCGTCAACCGGCCGTCGTCTTCGAAACCGCAATCAACACCGGCGATGGCGCGCACCTGGCCCAGGCGGTCGTGGGTTTCCACGCGCGCGGCCAGGCGCGTCTGCACGGTGCGTGCTTCGGCGATGTCGAGATCCCAACGATGCAGTGCCCGCGGCACGGCGCGTCAGTATTTCAGGCCGATGGCGCGGTAGACGAAGGCCATCAGCCAGGCCGGGCCGATCAGCAGGAACTGGATGTCCTTGAGGAAGGAGGGCTTCTTGCCCTCGATGTGGTGGCCGATGAACTGGCCGATCCAGGCGATGACGAACACTACCAGCGCCACGGCCCACAGCGGCCACGGCGCCGCCTGCTCAACCCAGAAGGTGATGGCAATCATCAGCAGGTTGTAGGCCAGCAGGCCCAGCCCCAGCGAGAAAGACAGGCGGAAGTAGTACAACTGCGCCAGCACCAGCGCGATGACCGCCCAGTTGAGCGGTACCGGCCCGAGCGAGGCGTCGAAAGGGAACGGGATCGCCCACAGCAGGGCGATCACCGTCCAGACGATGACCGGCACGCAGACCCAGTGGATCAGCTTGTTGACGGCGTTGCGGTGGCTCTCGCCGTATTCGTCCAGCAACGCCGCCAGCGTGGTCATCGTCGTGCCTCAGTCCTGCGTCAGGCGACGGCCGACTTCGGCGTACTTGTCGCGGGTGACGTTGATGACTTCCTGCGGCAGGCGCGGGCCCGGGGCCTTCTTGTCCCAGTCCAGCGTCTCCAGGTAGTCACGCACGTACTGCTTGTCGAAGGACGGCGGTGACGAGCCCGGCGCGTAGGAGTCGGCCGGCCAGAAGCGTGAGGAATCCGGCGTCAGCACCTCGTCCATCACGCACAGCGTGCCGTCCTTGTCCAGGCCGAACTCGAACTTGGTGTCGGCGATGATGATGCCGCGCGCCTCGGCGTGGTCAGCGGCTGCCTTGTACAGGGCAATGCTGAGGTCCTTGACACGGTTGGCCATCTCTTCGCCCACCAGGCCGACGATGTGCTCGAAGGAGACGTTCTCGTCGTGCTCGCCAATGGCGGCCTTGGTGGACGGCGTGAACAGGATCTCCGGCAGCTTGTCCGCCTGCTGCAGGCCAGCCGGCAGCGGAATGCCGCAGACTTCGCCGGTCTTCTGGTAGTCCTTCCAGCCCGAGCCGATGATGTAGCCACGGACGATGGCTTCCAGCGGCAGCGGGTCCAGCTTCTTCACCACCATGGAGCGGCCTTCGAGCTGCGCGGCCAGGCCGGCATCGTCGAAAACATCGTAGATGCTGATGTCCGACAGGTGGTTGCCCACCAGGTCCTCGGTCATGCCGAACCAGTAGTTCGACAGCTGGGTCAGCATTTCACCCTTGCCGGGGATGGGATCGGGGAGAATCACGTCGAACGCAGAAATGCGGTCGGAGGCGACCATCAGCATGTGGTCGTCGCCAACGGCGAAGCAGTCGCGTACCTTGCCCTGGTGCAACAGCGGCAGGTCGGTGATCATTTCGGTCTTGTACTCGTGGGCCACGGTGTCAATCCTGTAGGGTTGTATCTGCTCAAGATGGCCAGCAATTATATACTTCCGCCCTCGGAATTTCCGGCCTGGCCGGCCGGCACACACGGACACCATGAAGACCAGCGATTTTCCCATCCCCCGCCACTGGTGGGGCAAGCTCATTCTCGGCGTGCTCGGCCTGCTCAAGGGCGGCATGACCGGTGCCGTGATCGGCGTGATTACCGGGCATTTCATCGACCGCTTCATCGGCGGCCTGGCCGACCAGGGGCGCGTGAATGACGTGTTCCTGGACACCCTGTTCGCGGTGCTGGGCCACGTCTGCAAGGCCGACGGCCGCGTTACCGAGGTGGAAATTGCCGCGGTCGAGCAGTTCATGGGCCAGCTGGGGCTGCAGGGTGACAAGCGCCGCGCCGCCATCCGCCGCTTCAACGAGGGCAAGGCCCCGGACTGGGACCTGGAAGCCGGCATGCACGATTTCGTCCAGGTCACCCACGCCAACCCGCAGGTTCGGCAGATGTTCCTGGAGTACCTGCTCAACGGCGCCGCCGTCGACGGCACGATCACCCAGGCCGAACAGGACGTGCTTTACCGCGTGGCCCGCGCGCTGCGGATTCCCACCATGGCCTTCGTCGCCATGGTCAACGCCTACCGCGCGACGCATTCATCGTCCGGCAGTTACCAGGGCCCGCAGGCCACGGCCTCCACGCTCGACCAGGCCTATGCGACCCTGGGCGTGGAGCCGTCCGCCAGTGATGCCGACATCAAGCGCGCCTACCGCCGCCTGGTCGCCCGCTATCACCCCGATCGCCTGGCCAGCAGCGGCATGCCGGAAAAAATGATCGAGCAATCGAAGAACCGCGCCCGCGAGATCAACGTGGCCTATGACGCCATCAAGGCCTCGCGCGGCATCAAGTAGGGTGACGCGTAACGCGTAACGCGTGACGGGTGAGTGGTGAGTGGTGAGTGGTGAGTAGTAAAATCGGTGATCAACGACTCACTAATCAACAGGGGATGTCCATGAAGCAGTCTGCCGTGATCGCGCCGTCCATTTTGTCAGCGGATTTCGCGCGGCTGGGTGAGGACACCCAGGCGGTGCTGGATGCCGGTGGTGACTGGGTGCATTTCGACGTGATGGATAATCACTACGTGCCCAACCTGACCTTCGGGCCGATGATCTGCAAGGCGCTGCGGAACTACGGCATCACCGCGCCCATCGACGTTCACCTGATGGTGGAGCCGGTGGATGAACTGGCCCTGGCCTTCGCGGGCGCGGGCGCTTCGGGCATCAGCTTCCACCCGGAAGCCACCCGTCACGTCGACCGCACCATCAGCCTGATCAAGGAAGCCGGCTGCAAGGCGGGCGTGGTGCTCAACCCGGCCACGCCGCTGGACAGCATCAGCTGCCTGCTGGGCAAGATCGACATGATCCTGCTGATGTCCGTGAACCCCGGCTTCGGCGGCCAGAAATTCATCCCATACGTCATGGACAAGATCCGCCAGGCGCGCGCCATCATCGACGACACCGGCCGCGATGTCCGCCTGCAGGTCGATGGGGGTGTCGACGTCGACAACATCGGTGAACTGTGGGAAGCGGGCTGCGACACCTTCGTCTCCGGCTCGGCCATCTTCGGCAGCGGTGACTACGCCCGCACTATCGCGCGCATGAACGCGGAAATCGACTCGCTGGGGTAAGCCTCTCGTTCGGGCGGGGGTGATGTTGCGTATACCCGGACTCGCTCGAGTACATCCCTGTATCGCTCATCGGCGGCATCCATGCCGCCGAAGGTCCGGGTATACGCAACATCACCCCCGCCAATGAGAGCCTTTCGCGTTACGCGTTACGCGTTACGCGTTACGCGTTACCCGTCACCCGTCACCCGTCACCCGTCACGCGTTACGCGTCACGCGGGGAGGGCGTTGATGACCCAGCGCATGGGGCCGCCGGCGGTGACGGCGTCGAAGGGCCAGCAGGTGACCAGGGTCAGCCGGTTGCCTGACGGGTCGATGACCAGTTCGGTATCGCGGCTGTCGATTACTTCCTGGTGGGTGATTCGGTAACGGCGTTCGCCGGTGGGGGTGCGCAGCGTCACCAGGTCGCCCGGTAAGGCGTGGCGCAACGCGCTGAAGTGTGTGTCGCGGTGGGCGCTGATGATGATGTCGCCGCCGGTGACCGGGGTCAGCGCGGCGGGTGCCCAGGCCAGGTTGCGGCCGCTGGCGCCCTCGACCACCAGCTGGTGCAGTCCAAGGCGGGGAATGGCGAGCTCGGCGACGGGCGAGGTGTCGGCCCAGGGCCAGGGGCGGGCGTCGGGTTCACCAGACTGGACGCGATGCCAGGCGGCTTCCAGCAGGCGCTGGCCCAGCCAGGCTTTGGCGGGGATCCAGGCGGCCTGGGCAAGAAGAAAGAGCGCGGCGACCGCCAGGGCCGCCGCGCAAAGCCGGCGAGGGTTCAACGTGCTTTCCATGCCAGGGAGAGCGCCCGGAGGGATTTCGCCGGCGAGCGGAACTTCGGGAAGCGGAAGAAGGGGCGGGCGAACAACCCGCCTGATACGGCCAGCACCAGCAGCGCCAGCAGCATCTGCGTCTTCCAGCCGGTGGCGGTGGCCGGGAAGCCGGCGGTGGTGGCGGCGCTGCCGGCGGGCAGCAGGTTGCGCACCTGGCCGCGGGCGAGTTCGGCGCCGGTGGGGCGGGCGGGGGTCTTGTCGATGGCCACCAGGCTGGTCCATTGCGTGAGCAGCCCGTGTTCCAGCGCGATATCGGTGATTGCGGCGCGGGTCCATTGCGGGTCGGCACCGAACACGGTGGCGTCCTGCAGGGCCTCGACCTTGTGGCGCGCCCAGATCGTGGCCAGGGTTTCGCCGCCGTCGGTGATGGCGGGCATGGCATCGTGGCGCCATTCCATGCCATTGAGTTCGCCGACAATGCTCACCGCGCCCGGCGCCCGCGGCATCCGCGCCACCACCCACAGCGGCTCACCGGCGTACAGGTCCGGGATGATCTCCGGGTAGTATTCGACCTCGGCGCCCCAGTCCAGGCGGATATCCGAGACCGCCGGCAGGCGGATGCGGTTCCACAGCGTGGTCATGCGTGCCTCGACCTCGTCCAGGTTACCGATGTGGGTGCTGTGCCCCCGGCCGATCTCGGCCGCCTTACGCATGAATCCGCTGTTGGGCGCCGAGCCGATGGCCACGGTAAACAGCCGGGCGTCGGCCAGTTCGTCGGCGACCAGGGCCAGCAGGTCCTGCTCGTTACCCACCGCGCCGTCGGTGATAAAGACCACCTGTCGCAGCAGGCCGGCGAACTCGGGCTGGCGCAGCGCGCGCTGCAGGGCCGGCGCCATCATCGTGCCGCCATCGGCATCCAGCCGGCCGACGAAGTCCAGCGCCTGCGCGCGGAATCCATCGGACACCGGCACACTGGTGTCCCACAGCGCCGTGGTCTCGCTGTTGAATTCGATGACGTTGAAACGGTCGCCGGCGGCCAGGCCGTCGATGCCGCGGGCCAGGGCCGTGCGCGCCTGGTCGATGGACGCGCCCATCATCGAGCCAGAGGTGTCGATAATAAAGATCACTTCCCGCGATTGCGGCACCAGCGCGTCGTCGCGGGGCGGCACCAGCATCAGCTGGGCGTAAACGTACTCGCCGTCGTCCCAGGTCTGCAGCGCGGCGCGCGCGTCGTCATCCAGCGCCGGGGCCCAGCTGAGTTCGAAGTCGCGGTCCGGCCGGGCCAAGCCGTCGGACAGGGTCACGCGGTAGCCGTCGGGGCGGGTCTCGATGTCGACGTCGTGGTGGTGTGAGCGGATCGCGTCCATGCCGATGGCGGTGACCAGGTCGACCTGCATGCGCAGGCGCCGCTCATCGCCGTCCACCTGGCTGGTGTAGGTGGGGCGTGGCGCCAGTTGTTGCGGCGCCAGGTCATAGGCCGGCGTGAAGGTCATCGGCAGGCGCAGGTCGAAGCGGCCGTCGCTGAAATCGACGTTGACCAGGTAGGCAATCACCACGTGGACCTGCTCGCCCGGGCCGATATTGGCCAGGCGCGTGCTGAACTGGTGGCGCCGTTCCTGGGTGACCAGGCCGGCCGCCCGGCCGCTGTCGCGCGCGGCCTGGTAGACGCGCTGCGCGTCTTCACGCTCGCGGATCTCGCCTTCCAGCAGGCGGTCGCCGGCGCGGATCCACAGGCGATCCACCGCGGCGCCATCCGGCAGCGGGTAGCGGTAGGTGCCTTCCACCCATTGCGGGCTGTCGTTCCTGAAGGTCTGCGCCACCTGGACCCGCGCGACCAGCCCGTTGACCTCAACGTGGACCATGGTGTCCAGCGCCAGCTGCACCTGTGGCTCCGGCATGGCGGCGTCGGTGACGGCCTCGGCCAGGGGCTGGAGTTGCAGGCCGAACGGGGTGTCGGCCTGGGCGGTTTCCATGCGCAAGAGCAGCATCAGCATCAGTGCCACGGCCAGGCACAGCAGCACGCGGTCCTGCCATCGCAGCGGTCGGCGCTCGGGCGCCGGCCTGTGCTGGTCGCGGGCCCGGCCCTGCATGCGCGCCTCGGCGCGGGCCAGGGCCTGGCGCCGGCGGGCGCGGTCGAGGACAAGGCGCGGGTGTCGTTTCAGCGTGTCGCGTTCCAGTTGGTGGCGGATGGAGGGTTCGGCTTGCATCGGTCTGGCTCCGGGATGAGGTGACGGTGCCTATTGAAGCGCTGCCGGATGCACGGCCCGTGGCGGCGGTGGGCCAGAATCGGACCGAATTGTGGCGAAGCTGTGGCGGCGTGACCCGCGGCGGCGACGCGCGCGCAGAACCCGGGCGCGCTTCGGTATCATGCCCGGGCAAGCTGGAACGATTCCCGGAGACAGGCCATGAGCATGCAACGACGGGTCGCCATCGTCGAGGACGAAGCGGCCATCCGCCACAATTACGAGGACGCCCTGCGTCGCTACGGCTATGACGTTCATGGCTACGGTGACCGCCCGTCCGCGCTGGACGCGTTCCGCCGCCGGTTGCCGGACCTGGTGATCATCGATGTCGGCCTGGGGCAGGACGTCGAGGGCGGCTACGAGCTGTGCCGGGAGTTGCGGGCGATGTCCAGGAGCCTGCCCATCATCTTCCTGACTGCGCGCGATTCCGATTTCGATGTCATCTCCGGGCTGCGCCTGGGCGCCGACGACTACCTGACCAAGGACATCAGCCTGCCGCACCTGGTCACGCGCGTGGCGGCGCTGTTTCGCCGGGTCGAGGCGCTGTCGGGCCAGGTCGGCGAGGAAAGCGCGCTGGAACGCGGGCCGCTGAAGCTGTCGGTGGAGCGCATGGAGGTGCACTGGAATGGCACCCGGATCCCGCTCACCGTCACCGAGTTCTGGATCGTGCATTCGCTGGTCCGCCGGCCGGGCCATGTGCGCTCGCGCCAGCAGTTGATGGATGACGCCAACGTCGTCGTCGACGACCAGACCATCACCAGCCACGTCAAGCGAATCCGGCGCAAGTTTGTCGCCATCGACCCGGCCTTCGACCATATCGACACCCGCTACGGCGCCGGCTACTGCTGGACGCCGCCCGCTTGAAACTCCGCAACCAGGTCCTGACGCTGTCCCTGGCCACCGTGCTGGTGCCGTGGTTCGGCTGGAAGCTGGTGCAGGAGCTGGAGCGCTTCCTGCGCGCCGGGCAGGAAACCACCCTGCTGGCCACGGCGCGCACCGTGGCGCAGGCGCTGCCGCCAGAGTTCCGGGGTGAGCTGGTGTTCGGCCGCGAACGCGTGCTGCCGCTGCGCGAGTTTGACCGGCCGCCGATCATCGACGGCTACCTGGATGACTGGCTGGAGCCCGGTAGCACCACGAATTTCACCAGTGCCGACGGCAACCTGAGACTGAGGGTGTTGGGTGGGCGCTATGCCGGCCAGCTATTCTTGTTCTGTCGCGTCGAAGACAGTACGCCCGTGCGCGCGGCGCCGCCCAGCCGGCAGGGGGGCGCCGGGCCGCACCATTCGGATGCCGTCGAACTGGCTTTGCGTAGCGCGCGTGGCCTGAACACCTGGAGCCTGCGGACGGCGGCGCCGGGGCCGCTGCTGGTGACCAGCCAGGACCCGGGCGGTGGCCAGATCGAGGCCTGGTGGACCGAGCGCCCGGGTGGTTATGACCTGGAGATCGCGCTGCCACCGGGCGGTCGCGCCGTCGACCTGGCGGTGGGCGCCATAGATGCCCATACCGGCCGCGGCGGGCGCCTGGAAACACGGGAGGCCGGCACGATGGCCGGTGGCCGCCCCACCGCCTGGCTCAGCCCGGCGCCGCAACTGGGGCCGTTGCAGGACTGGCTGGACGCGGTCCGGACGGAGGACACGCGTGCGTTCGTTATCGATCAATCGGGCTGGGTCGTCGCCGATACCGGGCCGCTGCCCACGGGGCGCCCCGGCGAGCTGTCCTGGGCCGGCAGGGCACTGTACCGGTCCATTGCCGGCGACCGCACCGAGTTGCGTGACGAGCGACCGGACGCGGTCATGCGCCTGGCGGATGAGACGGCCGTGGCGGCCCTGGACGGCGAAGCCAGTCACCACTGGGGCCAGGACCCGGAAACGGCGGTGGTCAGGCATACGGTGGCCATGCCCGTGGAAACGAATGGCCGGGTGATCGGCGCCGTGGTCATGGACTCGCGCAGCGACGGCCTTCTGCTGGTGACCAACCGGGCGCTGGGGCGACTGCTGCTGGTCACCGTGGCGGTCACCGTTTTGCTGGCCACCGGTCTGTGGTTCTTCGCCACCCGCCTGTCGCGCCGCGTGCGCCGCCTGAGCACTGCGGTCAGCGAGGCGATGGATGACGCGGCCAACCCGGCCGAGCTGCCGCTGACCCGCGACCGCGACGAACTGGGCGACCTGGCCCGCAACAACGCCCGCCTGCTGCGCTCGGTGGCCGACTACACGCGCTACCTGCGTGACCTGGCGGGCCGGCTGTCGCACGAACTGAAGACCCCGCTGGCAATCACACGTTCGTCGCTGGACAACCTGGCCACTGGCGGGCTGGACGACGAGGCGCGCCGCTACCTGGCACGCGCCCGCGAAGGCCTGGACCGGCAGGGCGCCATCGTGCGCGCCATGAGCGAGGCCAACCGGCTGGAGTCCACGGTGGCGGCCGCGGACTGGGAGCGTGTCGACCTGGTCGCCTGGCTTCGTGGCTGTGCCGAGGCCTACCGCTCGGCGCACCCGGGTCGCGATATCCGCCTGCAACTGCCCGCCGAGCCGGCCCTGACCCGCTGCGCCCCCGACTTGCTGACCCAGGCCCTGGACAAGCTGGTTGACAACGCCCTGGGGCTGACCGACGCGGACCAGCACATCACCCTGGAACTGGCCCCGAAGGGCAACTGGCGGCACCTGCGGGTGCGCAATTCAGGCACCCGCCTGCCGGAGCAGTTCCAGGACCAGCTGTTCGATTCGCTGGTGTCGGTGCGTGAGCCCGGCGCGCAGGGCACGCACCTGGGGCTTGGCCTGTTTATCGTCCGCCTGGTGGCCGAAGCGCACGATGGCCGTGTCAGCGCACACAACCTGCCGGGCGACGAAGGCGTCGAGTTCACGATGAGCCTGCCCGCGGGCTGAGCGCGTGAGAAAAGTCGCCTGCGCAGGCGTCGCGGAAGCGGTTAGAATCCCCGTTTCGCCAACCGCCGGGGCGGGGTCTTGGACAAGCAGCAATTCGATCAACTGAACGATGGTTCGCACACACGCATTCCCGTGTGGCGCACGGTGCTGGCCGACCTGGACACGCCGCTGTCGGTGTACCTGAAACTGGCCGACGGCCAGGATTCCTTCCTGTTCGAGTCGGTGGAGGGCGGTGAGACCTGGGGCCGCTATTCCATCATCGGCCTGCCGTGCCGGCGTCGCTACACCATCAACGGCCACCGGCTGGCCTGCTTCGACTACGGCCGCGAAGTCTCCGCCGAGGAGCTTGATGATCCGCTCACCGCCGTGGAGGCCATCCGCGCCGAGTACCGCGTGCCGGACCTGGACGAACTGCCGGTGTTCACCGGCGGCCTGGTGGGCTACTTCGGCTACGAGACCGTCGAACTGATCGAGCCGCGGCTGGCGAAAGGCGGCAAGCGCGACGAGATCGGCACCGATGACATCGTCCTGTTGCTGGCCGAGGAAGTGGCCGTGTTCGACGCGCTGGAAGGCCGGCTGTGGCTGATCGTCAACGCCGACCCCTCGGAAGACGGCGCCTTCGAGCGCGCCCAGCGGCGCCTGGACCAGCTGGAACACCGGCTGCGCTCCGGCAGCACCGGTTACGGCCTGGCGGTAGACGGCCAGGCCGTCGGCGAGCCGGATTTCCACTACGGTTTCGAGAAGGCCGATTTCCTTGACGCGGTGCGCCGCAGCCAGGAATACATCCTGGCCGGCGACATTTTCCAGGTGGTGCTGAGCCAACGCATGAGCGTGCCGTTCCGCGCCCGGCCCATCGACGTCTACCGCTCCTTGCGGGCCCTGAACCCGTCGCCGTACATGTATTTCATCGACCTGGGCGACACCCAGATCGTCGGCAGTTCACCGGAGGTGCTGGTGCGCGTGCAGGACCGCCGCATGACCGTGCGGCCCATCGCGGGCACCCGCCCGCGCGGCGCCACTGCGGCGGACGACCGCGCCCTGGCCGCCGAGCTGATGGAAGACCCGAAGGAACTGGCCGAGCACCTGATGCTGGTCGACCTGGGCCGCAACGACGTCGGCCGCGTCGCCGCCACCGGCACGGTGCAGGTGACCGAAAACATGGTCATCGAGCGCTACTCGCACGTCATGCACATCGTCTCGCAGGTCGAGGGCGACCTGGCCGATGACATGACCGCCATGGACGCCATCCGCGCCGCGTTTCCGGCCGGCACGCTCTCCGGTGCGCCGAAGATCCGCGCCATGGAAATCATCGCCGAGCTGGAGCCGGTGAAACGCAACATCTACGCCGGTGCCGTCGGCTACATCAGCTGGCACGACGACACCGACCTTGCCATCGCCATCCGCACCGCCGTCATCCGCGACGGCCAACTGCACGTGCAGGCCGGCGCCGGCATCGTCGCCGACTCCGACCCCGAGGCCGAGTGGCAGGAGTGCATGAACAAGGGCAGGGCGCTGATCACGGCGGTCGACCGCGCCTCGCGCGGGCTGTAACGCCCGGCGGCCCTGGTTCAGTCAGGGCGGGTTCGGGTCGAAGCTGAACGCGTCCGCCTCGGCCAGGAACGGCAACTCGCGGCGTACCCGCCGCACGTCCTCCAGCGATACCGTCGCGGTCTTCACGCCCTCGTCCTCCCAGGGCTCGATGACCGCATCGCCCATGGCGTCGTAGATCGCGCTGTGACCGTTGTAGCGCAGCCCCCGGTTGTCCTGGCCCACCCGGTTCACGGCGGCCACCACGCACTGGTTCTCGATGGCGCGGGCGCGCAATAACGCGTCCCAGGCCCCGATGCGGCTGTCCGGCCAGTTGGCGACGAACAGCAGCAAGTCGTAGTCGTCACGCACCCGGCACCAGGCCGGGAAGCGCAGGTCGTAGCAGACCATGGGGCAGACACGCCATTCGCCGATGGTGAAGACCACGCGCTCGCGCCCGGCCACGTAGCGCCGGTCCTCGCCCGAATACGAAAACAGGTGGCGCTTGTCGTAGACATCCACGCGCTCATCCGGGTGCACCAGCAGGAATCGGTTGCGGCGCTGGCCGTCGTCGTCCTCGATGACGACGCTGCCACCGATCACTCCGCCCGTGGATGATGCCAGCTCACGCATCCAGGCCACGGTGTCACCCGACATGGTCTCGCCCTGCACCGGCTCGCCCCCCTGGAAACCCGTGGTGAAGGTCTCAGGTAACAGGTACAGCCCGGACGGCTCGGCCGACAGGATGAGTTTCTGCAGGTACTCGCGGTTGGTGCCAGGGTCGCGCCACTCCAGGCGCGGCTGAACCAGGGTCAGGGTCAGGTCTTCGCTCATGTGCTCACCGCTTCACCATGTTGAAGCCCATGATGCGGCAATCTGCAACCGTGTGGAAAGTGAAGGTCGCCGTGACGCGCCATCTGCGCTACATTCCGTCCCATGATTCTCATGATCGACAATTACGACTCGTTCACCTTCAACCTGGTGCAATACCTGGGTGAGTTGGGGGCCGAGGTTGAGACGGTGCGCAACGACGCGATCACGCCCGATGGCATTCGCGCGAAGGCGCCGGATGGCATCGTCATTTCGCCCGGGCCGTGCACGCCGGATGATGCCGGCGTGTCGCTGGCGTTGATTCCGGAGGTGGCCGGCGAGATCCCCATTTTTGGTGTCTGCCTGGGCCACCAGTGCATCGGCCAGGCCTTTGGCGCCAACGTGATTCGCGCCGGCCGGGTGATGCATGGCAAGACCTCGCTGATCCACCACGACGACCGTGGCGTGTTCGCGGGGCTGCCGCAGCCGTTTGAGGCCACGCGCTACCACTCGCTGGTGCTGGAACGCGATAGCGTGCCGGACGACCTGGAAATCTCTGCCTGGACCATTCGCGAGGACGGCTCGCAAGGCGAGATCATGGGCGTGCGCCATCGCCAGCTGGACGTCGAGGGCGTGCAGTTCCACCCCGAGTCGATCCTGACCCGCAGCGGTCACGACCTGCTGCGCAATTTCCTGGTCCGTTGTGGCCAGTCGCAGGCGCGGCCCGAGCCCGTGACCGCCTGATGGGGGCATGCTGATGGATATTCGCGAAGCCCTGGCCGTGCTGGCCGCCGGCGACGACCTGGAGACCGAGCAGATGGCGGCCGTCATGCGCCAGGTGATGACCGGCGAATGCGACGAGGCGCAGATCGGTGCCTTCCTGATGGGCCTGCGCGCCAAGGGCGAGACCATCGACGAGATTGCCGGCGCCGTGGAGGTCATGCGCGAGCTGGCCACCGGCGTACCGCTGGACGACCCGCACGCGGTCGACATCGTCGGTACCGGCGGTGACGGCGCCAACCTGTTCAACGTGTCCACCGCGTCCGCGTTTGTCGCCGCCGCGGCGGGGGCAAGGGTGGCCAAGCACGGCAACCGCTCGGTGAGTTCGAAATCGGGCAGCGCCGACCTGCTGGAGGCCGCCGGCGTGCGCCTGGACCTGACTCCGGAACAGGTGCGGGAATGCGTCGACCAGGTCGGCGTCGGCTTCATGTTCGCGCCCATGCATCACTCGGCCATGCGCCACGCCATCGGCCCGCGCAAGTCGCTGGGCATGCGCACCGTGTTCAATATCCTGGGGCCGATGACCAATCCCGCCGGCGTCAGCCGCATGGTGATTGGCGTGTACAGCGCCTCGCTGTGCGCGCCCATGGCCGAGGTGCTTGGTAGGCTGGGGGCCGAGCACGCGCTGATTGTCAGCGCCGATGACGGCCTGGACGAGATCAGTATCGCCGCACCCACATCGGTGGCCGAATACCTGGATGGCGAGGTCGAGGAGTACGTCATCGACGCGCCGGATTTTGGCATTGAACGCCAGTCGCTGGACGGCTTGCAGGTGGAAGGCGCCGCCGACTCGCTGGCGTTGGTGCGCGCCGCGCTGTCCGGTGACCGCTCCGGCAACGCCGGCAAGGCCGCCGACGTGGTGGCGCTGAATGCCGGTGCCGCCATTCACGTGGCCGGGCTGGCCGATGATATCGAGGACGGCGTCAGCTGGGCGCTGGAGGTGATCGCCTCGGGTGAGCCGCTGCGCCGACTGGAGCAACTGGCCCGCCTGACCAGCGCGTTCCCGCCCGCCGCCTGAACCCACAAGGTTTGACGATGAGCCTGCCAACAATCCTGGAACGCATCCTTGTGACCAAGCGCGAGGAAATCGCGGCCGGCAAGGCCCGCACCAGCGCTTCCGAACTGAACGCGAAGGCCGCCGACCTGCCGCCGGCACGCGGCTTCGTCGCCGCGCTCGATGCCGCCGCCGCCCGCGGCCCGGCCATCATCGCCGAGGTCAAGAAGGCCTCACCCAGCGCGGGCGTGATCCGTGCCGACTTTCGCCCCGCGGACATCGCCGCCGCCTACGAACGTGGTGGCGCGGCCTGCCTGTCGGTGCTCACCGACGAGGACTACTTCCAGGGCCATGCCGATTACCTGGCCCAGGCCCGCGGGGCCTGCGCGCTGCCGGTGCTGCGCAAGGACTTCATCATCGACCCCTGGCAGGTGCCGGAGTCCCGCTGCATGGGCGCCGACTGCATCCTGCTGATCGTCGCCGCTCTGGATGACGAGCAGTTACACCAGCTGTTCGGCCTGGCCCGCGAACAGGGCATGGACGTGCTGGTTGAAGTCCACGACGAGGACGAGATGCGCCGAGCGCTGGCGCTGCCGGACGATGCCCTTCTGGGCGTGAACAACCGCGACCTGCACCGCTTCGTCACCTCGCTGGACACGACCACGCGCCTGCAGGCCATGCTGCCGCCCGGCCGTATGCTGGTGACCGAGAGCGGCATCCGCACCCGCAAGGATATCGCCGGCCTGCGGGCCGACGGCATCGACGCCTTCCTCGTGGGCGAGGCGTTCATGCGCGAGGATGACCCGGGGCAGGCGCTGCGGCAGTTGTTCTTTGACACCACGGAGGTTTCAGAATGAGCAGGATCGTCACACGGCTCGCGGCGCTGGCTGCGACCTGGGCACTGGCCGGGGCAGCCATGGCCGCGGATGATATCGACGCGGGGACCGGTTGGCACGACCCGGTGGCCAATGTCCTTGACGTCGACTTTGGCGACGGCTCAGGCTTCCACGCGCGCTGGTCGTATTTCCACTGTGAATGCGGTGACGTGCTGATCCGCTTCGAGCAGGGTGCGCCCGAGGGCGTCACGACCGGCGAAATGCTGTTGATTGACGGCCAGGTGCTGGCCGCGCGCGGTGACATCGCCCAGGTCGACGACCTGGAAACCGTGCTGCAGGCCCCGCTGCTGATGCTGCATCTGTCGTTTGGCCTGCTGGAGCGAGCCGTTCCGGAGGGGCCGTCGGCGATCGGCGAGCGGCGGCACCGGTTCAGCGCCAGCGACAACCTGAATGCGTACCGGCTCGAGTCCGGCCGCTACAGCGGTACGTTTGATGCGCCCTGGAAGGCCAGCGGCCAGGCCTGGTCTGGCGCCGAGAGCCGTCGCCGGTTCGAGATGGATTTCACCTTCACCCTGCGTGACGACCAGGGCGGCGAAGATGAGAGCACGATCACGTTTTCGGGTGGCCAGGACTACCGGCCGGGCGCTTTTCCCATGCAGGAAGAAAGTTCGTTAGAAGGCTGGAAGGTGCAATGGATATCCAGGAACGAGACCGTGGCCCACGCCGCTGAAAGCGGCCTGACCCTGGGCGCACTGCGCGAACAGACCGGTCAGACCCGGTAAGCGATCCTTTTCATTACTCCCGAAGCCAGTCGCATGGCGCTGCGCACCGGGCCAGGCAGGTCACGGGCGCCGGCCGCCGCGGCGGTCTCGGCGTGCTGCGCCTCATCGATCTTCATCTGCGCCAGGATGGCGTGACTGCGCCGGTCCTCGGCCGGTAACTGCGCCAGGTGATCGGCCAGGTGGGCCTCGACCTGGCGCTCGGTCTCCTTCAGGAAACCCAGGCTCCAGGCGTCGCCGGCCAGCCCGGCGGTCGCGCCGATGGCGAACGAGCCCGCGTACCACAACGGGTTGAGCGCGCTGGTATGGCTGTCGAGTTCGTCCAGCCGCTCCGCGCACCAGGACAGGTGATCGATTTCCTCGCTGGCCGCGTGCGCCATTTCGTCACGGACCGCCGGGTCGCGTGCGGTCACGGCCTGGCCGGCATACAGCGCCTGGGCGCAGATCTCGCCGGTGTGGTTGATACGCATCAGCCCGGCCACGTGCTGGCGCTGGTCTTCCTCGAACGTGGTGTCCGGGGTTTCGGCCGCAGGGTTGGGGCGGCTCGCCGCGGGCGCGACGCCGGCAGAGAGCCGCAGGGCGTCATCAAGAAAGCACAGGGCGCGATCGATGGGAGTGAGATGCCTTTCCATTGGCATAGTATATTGGCATTCCGGCTGACCGACCCCACATCAGGCCCATGAGTTATTACCAGCGACACATTTTCTTCTGCGTCAACGACCGTGGGCCGAACGCCGACCGCCCCTGCTGCGGCAAGTGCGGCACCGAGGCCCTGCGTGCGCACGCCAAGCAGCGCATCAAGGCGCTCGACCTGGCCGGCGAGGGCAAGGTACGGGTCAACTCATCAGGCTGCCTGGACCGCTGCGAGGAAGGCCCGGTCTGCGTGGTCTATCCCGACGGCATCTGGTACACCTTCGTCGACGAATTCGATATCGACGAGATCGTCGAATCACACCTGGTCGACGGTGTTCCGGTCGAGCGGCTGCGAATTTAGCGATCGTCCGGACGCGGAATGTAAAAAATAGCGCCCCCAGCGCTTGAAACCGGGGCCGGTTCTCAGTAGAATTCCCGCCCTTCACCCCGCCGTGGGTGTTTTTGCATGGTCGAGTGACGTGTGATTCGCTCGCGGTACGAACTCCAACAGGGTTCCAGGATTACGGATATGAAAACTTTTTCTGCGAAGCCGCAGGACGTCAGGCGCGATTGGCACCTGGTGGATGCGACCGACAAGACGCTGGGCCGGCTGGCCACTGAACTGGCACGCCGCCTGCGCGGCAAGCACAAGCCGGAATACACCCCGCACGTGGACACGGGCGACTGCATCGTCGTGATCAACGCCGACAAGATCCGCGTCACCGGCAACAAGCTGCAGGCCAAGATGTACCACCACCACACCGGTTACATCGGCAACCTGAAGTCAATCCCGCTGCACAAGCAGCTGGACGAGCACCCCGAGCGCGTGATCCAGAGCGCGGTCAAGGGCATGCTGCCGAAGAACCCGCTGGGTCGTGCCATGTTCAAGAAACTGCACGTCTACGCCGGCCCCGAACACCCGCACGCCGCCCAGCAGCCTGTTGCGCTGGACATCTGAGCGCGGGCGAGACAAGGAACTGAATGATGGCAACTGAACAGTACTACGGCACCGGCCGACGCAAGTCTTCCGCCGCCCGTGTTTACGTCACCAAGGGCACCGGCCAGATCCTGGTCAACGATCGTCCCCTGGATGAATTTTTCGGCCGTGAAACGGCCCGCATGGTCGTGCGCCAGCCGCTCGAAAAGCTGGAACTGAACGACCAGTTCGACATCAACGCCAAGGTATCCGGCGGCGGCACCACCGGCCAGGCCGGCGCCATCCGCCTGGGCCTGTCCCGCGCGCTGCTGGAATACGACGAAGAGCTGCGCAAGCCGCTCCGCGCCGTCGGCCTGCTGACCCGCGACGCCCGCGAAGTCGAGCGTAAGAAAGTCGGCCTGCACAAGGCCCGCAAGGCGACCCAGTACAGCAAGCGCTGATACGCCTCGCCGCGATCCGGATTTGGGGGATCGTCTAGTGGTAGGACTGCGGACTCTGACTCCGCCAGCGGGGGTTCGAATCCCTCTCCCCCAGCCAAGCACAAAAAAGCCCGCCTCGCGCGGGCTTTTTTGTGCTTTGTTGCGGGAGAGGCCGATGCAGAACACCTGTGGGCCAACGGCCCACGGGGTTCGACAAATCGGCAGGACTGCCGATTTGGACGGACGGCGAAGCCGGCCGCCCGCAGGGCGAGCGCCAGGATGGCGCGAGTCAATCCCTCTCCCCCAGCCAATTACGCAAAGCCCGCCAAGTGCGGGCTTTGTGTTTTCTGGTGGCTGGCTGCCCCTGATAGATCTTAATTTGTGTCATTGGCGTAATCAGCGCAATTAGCGCCCGGCTCCGCCGGGCGCCCGCAGGGCGAGCGCCAGGATGGCGCGAGTCAATCCCTCTCCCGCCCAGCGCGAACGTCTTTAACGCGGCGGATCAACCCGCTCACCCATCGACCCGTTCAACCGGAACCACCCCGCCACGCTAAATCGATCCCGTGCCGCCGGCAGCACCTCGTGCGGCATCTCCTCCGAAAGAAACAGCACGACGGTGCGATAGGCCGGTGGCACGTGAATGGCGCCGAGGTCGGTGTGCAGCACCAGTTCGCCGCCGTCGCCCGCCTGCCAGTCCGGGTTCAGGTAGGTCACCAGTGAGACCACGCGGCTGGCCTCGCCGCGGAAGGCATCCAGGTGGGTGCGGTAGAAGTCACCGGGCCGGTAGTGGGCCAGCTGGCTTTCGAATGAAAACAGGCCCAGGAACAGGCGTCGGTTCAGGTGCACGCGCAGTGCTTCGGTCCATTCGCGCCAGGGCGCGAGCGCGGGTGCGTGCTCGTCCAGCCAGTGGATGGCGTCGCGGCGGACGAAACGGTTGCGTTGCTGGTCGTCGCCGCGGCCGACCGTGGCGGCGTGGAATTCGCCGCCGTCGACCTGCTCCAGGTAGGTCATCAGCGTGCCGGCGATTTCGGAGGGCAGGCCGTCGGGACACACCACGTAACCCTGGCGTTCTAGCGCGGTGGCCAGAACCTCGTGGCCATCGCACTGAGCGATGACGGAAGACGGAAGGATTTGCAATGTCGGGCATTCCCAGGGCGGTGAGGGAATGTACACCACGCCACGTGACGCGCCAAGCCTTGCGTCACGCGGTGTTCATGAAAGGGTGGTATTTACTGTCAGGCATTTGCGGTACTATCCATTTTCGCCCATTTGTTGAACGAGCGACGAACGACCTGATGACTGGCACTTCAAACGGTTCCCGCCCACGCAAACTTTTCGGCAACGCCATGATGGCGGCCGGCGTAGTGTTGCTGGCCAGCTTCGGCCTGGCCAAGGGCTGGAGTTCGACCCAGAGCCAGGCCGGCGTGGATGCCTTCGAGGCCAACCGGGCGGCCATGCAGGCCGGCCTGCAGTCTTCGCCGCCGCCGCGGCCCAGCCATGATTTCGAGCCGGATACGGCCAACGCCGTGGCCGCGATCGACGCTGACGCGGCCATCCAGGCCGCGCGCGAGTCAGCCAACGCGGCCTGGTATTCGGACCCGGATTTCAGCCTGTGGTCGGAAAAGCGGGTCAAGGACTTCGAAGATAGCCTGAAGGTCGAGAGTGATGCGCCGCACGCGGTCCTGAACATCGACCACCTGAACATCCGCGTGCCGGTCTATAACGGCGCCGACGAGTTCAACCTCAACCGCGGCGTGGCGCGCATTATCGGCACGGGACGTATCGGTGAGACCGGCAACCTCGGCATTGCCGGGCATCGTGACGGCTTCTTCCGACCGTTGAAAGACATCAAGGTGGGGGATACCTTTGAGCTTGAGACCTACTATGGCACCGAGACTTACGCGGTTTCATCCATTGATATCGTCGATCCTGCGGATCTGCATGTTCTGGCGCCCACCGACGCGCCTACCGTTACGCTGGTAACCTGCTATCCTTTTTACCATGTCGGTCATGCACCAAAACGCTTCATCGTGAAAGGTGAGGTAGTCAACCATCAGGTCAATTCATAGAGGAGGAGAGTATGAAGAAGATGACCCTGAAGCTAGGCCTGGTCGCACTGATGTGCACCGGGTATTCCGTGACTGTCCAGGCGCAGGTAGCGTGTGAGGACGGCATGTTCGTGGATTCTGTCTACGAGCGCTGGCCGCATGCTGACGATGCCTGCCTGGAAATCGTGACCCGCGACGATGGCAACGAGTACGCCAAGTTCGAGGCCGAAGTCGTATCCCAGAGCCCCAGTGGCACCTACGTACGTTACACGCTGAAAGATGGTTCCAAGACACCGAGCCGCAAGGTCCATCCGCCGGAGGGCTTCATGGCCCACATCGGTGGTAAGGACATGGCATTCGAAGACATGAACCCGCGCCAGAAGGTGAATATCTACCTGCCGAAGCGCTCATTCCCGGATCCGGAACCGGAAGTGGCCGAAGCCGCACCGACCCCGCCGCCTCCGCCTCCGCCGCCGGCACCTGAGCCGGAGCCGGAGCCGGTCATGCCGACCACGGCTGGCAACACCGGCTGGTTGGCGATCCTCGGCACGATGTTCCTGCTGTTGGGTGGCGCACTGCGTTTCACGCGCCAGTAAGCATCACCGAAACCATCGTTTGACTTGATAAGCAGGGGCGCCTTCGGGCGCCCCTTGTTTATTGTGGTGCTGCGGCCGCGGTCTCACCCTCGCCCTGGCTGACCAGGTCTTCCAGGGTGTGGACGCTAAGCGAATCAACAAAGGCCTGGATGGCCTGGACCAGAACGCTTCGCAGGCGGGACTGAACGGCGTCGATTTCTGCCTTGGTCTCGTTCATGCAATCAAGCAGTGTCATGCTGCCTTCGGCATCCATGATCACGTCGGCCAGGTTGATGTCCGACGGTGTGACCCGCAGACGAATCCCGCCGCCGGGACCGCGCTGCGAGCGCAGGTAACCCTGGGTGCCCAGGAAACTGGCCACCTTCATCAGGTGATTGCGCGAAATGTCGTAGTCTTCGGAGATCTGCCGAATGGTGACCCATTCGTCGGGGTGTTCCGCAAGATAGACCAGTGCCTTGATCGAATAATCGGTAAAACGTGTTAACTGCATGGCGGTGCGCATGCCTCCGGGTCGTTTTCGTTTCCCCCCCGGATAAGCGCTGATTATAGTGTCATGCGCCCATTCATGCCATGAAAATGAGCGATTTGGCGTGGCACCACCCGGCCGCCGTGGCCAGGTGGCGCCTGCAAGATCAGAGGCCCGAGTAGTACGCCGCCAGGTTGGCGATATCCTCGTCGCTCAGGCCGGCGGCCATGGGCGTCATCAACGGATCCTTGCGGTCGCCGTCGCGGAAGGCCTTCATCTGTTTGACCAGGTACTGGTCCTTCTGGCCGGCCAGGTTCGGCCAAAGCGGGTTGGGGCTGATGCCGTCGGCACCGTGACAGGCGACGCAGGTCGCGGATTTCGCCTTACCGGCTTCGGGGTCGGCGGCCAGGGCCGTGCCGGCAGAGGCAATGGCCATGATGGCCAGGGTGATGCAGGTGCGCTTCATTATGTTCCTCGCAGTCTTTACCAGATTGTCTTTGGGAAAGACTGGAATATTAGCGGATTCATTCCGGCGTTGCGCTGGAATTTACCGCACGGGCGCGCTCCGTGTGCTCAGGCTTCGGGCTGGGGCTCAAGATCCGTGCTGGCGGGCGACTGGGCCGCGATTCGTGGCGCATCCACTTCCGGCTTGATCTCGCTGGCCTGCAGGGCGCTATCGTGCTTGGGAACGATGAAGTTCGCCGTCATTTCCTTGATGGCGTCTGAATCCGGGTTTGGCGCGCTGGCGAGAAAGATGGCCAGTGCCAGTAACAGGGTGGGCTTCAGGTCGTTTGCGACGTCCATGTTGTTTCTCCTGGTTGCTGGAGGGAGCGGCTCCCGGTTATCCGTGACGGGAGAATTTCGCTCTATACTAAATATAACGTAAATTAGCCAAAAAAGTCTAATTCGTTTCGTCGCATTCAGGAAATCCGCTCTACGCCGCCACTTCCCGCGCACAGCACCACGTTGGCCGGGCGTATCGCGAACAGGCCGTTGCAGACCACGCCGGGAATGTCGTTGATGGTGCGCTCCATGCGCACCGGGTCGACCAGGTCCAGGTTGTGCACGTCCAGCACCAGGTTGCCGTTGTCGGTCACCAGCCCCTCCCGCCATATCGGCTGCCCGCCGAGGGCGACCAGCTTGCGGGCCACCAGGCTGCGCGCCATCGGGATCACCTCCACCGGCAGCGGGAAGGCACCCAGCACACCGACGCGCTTGCTTTCATCGACCATGCAGACAAACGTACGCGCGGCCTCGGCGACGATCTTCTCGCGGGTCAGGGCGCCGCCGCCACCCTTGATCAACCGGCGGTGCGGGTCGAACTCGTCGGCGCCGTCGATGTACACATCGATATCGCCGGCATAGTTCAGGTCGACGATATCAATGCCGATGCCACGCAGGCGCTGGGTCGTGGTCTCGGAACTGGAGATGGCGCCGTCAACCGGGATGCGCGACTCTTCCAGCGCAGTGATAAAGGCGTCCACGGTGCTGCCGGTGCCGACGCCGATCACGCTGCCGGGTTCGACCCATTCCAGTGCCGCGCGAGCGGCTTCCTGTTTCTGCCGTAGCTGGCTCATTCGTGTATCCGGGGTATCTGAAGGGTAAGGGACATTGTTACCGCTCAGGGTTGGCAGGTAAACCACCCGGCCTCGCAGACAACGTGATCCATGGGGATGTCCCAATCGTCCACCTGCAGCGTTTCTGCCCGTTGGCATTCATAGGCGACGCCGACGGTGGCTGGCCGGCGGCTATCGTCACGGGCCGCCAGGAAACGGTCGTAATAGCCCGCGCCCATGCCCAGTCGCTGGCCGGACCGGGTCCATGCCACCAGGGGAACGAGGATGATGTCGATGCTGCCGGGCGCGAACCATTCGCCCGAGCCCGGCTCGTCGATGCCCAGCGTATTGGGGCCGAGCGCGTTACCGGCCTGCCAGTGCCGGAAGCGCATGAGCCCGCGTTGTTCGGTACTGATGACGGGCAGCGCGATGCGGGTGCCGGCAGCAGCCAGTGAAATCAGCCAGGGGGCCAGATCGGGCTCGCCATCGAAGGCGGAATACGCGGCAATGGTCTGGGCGGACTGCACCAGCGGATGCCGCGAGAGGTGTTCGCGGATGGCCTGGTCGTGCCGGGCCCGCGTCTGCGCGTCCAGGGTGCGCCTGGCCTGGCGGTAATGGCGGCGCGCGGTGGTTTTATCCATCACTGGGGCTGCGGTGTCATGATGCTGGGTCGCCACGGTGGCGTGGCGACGGGAAGGTAAAAAACCCTCCACGGATGCCGCTGTGGAGCCATTGACCTTGAACCAGTGGGTTCAGGTGGGTGGGCTTGCTGGGTCCCAGGCTTTTCGCACCATGGCGAACATGCACACCGACTACCAACGACGCCGACCCGAGGTCAAAAACTAGGGACAAGGCATTATATGGGCCCACTGGCAAACACCGCAGAGGGCAGGTTCATTTTAGTCGATTGGGTCGCCCAGCGCACCTTCCAGCTCATCGGCAAGCATGCGGATGCGGCGATCGACCTGTTCCTCGCGGGCCACGCCCACCTTGCGCAACTCGATCAGTTCGTTGGACATGTTCAGCGCAGTCATGACGGCGATGCGTTCCAGCGCCATCAGGTTGCCGGTGGCCTTGATCTCGCGCATGCGGCCGTCCAGGAGCTCGGCGGCTTCTTTCAGCGCGGCGCGTTCTTCGGGCAGGCAGGCAAACTGGTATTCCCGGTCCAGTATGGTGACCGAGATGGGTTCTTTTTCAGTGGACATCGGGGACGGGCGCCCTGTTACATCTGTTCCAGCGCCTTCAGGCGATGGATCATGGCTTCGACCTTGGTGCGTGCTTCGTCATTCTTTGCCACCAGCGCCGCGCGCTCGGAAACCAGCGATTCCTGCCGGGTCTGCAGGGACTCGTTTTCCTCGCGCAGGCGTTTGACCTGGTCCAGGAGCTGGCGCAACTTGGCCTCGAGGCGCTGCAGGTCCCGGGTGGACTGTTCTAATGACTCCATGGGGCCACTATAATTTGCGTCATCAAAACGGTCAATCAGAGTCAATCCATGTCAACCATAGCGCTGCCCGATTTCGACCATACCCTGGCATTGAGCCATGGCAATCTCGACGCCGCCGGGCTGTCCGAGTGCCATGGCGTGGCCTGCGGCCTGCTGGTGCGCCAGCCGTCCAGCGGCGCCGATGCTTTCCTGGGGCTGCTGGACATGCTGCAGATCACCGACCAGCCGGGTGTCGCCCTGCGTGAAGCCCTGGCGGACCTGTTCACCGCCGCGGCCTCGCAACTGGCCGACGACGACATGGGTTTCGTAATCTGGCTGCCGGATGACGAGGAGAGCCTGGAGGACCGGACCGAGGCGATCGCGCAGTGGTGCAACGGCTTCCTGGCTTCGATCGGCGCCGGCGATGACGGCTGCCTGGAGACACTCTCCGACGATGCCGGCGAAGCGTTGGCCGACTTGAAGGAGATCGCGCTGGCCGAGGTCGCGGTCGAGTACGAGGACGAATCCGGCCAGGCGCCGGTGGACGATGACGAGCAGGCCTTCGCCGAGATCGTCGAGTACATTCGCGTGTCCGTGCTGATCCTGCGCGAGGACCTGCGCGGGCCGGTCGACGGCGACAGCATTCACTGATACGGGCGAGCGATGATCAAGGCTGAAGAATACGCGCGCCGCCGGCGCCAGTTAATGCGCACGGTGGGCGAGGGCGCGGTGGTGATCCTGCGCGCCGCGCCGGAGCGCGTGCGCAACCACGACGTGCTTTACCCCTATCGCCAGGACAGCGATTTCCTCTACCTGACCGGGTTCAAGGAGCCGGACGCCATGCTGGTGCTGGTCACCGAGGCCAGCGGCGGGCGCAGCATCCTGTTCTGCCGGGAAAAGGACCCGGTCAAGGAGATGTGGGACGGGGCGATGATCGGGCTCGAGGCCGCGGTGTCGGAATACGGCATGGACGAGGCCTGGCCCATCGGCGAGGTCGAGCGGCGACTGCCGGACCTGCTGCACGACCGGGTGCGCATCGTGCACGACCTGGGCCGTGACCCGGCGTTCGACACCCAGCTGATTGGCTGGCTGAACGCGTTCCGCGGCAAGCCGCGGCGTAGCTTCCATGCCCCTGACGAGATCGTTGAACTCGGCCACCTGCTGCACGACATGCGGCTGTACAAGAGCCGCGGTGAGCTGTCGGCCATGCGCCGCGCGGCGCGGGTCTCGGCCGAGGCCCACGTGCTGGCCATGCAGGCCTGCGAGCCCGGCCTTAACGAGGCGGATATCCATGCCACGCTGGTCCAGCACTTCATGCGCGAACACTGCGACGTGGCCTATTCGCCCATTGTCGGTGGCGGCGCCAATGCCTGCGTGTTGCACTACATCACGAACAATGCGCCGCTGGCCGACGGCGACCTGCTGCTGATCGACGCCGGCGCGGAATATGACGGTTACGCCGCCGACATCACCCGGACCTTTCCCGTGAATGGTCGCTTCAGCGAACCGCAGCGGCAGCTCTACGAACTGGTGCTGGCCGCGCAGGCCGCGGCCATCGACAGGGTGCGCCCGGGCAGCCAGTGGGAGGATATCCACGAGGCCGCCGTGTCGGTGCTGACCGACGGCCTGCTGGCGCTGGGCATTCTCGAAGGTGAGCGTGAGGACGCGCTGGAGCAGGGCCTGGTCGACAACTACTACGTGCACAAGACCGGCCACTGGCTGGGCCTGGACGTGCACGATGCCGGTGACTACCAGGTCGACGGTCATTCACGGGAGCTGGAGCCCGGCATGGTGCTGACCATCGAGCCCGGGCTGTATATCCGCGCCGACGACACGCGCGTGGATGAACGCTGGCGCGGCATCGGCATCCGTATTGAGGATGATGTCGTGGTGACCCGCGACGAGCCGGAGATTCTGACCCGGCATGTACCCAAGGCGATCGCCGACATCGAGGCCCTGATGGGCGCATGAGCAGCGACGCGACCAGTCGGCCCGATGTCGACGTGGCCATCGTCGGCGGCGGCCTGGTCGGAACCGCGCTGGCCTGCGCGCTGGCGCCGCTGGGCTGGGCCGTGGCCGTGATTGAAGCGCGGCCGGTCGCCGCTGGCGAAGCGACGTCCACGAATCATGACCCCCGCTGTTTCGCGCTCGCCGCCGCTTCCTGCCGCATCCTCGAGGGCCTGGACGCCTGGCCGGCCCTGGCCGCCTCCGCCGGCCCCATCCGCGATATCGTCGTCACCGAAAAGGGCCGCCCCGGGCGCGTGCACCTGGATCCTGCCGAACTGGGCCTGGACGCATTCGGGCAGGTTGTTCCCGCGCCCGCGCTGGGCCGGGTGTTGCTGGACCGGGCCCGCGGCCTGGATGGCGTGGTGATGCACCAGGGCGCGGTCGTGACCGCGTTGCAACAGGCCGATGACCGCGTGACCCTGGCGATGGACCGTGGCCCGGCAGCCGACGGCTCCGGCCCCGCGCATCTTTCCGCATCGCTGGTGGTGGCCGCCGACGGTGCCGACTCCCCGGTGCGCGAAATGCTAGGCATCGGCACGCGCCGCAAGGATTACGGTCAGACCGCCGTGGTCTGTCATGTCACGCCGGCGCAGCACCATCGTGGCCGCGCCTTCGAACGCATGACAGCCGACGGCCCATTCGCCATGCTGCCGCTGCCTAACGGGCGTTGCGGCCTGGTCTGGTGCGCGCCACCGGGCCGCGCGGCCGAACTCATGGAGGCACCGGACGAGGACTTCCTGGCGGAAGCCGGCGGGCGTTCGGGTGGCGTGCTGGGGACATTCTCAGAAGCCGGTGCGCGCCGTGCCTGGCCGCTTTCGCTGGTGGTGCCCGAGCGCGATGTCGATGACCGGGTGGTGCTGGTCGGCAATGCCGCCCACACCATTCACCCGGCCGGCGCCCAGGGCTTCAACCTGGGGTTGCGCGATGTGGCCGCGCTGGCCGAGGCGCTCTCGGGTCACACGGCCGGCAGTTCAAGCCGCCCGATTGATGCCGGCGACCCGGCCAGGCTCGCCGCTTACGCCAGCGCACGCGCCGCGGACCGGAAGGCCACGGTGGCTTTCACTGACGGCCTGGTCGGCCTGTTTTCCAGCGCCATGCCGTTCGCTGCCAGTGCGCGGTCGGGCGCCCTGCTGGCACACGCGTTGTTGCCGCCGTTGCGTCGTCGCCTGGTCTCGGCCGCCATGGGCTACCGGCCGCCGGTATCGCGGTTGGCGCTGGGTGAACCGTTGGCGCCGGTGCGCGAGGGCGCGTCATGACCAACCGTTCAGCTCCGGTAATCGTGGTCGGTGGTGGCATCGTCGGCGCCGTCACGGCGAGTCTTCTGGACCGTGCCGGGTGGCCAGTCATGCTGGTCGATCCCGGGCCGGCGCCCGTTGCACCTACGGGTGACTTCGACCTGCGCGTTTCCGCCGTGTCGCCGGGCTCTGCCGCCATCCTCGGCCAGGCCGGCGGTGCCGGTGCCCTGCAGGGCGAGCGCGCCTGCGCCTATCGGCGCATGGTGGTGGAGGACCGGCATCCGGGCACCCGGATCGAATTCGAAGCACCCGCCTTCGGCCTGGAACGGCTCGGTACGCTGGTGGAGAACGAGGCCGTCAGGGCAGCGCTATGGCAGTCCCTGGACGATGTCGAGGTGGTCCGCGACCGGGTGCGCTCGGTGGATGGCCGTCGTGGCCAGGTCACGCTGGCCGGCGGTCGGGACATCGAGGCTGACCTGGTCATCGCCTGCGATGGCGCGGGGCCGGGCGTGCGCACCCTGCTGGGCATTTCCGAGTCCACCTGGGAGTACAACCAGGCCGCGCTGGTCTGCGAGGTCCGGTGCCAGGCACCCAACCCCGGAACGGCCTGGCAGCGCTTCCTGGATACCGGCCCGCTGGCCTTCCTGCCGCTGGCCAGCGGCGCGTCGTCCATCGTGTGGACGTTGCCTGCGGCACGCGCGCGGGAACTGGCGGATGCCGACCAGGCGAGCTTCCACGCGGCACTGGATGATGCCGGCGGAGACTGGCTGGGCGGTGTGGTCAGCACCGGGCCACGGGCCACATTCCCGCTGGTGATGCGAGCCAGCGATCGCCTGGCCGGCCCTGGCGCCGTGTTGCTGGGCGATGCCGCGCACGCGGTGCACCCGCTGGCCGGGCAGGGCGTCAACCTGGGCCTGGCCGATGCCGCGGCGCTGGTCGAGGCGCTGCTGGCGGCCCGCGCGGCTGGTCGCGAAGCCGATGCCGATGTGCTGGCCGGCTGGGCCCGGCAGCGGCAATCGGAGAGCGGATTGATGGCCCGCGGGATTCACGCCCTGGGCGGATTGTTCGGGCCCGGCTGGCTGGGTCCGGTGCGCGCGCTGGGCATTCGCGCGGTGTCCGCAAGCTGGCTGGCACGCGACGCGTTTGTGCGCCGCGCGGCCGGATTGGGCCCCGGTTCACCGCGGCTGGCGCGGGGCGCGACCTTGAAATCGCTGTTGGCGACCTGAAATCCTGCTATAACAACCATGATGCGCCTTCGGGGCGCAACCACTTTCTCAACACCATGAACTCGCGGGGAGTCAAATGATTCACGACAGCATCCTGGGCACCATCGGCCGTACGCCGGTAGTGAAAATCAATAAGCTGGCGCCGGAAGGCATCGACATGTTCGTCAAGATCGAGGCCTTCAATCCCCTGTCTTCGGTCAAGGACAGGTTGGCGATCGCCATCATCGAGGATGCCGAGCGACGCGGTACGCTGAAGCCCGGGCAGACGGTGGTCGAGGCCACGTCCGGCAACACCGGCATCGCGCTGGCCATGGTCTGCGCCGCCAAGGGCTACCCGTTCGTGTCAGTCATGGCCGAGTCATTCTCGGTCGAGCGTCGCAAGCTGATGAAGTTCCTGGGTGCGAAGCTGGTGCTCACCCCGGCGGCCGAACGCGGCACCGGCATGGTGCGCAAGGCGGCCGAGCTGGCCGAAGCCAACGGCTGGTTCCTGGCCCGGCAATTCGAAAACGAGGCCAACCCCGCCTATCACCGCAATACCACCGGCCCGGAAATCCTGCGTGATTTCGCCGGCCGTCGGCTGGACTACTTCGTCAGTGGCTACGGCACCGGCGGTACGGTCACCGGCGCGGGCCAGGTCATCAAGGCCGCGCGCCCCGATGTGAAAGTGGTGATCACCGAGCCGGCCGGCGCGGCCCTGCTGGATGGCAAGGAATGGGCGCCGCACAAGATCCAGGGCTGGACACCCGACTTCATTCCCGATGTGCTCGACCGCGACGTGGCCGATATCTACCAGCCGGTTACCGACGACGCGGCCATCGAGACATCCCGCGCGCTGGCCACGAAGGAAGGCATTTTCTGCGGCATCTCCAGCGGCGCGACCTTCGCGGCCGCGTTGCAGACCGCGGCGCAGGCGGAACCGGGCAGCGCCATCCTGGCGATGCTGCCGGATACCGGTGAGCGTTACCTGTCCACGCCGCTGTTCGAAGGTATTACCGAAGAATCCGACGACGTCTGACGACGTCGCCTGGCGTCAGTGATCACGGTTCGCGGCCTGGGTTCAGGCCGCGAGCAGGTCGTCGGGCAGGGCCCGGAAACAGGTCGCCAGCTCCCGCATCAGTTCACCCAGGGGTGAGGTCCTGCGCCAGACCAGTGCGATGGTCCGGTGCGGCGCCGGCTTGGCGAACGAGCGCAGCTCGATGCCCTGGGTCTGGGCAATCGGGGGGCGCACGGCCATCACCGGCATCAGCGTCACGCCGACATCGGCCGCCACCATCTGCCGCAGTGTTTCCATGCTGGTGGCATGAAAATCCAGCCGCTCTCGCGCGTTGGCCATCGCACAGACCTCCAGCGCCTGGTCCCTCAGGCAATGTCCATCCTCCAGCAGCAACAGCTCGGCGCCGTCCAGGTCGCCGACATCGATGCTGTCCTTGCTGGCCAGCGGGTGGTTTTGCGGCAGCGCCATGACGAACGGCTCCTCGAACAGGACCTCGTGTTCGAGGTTGTCGTGGCCCACCGGCAGGGCGATCAGCCCGGCATCGAGTTCCCCGTCGTCGATCTTGTTCAGCAGGTCGGCGGTCTTCTCTTCCGCCAGTTCCAGTCGCAGCCGGGGAAAGCGCTGCCGGATGCCCGGCATCACGTGGGGCAGCAGGTAAGGGGCCAGGGTGGGGAACAGCCCCAGCCGCAGGGTGCCGGTCTCGGGGTCGCGGCTGCGGCGCGCGACCGAGTAGATCTGCTCGACATCACGCAGTACATGCCGTGCCCGCGCAACGACGTCCTTGCCCACCGGGGTGAGCTGGACGTTCCGTGGCGCGCGCTCCACCAGTTGCACGCCCAGTTCTTCCTCGAGCTTGCGGATCTGCGTGCTCAGCGTGGGCTGGCTGACATAGCAGGCGTCGGCGGCACGGCTGAAGTGCTGCAACTCGGCCAGCTTGATCAGGTACTTGAGGGCTCGTAGGTTCATATGGATAATTAGACACTATCAAAACTAGTTAATCAATAGCCAAATCATATTTAATTGCGGGGAAGTTTCACGTGGGTTTGCCGGTGCCCACCTATAATCAGATCATGCGTCGCGTGTTGGTATGGCTGTGTGTATTTCTCCTGCTCGCGCAGGGCACGGTGACCGCTGCCGACGGCCTGCCGGGCTGGGCCGTTGCGCCACCCCGACCGCAACCGGATGCGGCGACACTGGCGCGACTGCGTGACGGCGAGATCCTGGTCGAGGCTGAGCGCGGCGACGATGGTGGAGGTCGTGGGTTCGTGCAGGCCTGGTTCGCCGGTGACCCCGGCGCTGCCTGGCAGCGGCTGCAGGATTGCCCGACCAACCTGGCGTTCATTTCCGGGCTGGAGGACTGCGAGTTGCTGTCGTCGTCAACGCATTCCGCGGTGACCCGGCATGTCCTCAAGCGCGCCTGGTACCTGCCCAGGCGCGAGTACGTGTTCGAGACCGTCAGGCAGCCGGTCGAGTGGCTGCGCGTTCGCCTGCTTAGCGGCGAACTGCGTGCGCTCGATGGCTACTGGCGCTTCGATCCAATGGACGGTGGCGGCTACCTGGTGACCCATGACATCCAGGTCCGCCCGGGCTTCATGGCGCCGGGCTGGTGGGTGCGCCGGACCCTGGAGCGGGACCTGCCCGACCTGCTGGCCTGCCTGCGGTCGATATCGGAGGCGTCGCCATCCGCCGTAACGGCGCGCGCAGACGCCGAACGCTGCCCGCGCTGAAACGCCGCATTGGCGGGCCGAATCCCTTAAAATGGCGGTTTCGCATTCAATTCGATCACGAGACCCGGAACGCATGACCCAGCACACCGTCCTGACCGGCATCACGACCACCGGAACGCCCCACCTGGGCAACTACGTGGGCGCCATCAAGCCGGCCATCCGCGCCAGCCTCGACCCGGACACGGCGTCGTTCTTCTTTCTTGCCGACTACCACGCGTTGATCAAGTGCGAGGACCCTGAACGGGTGCGCCAGTCGACGCTGGAAATCGCTTCCACATGGCTGGCGCTGGGGCTGGATCCGGAGGCCGTCACTTTCTACCGGCAGTCCGATGTGCCGGAGATCACCGAGCTGACCTGGATCCTGACCTGCTCCACGGCCAAGGGCCTGATGAACCGCGCCCATGCCTACAAGGCGGCGGTGCAGGACAACACCGATGCGGGTGAGGACCCGGACCACGCCATTACCATGGGGCTGTTCAGCTACCCCATCCTGATGGCCGCCGACATCCTGATGTTCAACGCCGACAAGGTGCCGGTGGGTCGCGACCAGGTCCAGCACCTGGAGATGGCGCGTGATATCGCCGCGCGCTTCAATCATCGTTTCGGCGAACTGTTCGTGCTGCCGGAAGCCGTCGTCGAGGAGCACGTGGCCACGCTGCCCGGCCACGACGGCCGCAAGATGTCGAAGAGCTACAACAACACCATTCCGCTGTGGCTGCCGGAGAAGCAGCTGCGCAAGTCCATCATGAAGATCGTCACCAACTCGCTGGAGCCGGGTGAACCGAAGGACCCGGACGAGGGCGCGCTGTTCCCGATCTTTGCCGCCTTCGCCGACCAGGCGCAGCGCGATGACATGCGCCAGGCCTTCGCCGACGGCATCGCCTGGGGCCAGGCCAAGCAGCAGGTCTTTGAGTTGATCAACGCCGAGCTGGCCGAGGCCCGCGCGCGCTACGAGGCGCTGATTGCCGATACCGCCGCGGTCGAGGCCGTGCTGTTGCGCGGCGCGGAAAAGGCCCGCGCCGCGGCGGCGCCGTTGCTGCAGCGCGCCCGCGAAGCGGTCGGGATTCGCAAGCTGGCCTGATCCATGGTCAAGGCGACACCACACGGCCAGGTGCTGGTCGCGGCGTTCTACCGCTTCTCCCACCTGGATGACTACCGCGAGCGCCGCGAGCGTTTGCAGCAGTCCTGCCAGGACCTGGGCCTGCTGGGCACCATCCTGTTGGCCGAGGAAGGCATCAACGGCACCGTGGCGGGCCCCGAAAAGGGTGTCCGGCGCCTGCTCGAGCGCTTGCGCGAGGACCCGCGACTGGCCGACCTGCAGGCCAAGTTCTCCTGGGCCGCCGAGCAGCCGTTCTACCGCATGAAGGTGCGGCTGAAGAAGGAGATTGTCAGCCTGGGCGTGCCCGGCATCGACCCGCGCAGCCAGGCTGGTGATTACGTCGCGCCGGAAGACTGGAACGCGCTGATCAGCCGTGATGACGTGCGCGTGATCGATACCCGCAACGACTACGAGGTCCACCTGGGCAGTTTCGAAGGCGCGGAGGACCCGGGCACGCGCTCGTTCCGCGATTTCCCGGCGTGGGCCCGCGAGAACCTGGACCCGGCCCGCGACCGCAACGTCGCCATGTTTTGCACCGGCGGCATCCGCTGCGAGAAATCCACTGCGCTACTGAAGCAGATGGGTTTCGAGAATGTCTTCCACCTGGACGGCGGCATCCTCAACTACCTGGAAACCGTGGACCCGCAGGACAGCCTGTGGCGCGGCGACTGCTTCGTGTTCGACAACCGCGTCACCGTCGATCACGAACTGCGCCAGGGCGACCTGGAAGTCTGCCCGGCCTGCCGCATGCCGGTGACGGCCGAGGACCGCGCCTCGCCGAAATTCGAGCTGCACGTGTCATGCCCCAAATGCTTCGACCGCCTGACCCCGGAGCGCCGGGAGAGCCTGCTGGAACGGGCGCGACAGATCGAACTGGCGGCCGAGCGCGGCGAGAAGCACCTGGGTAGCCGCTAAACCGCGGCGGTGGCATGATGCCGGCCGCCTCATTACCATAGGTCGTATCCCCACCAACCCCGACGAGACATTGCAGAATCCCGTAACGGACCCGGCCACCACGGCCACCCCCTCTCCCGAATCCGCCGACAATACGGAATCCACGGCCGCCGAACAGGCCGGCGACAGCATCGAAACCTTCGATGCGGTGGTGCTGGAATGGCTGCCGGAAAGTGTCAGCTCGCCGATGGAAACCCTTGCAGCCTATCCCCTGCTGATGGCATTCCTGGTGATCACCGCCGGCTATGTCCTGGGCAAGATTCTGCAGTTCCTGCTGCGGGTCATCGGCCAGCGGCTGACCAGCCGCACCCGCACCGACCTGGATGACAGGCTGTTGCAGGCCGCGCGGCGGCCGGCGTTGACCATCCCGGTGATCCTGTCGCTGCTGGTGGTCACGGCGCTGGCGCCGTTGCCGGGGCTGCTGCACCGCTTTACCGTCGGCGTGCTGGCCACGGTGCTGCTGTTTTCGCTGCTGCGCGCCTCGCTGGCGGCGGCGCATGCCGTGCTCGAGGTGCTGGCACGCAACCAGGACCGCGCCGGCATCATCCAGCCGCGTACCATCCCGCTGTTCGAGATCAGCGCCAAGGTGCTGCTGGTGGCCATTGCCGGCTACGCCTTCCTGCTGATCTGGGGCATTGACCCGACCGCATGGCTGGCCTCGGCCGGTGTCATTGGTATCGCGGTGGGTTTCGCGGCCAGGGATTCGCTGGCCAACCTGTTCTCGGGCATCTTTATCGTCGCCGATGCGCCGTACAAGATCGGCGACTACATCGTGCTGGACACTGGTGAGCGCGGCGAAGTGACCCACCTGGGCCTGCGCTCAACCCGGCTGCTGACACGGGACGATATCGAGGTCACGATTCCCAACGCCATCATCGCCAACGCCAAGATCATCAACGAGAGCGGCGGGCCGTGGGAAAAACACCGCATTCGCCTGCCGGTGGGCGTGGCCTACGGCAGCGACCTGGACCAGGTGGTGGGTATCCTCGAAGGCGTGGCCGCCGAGCACCCCGAGGTGCTGGACGACCCGGCGCCACGGGTGCGCATGCGCGCCTTCGGCCCCAGCTCACTGGATTTCGAACTGCTGGGCTGGGTTGAGCGCCCGGTGCAGCGCGGCAAGGTGCTGCACGAGCTGTTCATGGCGGTTTATCGCCGCTTTAACGATGAAGGCGTGAAGATCCCGTTCCCGCAGCGCGATATTCACATCCGCCGCGATTTGCCGGACATCGTGGATGACGGTGGCAACGCGCCAGAGCCGGACAACGGCCGCGACGACTGACGCCGCGGCCCCGGGTTCAGCCTGAGCGGCCGAGCTTCTCCAGGATGGCGTCGACGGCGCCGTCCAGCGGGATGGCCTCGTTGTCGCTGGCGCCACGGGCGCGGTACTCCAGCGTGCCATCGTCCAGGCCGCGCTCGCCCACCACCACGCGGTGCGGAATGCCAATCAGCTCCATGTCGTTGAACATCACGCCGGGGCGCAGGCCGCGGTCGTCGTAGAGGACGTCGACGCCGGCATCCAGCAAATCGCGGTAAAGCGCGTCGGCGGCTTCGGCCACGCGCGGTGACTTCTTTGCGTTCATCGGCAGCAGCGCGATATCGAACGGCGCCAGCGGCGCGGGCCAGATGATGCCGTTGTCGTCATGGTTCTGTTCGATGGCAGCGGCAACGATGCGCGACACGCCGATGCCGTAACAGCCCATGGGCATGACGTGCGACTTGCCGTCCTCGCCCAGCACCACGGCATTCATGGCCTCGGAGTACTTGGTGCCCAGCTGGAAAATGTGACCCACCTCGATGCCGCGGGCAATTTCCAGCACACCCTGGCCGTCCGGGCTGGGGTCGCCGGCCTCGGCATTGCGCAGGTCGGCCACGCGTGGCAGCGGCAGGTCGCGCTCCCAGTTGATGCCGAAGTAGTGCTTGCCGTCGTCGTTGGCGCCGGCGGTGAAGTCCGCCATGGCGGCGACCGCGTGGTCGGCGATCACCGGCAGGTCGATGCCGACCGGGCCCAGTGAGCCGGGGCCGGCGCCAAAGGCGGCGCGAATCTCTTTCTCGTCGGCGAACACCAGCGGCGACGCCACGCCGTTCAGCTTTTCCGCCTTGATCGCGTTCAGGGTGTGGTCACCGCGTACCAGCAGCACCACCAGGCCGTCGTCGCCGTGCGCGACCAGCGTCTTCACGGTCTTCTCGATGGGTACATCAAAGCCGCTGACCAGGTCGTCGATGGTCTTCGCGTTGGGCGTGTCGACGGTGCGCAGTTCTTCGGCAGGCGCGGGCCGGTCACCGGCGGGCGGCCTGACCTCGCACAGTTCGACGTTGGCGGCATAGTCGGAGCCGGTGGAGAACGCGATCAGGTCCTCGCCGGAATCGGCCAGCACGTGGAATTCGTGCGACTGGTTGCCACCGATGGCGCCCGGGTCGGCGTTGACGGCGCGGAATCCCAGGCCGGCGCGCTCGAAGATGCGCGAGTACACCTTGTACATCTGCCAGTAGGTCTCGTCCAGGCTGGCGGCGTCGATGTGGAAGGAATAGGCGTCCTTCATCAGGAATTCGCGCGCCCGCATCACGCCGAAGCGCGGACGGATCTCGTCGCGGAACTTGGTCTGGATCTGGTAGAAGGTGATCGGCAACTGCTTGTAGCTGCGCAGTTCGTTGCGCACAAAGTCGGTGATGACCTCCTCGTGGGTGGGGCCGAAGCAGTAATCACGGCCACCGCGATCCTGGATTTTCAGCAACTGGCCGCCGAATTTCTCCCAGCGTCCGGATTCTTCCCACAGTTCGGCCGGCTGCACGGCGGGCATGAGCATTTCCAGGTAGCCGGCGCGGTCCATTTCCTCGCGGACGATGTTCTCGACCTTGCGCAGTACCTTCAGCCCCAGCGGGGTCCAGGTGTAGATGCCGGCGGTGAGTTTGCGGATCATGCCGGCGCGCAGCATCAGCTGGTGGCTGGCAATCTCGGCATCGGCGGGGGTTTCGCGGGTCGTGGTCAGGTGGAAAGCGGAAGTTCTCATGATGTTGGGTCGCAGGCCGTCGTGGGCGGCCATGGTGGCCGCCGCTGAGTGAATGAATCCGCTATTTTATCCTGACCGGGCGCGTCAGTCGCAGTTACTGGCGATGAATTCCTTGCTTTTTGCCAGCATGGCCAGTCGCTCGTTGTCGTCCAGGCGGCGGCTGCCGCCGTTGCCATCGGGCATCAGCACGTTGGTGCTCGATTCCAGGGTGACGGCCTGCTCGCGGGCCTGGGTGCAGGCGGCCTGGAGTTGCTGGCGAATGCTGGCCTGCTCCGCGGCCGCTTCCTGCTGGGCCTGGCGTTCCTGCCGCGCCTGGGCGCCGGGGGTCAGGGCGTCGTCCCCAGGAGCCCCGGCACCGTCCTCGGCGGCTGTCTCAATCGTCGGCTCACCAGTGGCGACCGGTGGCGGCTTGATATCGACCGACTGGGCGTTCGCGCCATCGGGCGCGCGCTCGCCAAAATGAACAGTACCGTTCTCGTCGGTCCACTTGTAGATTTCGCTGCCGGAACCGCCGTCGCTGTCCTGGGCAAGGCCGGAAGATGCGATGGCAAGGCTGGCGACGAGGGTGAGTACCCGGACGGGGTGGGGTGTGACGATAGACATGAGCCGGTTCCTTCCTGGAATTCGAGTGACTGTTATAGCACAGCCGCCACAAGGCCCCAACGTGCCCGTGATATCATCTGCCATAACGATTGAAGTGCACGGCAACCCATGGATTCGAACGGAAAAATCCCCCCGAAGGGCGCGTTTCTCCTGCCCAACCTGCTGACGACCTGCGCGTTGTTCGCCGGCGTGTACTCGATCATCTCGGGCATTAACGGCCAGTACGAGGCGGCGGCCATCGCCATCGGCATCGCCGGCGTGCTCGACGGGCTGGATGGCCGCGTTGCGCGGCTGACCAATACCCAGAGCGAGTTCGGTGTGCAGTTTGACAGCCTGTCCGACATGATTTCATTCGGCCTGGCGCCGGCGATGCTGGCCTTCAACTGGTCGCTGCAGAGCCTGGGTCACCTGGGCCCGATGGCGGGCAAGCTCGGCTGGCTGGCGGCCTTCGTCTACATCGCCTGCGCGGCGCTGCGGCTGGCGCGCTTCAACGCCCAGGCCGGCAAGCAGGACAAGACCTATTTCCAGGGCCTGGCCAGCCCCGCCGCGGCGCTGACACTGGCGGTGACCATCTGGTTCTTCGTCGACAACGGCATCGATGGTGAGCAGGTCAGCTGGCTGATCTGGTTCGCCACGGTCACGCTGGGGCTGCTGATGTTTTCCAGCGTGCGCTATTTCAGCTTCAAGTCCATGGGCGGCTCCGAGAAGGTGCCGATGGCGTGGATATTTGCGCTGGTGCTGCTGCTGGTGCTGTTCTCGGTCGATCCGCCCGCCGTCGGCATGGTGGCCGGCACGGTCTACGTGCTGTCCGGCATCATCATGACCCTGGCCGGTCGCCGCAGCCGCCTGGAGCGGCGCGCGCGCCGGCGCCGCCTGGCACGTCGCCGGCAGGCGGAAAAAGCCATGCAGGCCGAAGAGCGGGGGCCGGATTCATGAACCCGCATACACGCGCCGGTTACCTGAAGGCCCTGGGCATCCCGTTGTGGGTGCGGCCGGAGCGCCTGGCGGACTATGCCGGCCCGGAAGCCGAAATCGCGGCCGGCGTCGCAGCCGAACCCGTCGCCGTTACGGCGGCGCCCGTGGCTGAGCCGGCACCGGTCCCCCAGCCCGCGCCGGCGCCAAAAGCCGTGCCTGAAACGGCACCCGCGAAGACTCCCGCGCCGCCCGCCGCCGAGCCCGCGAGCCGCGCGCCGCGCGCGGTGCGCCTGGGGCCTGGCGAGGGGCCGGCCTTGCTGCTGTGCGCGGGGCCGGGCGAAGCCTCGGGCGCCCTGGCCAACGATGTCTGCCGCGCCCTGGGTGGCCAGCCCGCCTGGGCCTGGCCGGACAGCGGAGAGCAGGGCATGCCGGTTGCAGAAGCGGCTGAGGAGCGGATGTTCACGGCGATCGTTATCTTTGGCGCCGGGCTGGCTCGGACGCTGTTCGGCGGCAAGCCGCCGGTGAGCTGCGGCGCGGCGCGCGTGGTGATCGCGCCGTCGATGGCCGAGCTCAAGTCGGGGCCCGATGCCCGCCGGGCCTGCTGGAAGGCGCTGCTGGAGTCCGGCGTCGTTCGCGCGCCGTGAGCGCCCAGCCCAACCCGTTTCACCCGGTACTGCGGCCGCTGGTCGAAGCCGACCTGGACGCCGTGTTCGAAATCGAGATCAGCGCCTACCCGTTCCCGTGGACGCGGGGCATTTTTTCCGAGTGCCTGCGCGTGGGGTACGGCTGTTATGGCCTGCAGGCGGGGCCCGACCTGGCCGGCTACGCCATCCATAACTGGGCGGCGGGTGAGAGCCACCTGCTCAACCTCTGTGTTTCCCCGGACTGGCAGCGCCGTGGTTTTGGCTCGATCCTGCTGGATCACGCCATCGACCACGCTCGGGTGTGTGGGGCCGAGGTGATGTTCCTGGAAGTGCGGCCGTCCAACCCGGGCGCAATCGCGTTGTACGAGCGCCGCGGGTTCACCGAGATTGGCCGCCGCCCCGCGTATTACCGCGCCGGCGACGGCCGTGAGGATGCCGTGGTCATGCGCCTGCCACTGGTGGCCGGCCCGTAAGGCGGCGCTAGAGCCGCGCGAGTCGTTCCAGCTGGGCCTTCAGGCTGTCGACGCGCGCCTCGTGCGTGGCCAGGCGCTCGCGTTCCGTCGTGACCACCTCTTTCGGGGCGTTGTCGACAAAACGCGGGTTGGACAGCTTTTTGCGCGCCTTCTGCAATTCGGCTTCTTCCTTGGCCAGCTGCTTGTTGATGCGGTCGGTTTCCGCCTGGGGGTCGACCAGGCCGGCCAGCGGGATCAGCACCTTCAGGTCGCCCACCAGTGCCACGGCCGAGGTCGAGATATCGGTATCGTCCGGCAGCCATTCGAAGCCCTCGCCGCGGCCCAACGCCGCCACCAGGGGCTGGAATTGCGCCATGCGCTCGCGGTCGTCGGCGGAACCCTGTTGCAACTCGACCCGCAGCTCGCGGTTCGGCGCCAGGTTCAGCTCGGCGCGGATCTTGCGAATGCCGCCCAGGATGCCCTTCATCCAGTCGACATGGTCCTCGGCCTCGCTGTCGCGGGCCGGTGCCTGCGGCCACGGCTGCACCATGATGCTGTCGCCGTCGATGCCCAGCGGCTCGCGCACCCGCTGCCAGATTTCCTCGGTCACGAAGGGGGTGAACGGGTGCAGCGCGCGCAGCGTCATCTCCAGCACGGCCAGCAGCGTATGGCGGGTCGCCGCCTGTTCCGCGGCGCTGCCGTTCTGCAACGCCGGCTTGGACAGCTCCAGGTACCAGTCGCAGTACTCGTTCCAGGTGAACTCGTAAAGCGCCTGCGAGGCCAGGTCCACGCGGTAGTTCTCGACCTGGGTGGCCACCTCCTGCAGCATTACGCCGGCGCGTGACAGGATCCAGCGATCGATCACCGAGTGTTCGGCCGGTGCCTGCACCGTGCCTTCGCCCACCTGCATCATCACGTAGCGCGTGGCATTCCACAGCTTGTTGCAGAAGTTGCGGTTGCCCTCGATGCGGCCCAGGTCGAAACGGATGTCGCGGCCGTTGGTGGCCAGGTTGGCAAAGGTGAAGCGCAGCGCGTCACAGCCGAACGCCGGGATGCCGTCGGGGAACTCGCGGCGGGTGGCTTTTTCGATGGCCGGCGCCATGTGCGGCTGCATCAGCCCGGTCGTGCGCTTTTCCACCAGCGCGTCCAGCTCGATGCCGTCGATCAGGTCGATGGGGTCCAGCACGTTGCCCTTGGACTTGGACATCTTCTGGCCCTGGCCGTCGCGGATCAGGCCGTGGATGTAGATCTCGCGGAATGGCACGTCGTCCATGAACCGCAGGCCCATCATGATCATGCGTGCGACCCAGAAGAAGATGATGTCGAAACCGGTGACCAGCACGCTGGTGGGATAGAAGGTGTCCAGGCGGTCGGTTTTCTCCGGCCAGCCCAGCGTGGTGAACGGCCACAGCGCGGACGAGAACCAGGTGTCCAGCACGTCCTCGTCCTGGCGCAGGGCAACATCGTCGCCCAGGCCGGCGCGTTGGCGGGCGTCGGCCTCGTCATGGCCCACGTAGATGCCGCCCTCGTCGTCGTACCAGGCCGGGATCCGGTGGCCCCACCACAGCTGGCGCGAGATGCACCAGTCCTGGATGTCGTTCATCCAGTTGTAGTAGGTCTTGTTCCAGTTCTCCGGTACAAAGCGGATGCGGCCGTCCTCGACCGCTTCAATCGCGGGTTTGGCCAGCGACTCGACTTTTACGTACCACTGGTCGGTCAGGTAGGGCTCGACCACGGCGCCGGAGCGGTCACCCAGCGGAATCTTGTTGCTGTGTTTGTCGACGCCGTCCAGCAGGCCGGCGGCTTCCAGGTCGGCGACGATGCGCTCGCGGGCCTCGAAGCGGTCCAGGCCGCGGTAGGCCTCCGGCGCGTTGTCATTCAGCGTCGCGTCCGGGTTCAGGATGTTGATCATCTCCAGGTTATGACGCTGGCCGATCTCGTAGTCATTGAAGTCGTGCGCCGGGGTGATCTTCACGCAGCCGGTACCAAATTCCGGGTCGACGTAATCGTCGGCGATGACGGTGATGGTGCGGTCGGTCAGCGGCAGGCGCAGCTGCTGGCCCACCAGCGAGGCGTTGCGCTCGTCTTCGGGGTGCACGGCCACCGCGGTGTCGCCCAGCAGGGTTTCCGGGCGCGTGGTGGCCACCACCACGTGGCCCTGGCCGTCGACCAGCGGATAGCGGATGCGCCAGATCTTGCCGTTGCGCTCTTCCGACAGCACTTCCAGGTCGGACAGGGCGGTGTGCAGCACCGGGTCCCAGTTGACCAGGCGCTTGCCACGGTAGATCAGGCCCTCGTCATGGAGCTCGACGAAGACCTTCGCCACCGCTGCGGACAGCGACTCGTCCATCGTGAAGCGCTCGTTGTCCCAGTCCACGGAAGCGCCCAGGCGGCGCATCTGCCGGGTGATCGTGCCGCCGGAGCTGTCTTTCCAGTCCCATACCGCGTCGACGAAGGCCTGGCGGCCCAGGTCGTGGCGCGACTGGCCTTCGGCCGCCAGCTGGCGCTCCACCACCATCTGCGTGGCGATGCCGGCATGGTCGGTGCCCGGCTGCCACAGCGTCTTGCGCCCCTGCATGCGCGCGAACCGCGTCAGGATATCCATGATGGTGTCCTGGAACGCGTGCCCCATGTGCAGGCTGCCGGTCACGTTCGGCGGCGGCAGCATGATGCAGAACGGCTCGCCGTCGCCGTCCATGTCCGGCGCGAAGTAGCCTTTTTCTTCCCAGGCGTCGTACCAGCGGCTCTCGATGTCCGCCGGTGAGTAAGTCTTGTCCATCGTGGAGGAAGTCCTCAGTTCATCTCGTGCATGTCCGGCGCCAGGCCCTGGCCCCGGTAGGTCTTGAATTTTTCCCTCGAGGCCTCGCGCTCGGCGGGGTCGTGCGGGACGATTTCCAGCAATCGCCGCCAGGCCGGTGAAATGTCGAGGGCGCGTTGGGTCAGGTTGATGACCAGGTCGGCGTCGGCCGGCGGTTCGGTACCCAGGCGCACCGGCGCGACATCGCCGGCGGCGGCCGGGGCGTGCGGCAGGAACCGGCCCTCGGGGCTCGACCACATCAGCGCGTCCAGGCGCTCGGCGTGCGCGGCCTCGGCCACCACGTCAACCCGGTGACCGCGCTCCCAGGCCATCATCGCCAGCTTGCAGGCGAGTTGGTCCGGGTCGAGCCGGGGAGAACCGAGCAGGTAGAAGTCCACCTTGCAGCCGGGATCCCCGGTCATGTTCAGCCGGCCCGGTCGATCAGGTACTGGGTCAGCAGGCCGACGGGACGGCCGCTGGCGCCGTCGCGGCCATTGCCTTCCCAGGCGGCGCCGGCGATGTCCAGGTGGGCCCAGCGCTGGTCGCGCATGAAGCGGCCCAGGAAGCAACCCGCCGTGATCGCGCCCGCAGGCATGCCGCCGACGTTCTTCATGTCGGCGAATGGCGTCTTCAGCTGGCTGTCGTAGTCTTCCCACAACGGCAGGCGCCAGCCGCGGTCGGCAGCGTACTGGCCGGCCTCGATGAGTTCATCGGCCAGGCTGTCGTCGCGTGTCATTACCGCCGTGGCGTGGTGGCCCAGCGCGACGACGCAGGCGCCGGTGAGCGTGGCCACGTCGATGATCGCGGCCGGCTCGAAGCGCTCGCCGTAGGTCAGCGCGTCGCACAGGGCCAGGCGGCCCTCGGCGTCGGTGTTGAGAATCTCGATGGTCTTGCCGGCCATGCTGGTAATCACATCGCCCGGGCGGTAGGACTTGCCGTCCGGCATGTTCTCCACCGCGGCGACGATGGTCACCAGGTTGACGGGCAGGCCCATGGCGGCGACGGCCTCGAAGGTGCCGATGACCGCCGCGGCGCCGCACATGTCGTACTTCATTTCTTCCATGCCCTGGCGCGGCTTCAGTGAAATACCGCCGGTATCGAAGGTCACGCCCTTGCCGACCAGCACGTACGGCGCCTGGTCATCGGCGGCGCCGTTGTAGCGCAGCACCACCAGCCGCGGCGGGTTCGCGCTGCCCTGGCCGACGGCCAGCAGCGCGCCCATGCCCAGTTCGGCCATTTCCTTGCGCTTGAGCACCTCGATCGAGCAGTGGTCATGGCGTTCGGCGATGCCGGTGGCGTAGCGCGCCAGGTAGGCCGGCGTGCAGATATTGGGCGGCAGGTTGCCCAGCTCGCGCGCGGCGCGGAAGCCGACGGCCAGGCCACGGGCCTGGTCCAGGGCGTCCGCCAGGTCGTCGTCGCCGGAGAAACTGGTGCTGGCCAGCGGCTTCGGCGCGCTCTTGCCCGGGGCCTTGGTCGCCACGTAACGGTAATTACCCAGGTCGATGGCCAGGGCCGCGTGGCGCAGGCGCCAGTCCGTGTCCAGGGCTCCGATCGGCAGCTCGTGCAGGCAGACGTGCGCCTCGGTGACGGCGTGGTCGCGCAGGAACACGCCGGCGGCCCGGCAGGCGGCCTGGAAGCGGATCGGGTTCCGCTTGTCGCCGTCGCCGCAGCCCACCACCAGCACCCGGCTGGCCTTGATACCGGGGACATCATGCAGCAGGGTGGTGGCGCCGTTGTCGGTCTTGATGTCGCCGGACTTGAGCAGGCGGCTGATCATCTCGCCGCTGGCGCTGTCGACCTGTTGTGCAGGGCCTTCCAGGGTGTCGCCTTCGAAAACGCCGATGACCAGGCACTCGGTGCTGACCTCGACGGGTGACTGGTGCTTGAGTTCCATATCCATGTGTTTGAGCCGCTCTCCCCCCGGATGAATTAATCGCGAGCGAGGCCATGCAGGCCTTGCCACGCGCCAAATCGTACCATTCTACCGGATTGCCGTTGCCCATGAAGCCATTCGCCTTGCGCTGGCCCCTGCGCGGGGCTAACGTGGCGACCGGAACGCGTACCTTCGGACGACCGAATTGACCCTGCTGCAAGCCTACATCTTCCGCGAATGGTTCTGGACCCTGCTGGCCGTGACGGCGGTGCTGCTGATCGTGCTCATGGGCGTGTTCCTGGGCGAGCTGCTCAATGACATGGCCGATGGCCGCGTACCCGCCGGCCTGCTGGGCATCCAGCTGCTGCTGAACCTGCCCGACGCGCTGAGCAAGATCCTGCCGCTGGCCGGTTTCGTGGCGGTCATGTGGGGGCTGGGGCGCATGTATCGCGACCATGAGATGGTGGTCATGCGCTCCAGCGGCTTCAGCTGGCTTATGCTGCTGCGGCCGCTGGCCCTGCTGGTGCTGCCGGTGGCGGTGTTGCTGCTGGTGCTGACCTTCGTCGTGGCGCCGCGGGCCGCGCAGAAATCTGACGCGGCGCTGGAAGAGGCCCTGCGCTCGGCCGCCCTCTGGGGGCTGCAGGACGGCCGCTTCCATATCATGCAGGGCGGCGACTTCGTCATCTATGTCGAGCGCCTGGACACCGAGGGCCGCACCCTGGAGAACGTCTTCGTTCGCCAGCAGGACGGCCTGCGAACCAAGATATGGCAGGCCGCAACCGGTGAGTACTGGGTCGATACCACCACCGGCAATCGGTTCCTGAAACTGACTGACGGCCAGATCACGGACGCGCTGCCTAACGCCCGCGACCTGCGGGTGCTGCAATTCGAGCGCAATGACATCATGTTGCCGGAGCCGGCCATGCGCACCGACGAGGAGCGCCTGGAGGCGCGCGGCTTCACGGAACTGGTGACGCAGGGTGGCGCCGAGGCCAGCGCCGAGCTGCAGTGGCGGCTGTCGCCCGCGCTGGCGGTGATCGTGCTGGGGCTGCTGGCCATTCCGCTGGCCCATTCCGACCCCCGCGAAGGGCGCTCGTCCCGGGTCGTGCTGGGCATCCTCGCTTACGCCCTCTACGCCAATACCCTGTACCTGTGCCGCGCCTGGGTCGCGGGCGGTGAGCTGCCGCCGGCGCTGGGCCTGTGGTGGGTCCACGCCCTGGTCTTCATCAGCGCCCTGTGGTGGTTGCGGCGCCAGGGGCGGATGGTGGGCCGTTCATGATCAAGCAACTGGACCAGTACATCGGCCGTGCCGCACTGCTGGGCACGCTGGGTGTATGGCTGGCGCTGACCATGCTGATGACGCTGTTCAACCTGCTCGACGAACTCGAACCGGGTGAGGGCGGCTTTCATATTGGCGAAGTGCTCTGGTACGTGATGCTGAGCATTCCGCGCGCCTCGTACATGGTGTTCCCGGTGTCGGCGCTGCTGGGCTCGCTGATCGGCGTGGGCGGACTGGCGGCGGCCAATGAACTGGTTGCCTTCCGCACCAGCGGCGTGTCGCGGCTGCGGATTTCCGGTTCGGTGCTGGGCGCCGTCCTGCTGCTCACGCTGGGCGTGATGGCCATGGGTGAATGGGTTGCGCCGCCCGCCGACGCGCAGGCCCGAAACTACAAGCTGCAACAGGCCGTGGGGCGCGGTGCCGCCAGCGGCGACGTCGGCATGTGGCTGCGCGACGGCAACGAGTTCGCGTTTATCCAGAAGCCGATCGTCGGCGGCACGCCGGGTGAGAACGACCTGCGCTTTCACAATGTGGTGATCTACGGCTTTAACGACGACGGCGACCTGCGCAGCATGTCGCGGGCCATGTCGGCACGCCACCGTGATGGTCGCTGGCTGCTGGAAGACGTGACCGACCTGGATATTTCCCCGGCCGGCGTGGAGCGCCAGACCTGGGACCAGCGCATCTGGCACACCGGTTTCCTGCCCGAATTGCTGGAATCGGCGGTGGTTCGGCCACGTTACATGTCCGCGCGCGACCTGTCCGACCAGATCACCTACCTGGGCCGCAACGGCCTCGATGACCGGGTTTATCGGTCGGCGCTGTGGTCCAAGCTGCTGTTTCCGGTGACGGTGCTGGCGCTGGTGCTGGCCGGCATGCCGTTCGTGTTTGGCCATGGGCGGCAGCAGAGCATGGGCCTGAGAATTTTTATCGGCATGGCCATGGGCAGCCTGTTCATGATCGTCAGCCGGGCGGCACAGAATTTTGCCGACGCCTACGGCCTGCCGGTGATGGTAGGCGCGCTGGCGCCGTCACTGCTGCTGACCGTGGCCGTGGTACTGGCGCTACGCCGCTCGGTCTGATTTCGGCGCGCGCCGCACCAGCCGGGTGCCGCTGGCACGGTCATGCCAGCAGGCGCGGTCGGCGCGCAGCAGGCCGGTGAGAAAACCCAGCCCGAATATCGCGGCCGACAACAACGAAACGACGAACCGAATGCCGGCCCGCCGCCAGTCCATGGGCTCACCGGTCGTGCTGGCCAGGCGCACCTTCCAGGCACGCATGCCCACCGTGCCACCGGCGTGGATCCAGCACCCGCTCACGTAGCCAAACCAGACGGCCACCAGGTACAGCGTGTACAGCACATCGCGGCCCGCCTGCTGGCTGGTGCCGGTAAAGGGCAGGGCGATGATACCGGCGATGATCAGCAGGGCGATCACCAGCACGGTGTCGTAAAGCATGACCAGCAGCCGTCGCGGCAGGCCACAGGGCGGGTTGGGCACGCCCGTTTCGGTCGTGCTGGATGGCGTGTGTGGCTGGGTCATGGACGCTATTATCAGCGGCCGCGCGCACGGGGGCCAGCGGCGCTGCGGCGACGAATTGCATGCCGGAATGTGGAATTCCCCGTGTGCCTTCGGGTATCCTGACTCGCCCCCGTCCCCAGGCAACTGAAAACCCGGCCGTCGACCGGGCGTTGACGGGCGTACCACCTATCAAATTTGGGAAAGGCGATGCCAAAGCAGACAAGAATTCTCACGACCCGCTTGACGGCGGTGGCCGTGGCCGCGGTGCTGGTCACCGGGGCCCAGGCCCAGACGCTCGACAGCACGGTCGCGCGCGAATCGCGGATCAACCAGGACGCGGCGGCGTCGCAGCAGCGGGTCACGCGGCTGGCGCAACAGACCGCCGACCTGCTGGCCGAGTACCGGCAAGTGGTTCGGCAGGCCGAGAGCCTGGCGGTCTACAACGACCAGCTTGAGAAGGTCGTGGTCGACCAGCGCAACGAGGTCACCTCGATCAATGAGCAGCTGGCCGGCCTGGAAGACACCAACCGCGGTGTCGTACCGCTGATGCTGGAGATGATCGACGCCCTGGGGCAGATCGTCGAGAGCGACATGCCTTTCCGCCTGGAAGAGCGCCGCGCCCGCGTCGAGCGGCTGCGCGACATGATGGACCAGGCCGACGTGACCACGTCGGAGAAGTACCGCCGCATCATGGAGGCCTACCAGGGTGAGCTCGAGTACGGACGCACCACCGAAGCCTACTCCGAGGCGCTGCCGTCCACCGGCCAGACCGTCGAATTCCTGCGCGTCGGCCGCACGCTGCTGGTCTACCAGACCAGCGACCAGGAGACCACCGGCTGGTTCAACCCCACCACCCGCGAATTCGAATCACTGCCGGACCGCTTCCGCCTGGAAGTGAAGGAAGGCCTGTCGATCGCCCGTAACGAGAAGGCCCCAGACCTGGTGACCCTGCCCGTGCCCGGACCGGAGGTGGCGCAATGAAACTGTTGAAGACCCTCTTTGTTGTCTCGGCCCTGTTCGCGGCCGGCGCCCAGGCGCAGACGCTGGAAGAGCTGGCCCGCCAGGTGGAACAGGCGGCCCGCGAGGAAGGCCAGATCAATGCCGCCCGCGAAGCCGAGTTCCAGCGCGACCGTAACAACCAGCAGGCACTGCTGAACCAGGCCCGCCAGGAACTGGCGGCACAGGAAAACCGCAGCGATTCGCTGAAGGCCGAGTACGACGGCAACGAGCGTGAACTGGCCGAGCTGGAAACGGTGCTGGCCGAGCGCATGGGTAACCTGGGTGAGCTGTTCGGCATCGTCCGCCAGTCCGCCGGCGACCTGCAGTCATCACTGGACGATTCCATGGTGTCCGCGCAGTTGCCGGGTCGTGGTGACTTCCTGTCCGACATCGCCCAGCGCAAGGAGCTGCCGAACGTCGGCGAGCTGCGCCAGATCTGGTCGGCGATGGTCACCGAGATCGCGCAGTCCGGCAAGGTGGTGAAATTCAACGCCCAGGTCGAGCTGGCCAACGGTGAAAAGGCCGACCAGCAAGTCACGCGCGTGGGCGTGTTCAATGCCGTGTCCGACGGCAACTTCCTCGACTGGGATCCGTCCAAGAGCCGCGAGCACCTGATCGAGCTGGCGCGCCAGCCGTCCAGCCGCGTGCAGGGCATGGCCAGTGACCTGCAGGGCGCCGCACCGGGTGCGATGACCGACATGGCCGTCGACTTCTCGCGCGGCCAGATCCTGCGCGCCGTGGTGCAGAGCAAGTCGCCCATCGAGCGTGTCCAGGAGGACGGCGGCCCGGTGGGCTATGTGATCATCGGTGTCGGCATCCTGGGCCTGTTGCTGTGTGCCTGGAAGGCCTTCGCGCTGTATTCCACGGGTGCAAAGATCAGCCGCCAGCTGAAGTCCAGCAGCCCCAGCAAGACCAACCCGCTGGGTCGCGTCATGTCCATCCATGCCGACGCGCCGGAAGCGGACATCGAGACCCTGGAACTGAAGCTGGACGAGGCCATCCTGCGCGAGACCGCGCCGCTGGAATCGGGCCTGAGCTTCATCAAGGTGCTGTACGTGGTGGCGCCGCTGCTGGGCCTGCTGGGTACCGTGGTGGGCATGATCGCCACGTTCCAGATGATCACGCTGTTCGGTACCGGCGACCCGCGGATGATGGCCGGTGGTATCTCCACCGCGCTGGTCACCACGGTGCTGGGCCTGGTCGTTGCGATTCCGCTGACGCTGCTGCACAGCTTCCTGCAGGGCAAGGCCAAGGCGCTGATCCAGGTGCTGGAAGAGCAGGCTGCCGGCATCATCGCCCGCATCGCGGAGCGGCAGGGCTGATACCGGCATGATCTGGTTCTACGACGCCGTTGCCTCCATCCGGGACTTCATGGACCTGGGTGGCGATGTGCTGTACGCCATTGCGCTGACGCTGATCCTGATGTGGACCTTCATCCTGGAGCGGCTGTGGTTCGTGTACCGCGTTCATCCGAAGCACGTGCGCGAGATCTACCGCGACTGGGAGCAGCGCGCCGACACCACGTCGTGGTACGCCAAGCGCGTGCGCGAGGAACTGATCTCGCGCGCCAACATCGCGCTGAAGCGTAATGTCGGCGTCATCAAGGCACTGATCGCCATCTGCCCGCTGCTGGGCCTGCTCGGCACGGTCACCGGCATGGTGTCGGTATTTGACGTCATGACCTTTTCCGGTTCCGGCAACGCCCGCGCCATGGCGGCGGGCGTGTCCAAGGCCACCGTGCCCACCATGGCCGGCATGGTCGCGGCGCTGTCGGGCGTTTACTTCGGCACCTTCCTGGAACACAAGGCCGCCACGGCGACCGAAGAGCTGGAAGACCACCTCCAGCACCACTGACCCGGAGACTGATACGTGGCCAGAAGGCACGCCAGAGAAGACGATACCGAGATCAACATCACGCCGATGCTGGACATCGTCTTCATCATGTTGATTTTCTTCATCGTCACCACCTCGTTCACCAAGGAAACCGGTGCCGAGATCATCAAGCCGGAGGCGGACCAGTCGCAACGCATCCAGCAGGGAACCATTTTGATCGGCATACGGCCTAACGACGATATCTGGATGAACAAGCGCCAGCTGGAGGTTCGCGAAGTGCGCGCCATGGTCGAACGAGCGAAAGCCGAGAACCCCGAGGGCAGCGTTGTGATCGTTGCCGACAAGGGTTCGCGTATCGGCGTGGTCACCCAGGTCATGGACCAGGTGAAGCTGGCCGGTGTCGAAGGCATCGCCATCTCCGCCGAGCCGCCGGGTAACTGATCATGGGAACACTCAGGACACCTGTCGCGGCGCTTTGCGCCATCGCCGTCACCTTCGGCCTGTTTATCTTCATGTACAAGCTGGTGTCGTCCGGTGACGGCACCCGCGACGCGCTCGACCCGATTGCCGGCATCCGCTTCGGGCCGGTGGACATCCCCGATGATGTCACCACCCGCCAGCGCCGCCGGCCGCCACCACCACCGCCGCCGGAAGAGCCGCCGCCACCGCCCAAGATGGAGGTGAGCAAGCCGCAGGCCGTGGTGCAGAACATGCCCAATGTCGACATCCCCAGCCTGGACAACCCGCTGGTGGGCGGCGAAGGCATGTTCCTGGGCAACTTCGGCACGATTGACAAGACGGCCGAGGGTGACGCCGTGCCGATGGTGGTGATCCAGCCGCAGTACCCCCGCGAAGCGGCCATCGAAGGCATCGAGGGCTGGGTGCGACTGGAGTTCACGATCCTGCCGGATGGCTCGGTCAAGAGCCCCAGGGTGATCGAGGCGGAACCGCGCCGCGTGTTCAACCGCGAGGCCCTGCGCGCCATCCTCAAATGGAAGTTCAAGCCGCGCGTGGTCGATGGCCAGGCCGTCGAGCGGGTTGCCACTTACACCATTGATTTCAATCTGGGTGGATAGGCCATGAGCAACACCACAACCAGAATTGCAACCCGGTTTACACCGCTGACGGCCCTGCTGGTGGCGCTGGCCGCCGTACCGGCCGGCCCGGCGCAGGCCCAGGTGGGCGCCTGTGGCGAGAAGCGTGATGTGCAGCAAGGCGCCCTGAACGAGCAGACCTACCGGCAGCTGGAGCAGGCCTACGAGCTGGTTGGCGAGGAGCGCTACAACGATGCCTACGAGATCTTCACCCGGTTGAAAGGGCGCGCCAACGGCGACTATGTCCAGTCCATCCTCAGCCAGGCGCTGGGCCAGACCGAGTGGGCGCGTGGCAACTACGATGCCGCGCTGCGCGAGATGGAGCGCGCCGTCGAGCTGAACGGCCTGCCGGACGAGACCCATTACGCGCTGATGTACCAGATCGCGCAGCTGTACTTCATGCAGGAACGCCTGGACGACGCGCTGGCCGCGCTGGACCTGTGGTTCTGCAAGGTGCCGGAAGAAAAGCGCGTTGATACCGCCTACGTGCTCAAGGCCTCCATCCTGGCGCAGAAGGAAGACTGGGGCGGGGTGGTCGAGGCCATTGACCAGGCCATCAGCCTGGGCGATGCGCCCAGGGAAGACTGGTACCGACTGAAGCTGGCGGCGCTGTTCGAACTGGAGCGCTACCCCGAAGCGGCCGAGACGCTCGAGATTCTCGTGGCCGGCTGGCCGGACAAGAAGGACTACTGGCTACAGTTGTCCAATATCTACATCCAGCTGCAGGACAACGCGAAGGCCCTGTCGGTGAGCGCGCTGGCCTACCGCCGCGGCATGATGACGACGCAGGCCGATATCCTGCTGCTGGCCAATCTCTACGCCATGCAGGATGTGCCCTACAAGGCGGCCCAGGTGCTGCAGAAGGGTCTTGAGGATGGCATTGTCGAGGGCTCCGAGCGCTACTGGACCCTGGCCGGTGACACCTGGTACAGCGCGGAAGAATTTGATCGTGCCCTGGGCGCCTTCCAGCAGGCCGGCGCCGCGGCAGATGACGGCGAGATCGACCTTCGCCGCGGCTACCTGCTGGTCGACATGGAGCGCTGGGACGAGGCCTCGCAGGCGCTGTCGAACGCGCTGGAGAAGGGCGGCCTTAACGACACGGAAACCGGGCGCGCCTACCTGATGCTGGGTATGACCCAGTTCAACCTGGGCAACTACGACCAGGCCAGCACCAATTGGGGTCGCGCCGGCCGTTACGACAGCACCCGTGACGCCGCCCAGCAGTGGATGAACCACCTGCGCCAGGAGCGGGCGCGGCAGGCCGCCGCGTCCTGACCGGCACGGCTACGCGTTATTGACACCCGGCCCGATGACCCGCTGATCGAGGCCTTTCTCGACGCCGCCTGGGCCGAACGTGGCCTGAGCGCCAACACCCTCGACGCCTACCGCCGCGACCTGCGCAAGCTGGCCGCTTTCCTGCGCCAGCGCAGCGGTGGCACGGCCGGGCTGCAGGCCGCCGGTCGCGATGCGCTGCTGGCCTTCCTGGCCGCGCAGGTGCAGTCGGGCCTGAGCCCGCGCACCGTCACCCGGCACCTGTCCGGCATCCGCCAGTTCTATCGCTGGCTGGTGCGCGAACGGCGCCTGGACGAGGACCCCTCGGCACTGATCGACAGCCCCCGCGTGGGCCGTGGCCTGCCCAAGGCACTGACCGAGGACCAGGTCGAACGGCTGCTGGCCGCGCCCGACTGCGACACGCCGCTGGGCCTGCGCGACCGCGCCATGCTGGAACTGATGTACGCCACCGGCCTGCGGGTATCCGAACTGGTGGGGCTGCAGCAGGCCAGCATGAACCTGGAGCGCGGCGTCGTGCGGGTGCTGGGCAAGGGTGGCAAGGAGCGCCTGGTGCCGCTGGGCGACGAGGCGCGCAGCTGGATGCAGCGCTACCTGGCCGATTCGCGCCCGGTGCTGGCCGGCGGCGCGGTGCCGGCCGAAGTGTTCATCACCGCCCGGCGTGCCGGCATGACGCGGCAATCGTTCTGGCACCGCGTCAAGGCGCACGCCCGGACCGCAGGAATCGGCACGTCGATCTCACCGCACGGGCTCCGGCATTCATTCGCCACGCACCTGCTGAACCACGGCGCCGACCTGCGCGTGGTGCAGTTGCTGCTGGGCCATAGTGACCTTTCGACCACCCAGATTTATACTCACATCGCCCGCGAGGGGCTCAAGCGCCTGCACCAGCAGCACCATCCCAGGGGATGAGGCCGCCGGATTGCACCGGGGAACTTTCCCCGCGCGCCGGGTCAAAGCAGGCAAGGCACGTATCAACTTCCGGAAAAATGACATGTTTGAATCAATGAAAGCCCGGGGCATGGCCGCCCTGTTCGCCTGCGCCCTGGCGCCGGCTGCGCTGGCGGCCGAAGAAACCGATTTCGCGGCCGTGGAAGCCAAGATCCGCGAGCTGGCGCCCAACGTCACCTCCATCGCGCTGTCGGACACGCCCATCGAGGGCCTGTTGCAGGCACAGATCGGCAACGAGATCGTCTACGTCTCGCGTGACGGCGTTTACCTGGTGCAGGGCACGATGTTCAACATGAACACGCGCATGAATGTCACCGACGAGGCCAAGTCGGTACTGCGCAAGGAGCTCATCCAGGACCTGGATCCGAAGCAGCAGATCACTTTCGGCCCCGAAGACGCGGACTACGACCTGCTGGTCTTTACCGATATTGACTGCGGCTATTGCCGCAAGCTGCATGACCAGATCGAGGCCTACAACGACGAGGGTATCGCCATTCATTACCTGGCCTTCCCGCGAGCCGGTGTGGGTTCCCACTCCTACGAGAAGTTTGTGTCGGTGTGGTGTGCAGACGACCAGCAGTCCGCACTGACCCTGGCCAAGGGTGGCGACGAGCCGGATCCGCAGCAGTGCGACAACCCCATCGAGGCGCAATATGAGCTCGGCCGTGAAGTGGGTGTGACCGGTACGCCGGCGCTGCTGACCGCCGACGGCGCACTGATTCCGGGCTACATGTCCCCCGCGGACCTGCGCGAGCGCCTGGACGCGATCGCGTCAGCGCAATAATTTTCCCGCCAGGCGTTGTCCGGACCGGGCAACGCCGGCTACAGGCGGTATAATCCCGTCCCATTCGATTGGGCCGTCGCCACGGGCGACCTTCACCGGGAGAGTACTCCTTGCCAGAGTTCACCTGCCTGCCGGGCGAACCCGCCATTTCCGGGTTCCGGCAACGTAAATTTATCCGCGCCGCGTTGCGTTCACTGGGCCTTGATCCAGCCGATACCGACGCGCTGACCCTGTCCGCGGATTTCGTCTATTTCATCGAAAGCGCCGACGCGCTGGCCGCCGACACCCTGGGCCAGCTGCGCGACCTGCTGCACGCGGGCGCGCCCGAGGCACTGGGTGATGACGACGGCCTGGTGCTGGTGGTGCCGCGCCTGGGCACGCTGTCGCCGTGGTCGACCAAGGCCACCGACATCGCCCGCGGCTGTGGCCTGCCGGGCATCGAGCGCATCGAGCGCGGCGTGGCCTTCCGCATTGGCGGCGAGGCTGCCACGCCGGCCAACCGCGATGACATCGCCGCGGCCCTGCATGACCGCATGACCCAGGACGTGCTCGACAGCCATGCCGCCGGGCGTGAACTGTTCCGCCACTCCAATCCGCGGCCGCTGGCGCGCGTGCCAGCCACCGTCGAGGCGCTGTCGCGCGCCAATGGCGAGCTGGGCCTGGCGCTGTCCTTTGATGAGATCGACTACCTGGTGAATGCCTACGGCGAACTCGGCCGCGACCCCAGCGATGCCGAGCTGATGATGTTCGCCCAGGCCAACTCCGAGCACTGCCGCCACAAGATCTTCAACGCCGACTGGACCCTGGACGGCGAGCCACAGTCGATGTCGCTGTTTGGCATGATCCGCAACACCCACGCGGTCAGCCCGGACGGTGTGCTGTCGGCCTACCACGACAACTCCGCGGTCCTTGCAGGCGCCGAAGCGGCGCGTTTCTTCCCGGCCGTCGAGGACCACGTCTACGGTTTCACCACCGAACCGGTGGCGATCCAGATCAAGGTCGAGACCCACAACCACCCGACCGCGATCTCGCCATTCCCCGGCGCGGCCACGGGTTCCGGCGGCGAAATCCGCGATGAGGCCGCCACCGGCCGCGGCGCCAAGCCCAAGGCCGGCCTGACCGGCTTCACGGTGTCCAACCTGAACCTGCCGAACCAGAAGCGCGCCTGGGAAATCGACTCGGGTAAGCCGGAGCGCATCGTCACGGCGCTGGACATCATGGTCGAAGGGCCGATCGGCGCGGCGGCGTTCAACAACGAATTCGGCCGCCCGGCGCTGGGTGGCTACTTCCGCACCTTCGAGGCCGAGGTCGGCGGGCAGCTGTGGGGCTATCACAAGCCCATCATGCTGGCCGGCGGCATGGGCAATATCCGCCCGCAGCACGTCGAGAAGCACCCGCTCGCACCCGGCGACGCGGTCATCGTGCTGGGTGGCCCGGCCATGCTGATCGGTCTGGGCGGCGGCGCCGCCTCGTCGATGGGCAGCGGCCAGAGCGCCTCCGAGCTGGACTACGCCTCGGTGCAGCGCGGCAACCCGGAAATGCAGCGCCGCGCCCAGGAAGTCATCGACGCCTGCTGGGCGCTGGGTGACGACAACCCGATTGTCTCCATTCACGATGTCGGCGCCGGCGGCCTGTCCAACGCGCTGCCGGAACTGCTGGACGACAGCGAGCGCGGCGGCGAACTGGAACTGCGCAGAATCCCCAATGCCGACGCCGACATGGCGCCGATGGAAATCTGGTGCAACGAGGCCCAGGAGCGTTACGTGCTGGGCGTGCGCGGCGAAGACGTGGAACGCTTCCAGGCCCTGTGCGAGCGTGAGCGCTGCCCGGTGGCCGTGCTGGGCCACGCCACCGAGGTGCGCCACCTGGCCGTCACCGACGAACTGCTGGGCGAGTCGCCCGTTGACGTGCCGCTAAAGGTGATCCTGGGCAAGGCGCCGCGCATGCATCGCGATGCGGTCCGCCAGGTCTTTGACGGCGGCAAATTCGACGCCACCGCCATCGACCCGTCAACCGCGCTGGCGGATGTGCTGCGGCACCCCGCCGTGGGCAGCAAGGCCTTCCTGGTCACCATCGGCGACCGTACCGTGGGCGGCCTGACCGCGCGCGACCAGATGGTCGGGCCCTGGCAGGTGCCGGTGGCCGATGCCGCGGTCACGGTCAACGGTTTCGAGTCGTATTCGGGCGAAGCGCTGGCCATTGGTGAGCGCTCCCCGCTGGCGATTGTCGACGGCCCGGCCTCCGGGCGCATGGCCATCGCCGAAGCGGTCACCAATATCGCCGCCGCGCCCATCGCAAAACTGTCCGATGTCCGCATTTCCGCCAACTGGATGGCGGCCGCCGGCGAGCCCGGCCAGGACGCCACGCTGTTCGACACCGTGCGCACGGTGGGCATGGAGCTGTGCCCGGCGCTGGGCATTGCCATCCCGGTGGGCAAGGACTCGCTGTCGCTGAAGACGGTCTGGGAGCGCGACGGTGAAGAAGTGCGCATGCTGTCACCGGTGTCGCTGGTGGCCACGGCCTTCGCGCCAGTCACCGACGCGCGTCGCGCACTGACACCGCAGCTGGATACCGGCGGCGAGCCCACCCGCCTGCTGCTGCTGGACCTGGGTGCCGGCAGGGACCGCCTGGGCGGTTCAATCCTGGCGCAGGTCAACGGCCGCTTTGGTAACGATGTGCCCGACTGTGACGACGCGGCGCGCCTGAAGGCCTTTTTCGGCCTGGTGCAGTCGCTGTCCGCCGACGGCCTGTTACAGGCCTATCACGATCGCTCCGACGGCGGCCTGGCCGCCACGCTGTGCGAGATGGCCTTCGCCGCGCGCTGCGGCCTGGACCTGGACCTGGGTGCCAATGGCGCGGCATTGACCGCACGCCTGTTCGCCGAAGAACTGGGCGCCGTCATCCAGGTGCGCGAAGCCGACCTGGACACCGTCATCGGCCGCTGCCGCGACGCCGGCCTGGACGGCCTGGTGCACGATATCGGCGCGCCGGTCACCGGCAAGCGACTGGTCATCCGCGATGGCGAGAACACGGTACTGGAACAGGACCTGGGCGAGCTGCTGAAGGCCTGGGCCGAGACCAGTCACGAGGTCCAGCGCGTGCGCGACAACCCGCGCTGCGCGGACCAGGAATACGTTGCCCTGCAGGAGTGGGACCTGCCCCTGCTGGCGCCGGCGCTGACCTTCGACCTGGATGACAACCCGGCCGCGCCCATGGTCAACACGGGCGCGCGACCACGCGTGGCCATCCTGCGCGAGCAGGGTGTGAACGGCCATGTCGAGATGGCGGCCGCATTCCACCTGGCCGGTTTCGAGTCGGTCGACGTGCACATGTCGGACCTGGCCGCGGGGCGCCAGTCGCTGGACGGCTTCAGCGGCCTGGTCGCCTGCGGCGGTTTCTCCTACGGTGACGTGCTTGGCGCCGGCCGTGGCTGGGCCAAGTCGATCCTGTTCAACGCACCGATGCGCGCCCGGTTTGAGGCTTTCTTCGCCAACGAAGAGCGCTTCGCCCTGGGGGTGTGCAATGGCTGCCAGGCGCTGTCGGCCCTGCGGGAGATCATCCCCGGCACCCAGGCCTGGCCGGATTTCGTGCGCAACGAGTCCGAGCAGTTCGAGGCCCGGCTCAGCCTGGTGCGCGTGGAATCCTCGCCGTCGCTGTTCTTCGCCGGCATGGAGGGCAGCCTGTTGCCGGTGGCCACCGCGCACGGCGAAGGCCGCGCCGATTTCGGCGCCATCGACCCGATGACCGCGCCCGTGGCGCTGCGCTACTCCGGTGTCACCGGCCTGCCGGCCGCGACCTACCCGCGCAACCCGAACGGCTCGCCGCTGGGCATCACCGGCCTGTGCAATACCGATGGCCGGGTCACGGTGATGATGCCGCACCCGGAGCGCACGCTGCGCAACGTCAACTTCTCGTGGGCGCCGTCGCAGTGGTCGGAGACCTCGCCGTGGCAACGCATGTTCCGCAACGCGCGGGCCTGGGTGGGCTGAGTCTTGACCGGCGACAAGGCGCCCATGCGACTGGGCGAGCTGCTGATCCTGGCCGCGCTGTGGATGCTGTTCGGCTTCATGATCTGGTACTACCTGTCGGCCTTCCACGGCGCCCCGGCGCGCTGGCTGGCGGGGCAGGGGCTGTCGGCACTGCTGGGCGACGCCTTCTACAACATCATCCCGAACCCGGACAAGCACTACCTGTTCCAGGTGCAGACGCGCGTGCCGTTCACCTTTCCCGACGGCAGCACCGGCCCGCTGGGCTTCATCGTCAACCCGCTGGTCTACGGCTACGGCCTGCCGCTGCTGTTCGGCCTGATCATGGCCACCGACCAGGCGCTGCGCCACAAGCTGGTGGTGCTGCTGGTCGGCTGGGTGGCGATCACCGGGGTGCAGGCCTGGGGCGTGTTCTGGGAGAGCCTGAAGACGATGGTGTTCAGCTTCGGCGGCGCCGCGCAGCAGGCCGTGCTGGCTACCGGCATGTCCGAATCGGTCATCGCCCTGTGCTATCAACTGGGGGCGCTGATCCTGCCGGCGCTGGCGCCCGTGATTGTCTGGGTGCTGGGCAGCCGGACAGAGATCGAGCGCTTCATTCGCGCCGCACCGGCGAAATGAACGTGGAACCGACGCGCGCGCGGGCGGTCAGTAGCGGGACATGATGGCGACAGCCGTATAATGCGATGATGGAAACACCGACAGAGCCCACCGAGACCACCACCGACGATGCCGTCGCGGTGACCGAACCCGCGGCCACCCGGGCGCCGGTGGACCCGGTCTGCCAGCAGTTGCTGGACAGCGGCCGCCTGCGCGACAACGACCTCAAGCGCGCCGTCGCCTATCGCGACCAGCACGGTGGCGAACTGGTCTCGTTGCTGGTGCGGCTGGGCCTGGCGTCCGAGCGTGACGTCGCCGAGGCCGAGTCAAAGCTGCTCGACCTGCCGCTGGTGATGCAGTCTGACTTCCCCGAGGAAACCCCGGAAATCGGTGACCTCTCGGTGCGCTACATGAAGCAGAACCTGCTGTTGCCCATCGCCGCCGACGATGACGCCATGACCGTGGTGATGGCCAACCCGCGCGATGCCTTCGCCCTTAAGGCGCTGGGCATGGCCAGCGGCAAGCATATCGACGTGCGTGTCGGCATCGCCTCGGAAATCGAAAACGGCATCGAGAAGCTCTACGGCGGCGGCCGCAGCCAGATGGGCCAGATCGTCGAGAGCCTGGGCGGCGAAGGCGAGGACCTGGAGAACGTCGAGCACCTGCGCGACCTGGCCTCCGAGGCACCGGTCATCCGCCTGGTGAACCTGATCATGCAGCGCGCGGTGGAAGCACGCGCCTCCGATATCCATATCGAGCCGTTCGAGAACCGCCTGAAAGTGCGCTACCGCGTGGATGGTGTGCTGCAGGAAGTGGAATCGCCACCGGCCAGTTCCACCGCCGCGGTGATCTCGCGCGTCAAGATCATGGCCAGCCTGAACATCGCCGAGCGGCGCCTGCCGCAGGACGGCCGCATCATGCACCGCGTGCAGGGCAAGGAGTTGGACCTGCGTGTGTCCACCGTGCCCACCTCGCACGGCGAGAGCGTGGTCATGCGTATCCTCGACCGCGAATCCATCGTGCTCGATTTCGACGCCCTGGGCTTTGAGGAAAAGACCCGCGACGAATTCATCCACGCGCTGGAAATGCCGCACGGCATCATCCTGGTCACCGGCCCGACCGGCTCCGGTAAGACCACCACGCTGTACACGGCGCTGAACCAGATCAATACGCCCGAGCGCAAAATCATCACCGTCGAAGACCCGGTGGAGTACCAGCTCGAGGGCATCAACCAGATCCAGGCCAAGTCGTCCATCGGGCTCGACTTCGCCAGCGCCCTGCGCGCCATCGTGCGACAGGACCCTGACGTCATCATGATCGGCGAAATGCGTGACCTGGAAACCGCGCGTATCGCCATCCAGTCCGCGCTCACCGGTCACCTGGTGTTGTCCACGCTGCATACCAACGACGCCGCCAGCGGCGTGACCCGTATGCTCGACATGGGCGTGGATGACTACCTGCTGACCTCGACCGTCAACGCCATCATGGCCCAGCGCCTGGTGCGCACGTTGAACCCTGAACACCGCGAAGCGGTCGAGCTGCTGCCGGAAGTGGCGGAAGAACTGGGCCTGGCGGAACTGGTGCCCGGAGGCCCGTACCGCGTGTACAAGCCGGTGCCCAGCGCCGAGCGACCCACCGGCTACTTCGGCCGCCAGGCGATCGTCGAACTGATCCGCATGACCGACCCGCTGCGGCGCATGGTCATGCAGCACGCGACTTCCGGCGAGCTGCTGAACCAGGCGCGCAGCGAGGGCATGCGCACCATGTACCAGGATGGCCTGCTGAAATGCCTGAAGGGCGTCACGACCATTGAAGAAGTGCTGCGGGTCACCCAGGAAGCCTGATGCCGCTTTTTGAGTACAAGGCCGTATCGCCCACCGGCGAGACCGTGCAGGGCGAAATGGAGGCGATCAGCCAGGAAATGGTGATCGCCAAGCTGCAGGAAGCCGGCAACATCCCGCTGAACGCAAAGCTGGCCGGGCAGGGCTTCAGCCTGTCGCGGCTGCGCATGGGCCGCCGCGGCATGAGCGGCCGCGAGGTCATGGAGTTCACCCAGCAACTCTCCACGCTGCTGGCCGCCGGCCTGCCGCTGGATCGCTCGCTGGGCGTGCTGTTTGACCTCACCGAGTCCGAGCGCGTGAAGCGCACCGTTGGCGATATCCGCGACCGCGTGCGTGGCGGCGGTTCATTGTCGGACGCGCTGGAGGCCCAGCACGGTGCCTTCGGCCGGCTCTATATCAACATGGTCCGCGCCGGCGAGCTGGGCGGCACGCTGGACGCGACGCTGGAGCGCCTGTCCGATTACATCGAGCGCTCACGCGAACTGCGCGACGCCGTGATCTCGGCGCTGATTTACCCGATCCTGCTGATCCTGCTGGCGGCCGGCTCGCTGATCCTGCTGTTGGTCTACGTGATCCCGCAGTTCACGCCCATCTTCGAGGAGCTCGGCGGCGACATGCCGATGATCACCAGGATGGTCCTTGCGGTAGGCGGGGTGCTGCAGAACTTCTGGTGGGGCCTGATCGGCATCACCGTGTTGGCCGTGGTGCTGTTCCGGCGCATGCTCGCCGACCCGGAAAAGAAGATGAAGTGGGACACGCGCGTGCTGGGTACGCGCTGGATCGGCGACTTGATTGGCAAGCTGGAAACCGCGCGCCTGGCCCGGACACTGGGCACGCTGCTGGTCAACGGCGTACCGTTGCTGTCAGCCATGTCCATCGGCGGCAAAGTGGTCGGCAACAGCCAGTTGCGCACCGAGGTCGAAGAGGCCGCCCGCGAGGTCAAGACCGGTGGCGGCCTGGCGCGAAACCTGGCCAAGGCCGGCAACTTCCCGCGCCTGGCGCTGCAGATGATCAGCGTCGGCGAGGAAACCGGCCAGCTCGATAGCATGCTGCTCAAGGTGGCCGACACCTACGACCGCGAGGTACGGAACACCATCGACCGCCTGTTGTCGGTATTCACGCCGGTCGTGACATTATTATTGGCGGTGATGATCGGCACCATCGTCCTGTCGGTGCTGCTGGCCATCCTCAGCGTCAACGACCTCGTCGGGTGACGCGTGACGCGTAACGCGTAACAGGCAGCCGACATAGGGCTTGGAAGCAATGATGAACGTTTAAGAAATGATGAAAACCTCGCAAGCAACAATGTCTTTAAGTCACGCGTCACGCGTCACGCGTCACCAGCCTCCCAGCGCTCGTCACGCATCACACGTAGCGCGTCACAAAAAGGAAGTCTGAACATGAACAAACGAATTAAGCGAATGCCCGCCACGGCGGCCGGTTTCACGCTTGTCGAACTGCTGCTGGTGCTGGTGATCCTGGCGCTGATCGCGGGCCTGGTGCTGCCGGGCATTATCGGCAAGGCCGAGGGCGCCAAGGTGCGCGCGGCATCGTCACAGATCAGCCGGCTGTCGATGTCGGTGGAGACTTTCTACCTGGATACCGGCTCCACGCCGGACTCACTGGAAGACCTGGTCAATGAGCCGTCCAGCGCGAGTGGCTGGAACGGGCCCTACGTCAAGGCCTCGCTGCTGAAGGATCCCTGGGGGCGTGAATACCAGTTCCGCAGCCCGGGCGAGCATGGCGACTTCGACATCTACTCGTTTGGCGCCGACGGCCAGCAGGGTGGCGACGGCAACAACGCGGACATCACTTCCTGGGAATAACCACCCGGGATAAACGCGCATGAACAATCACCTTCCGACCGGCGCGCGGCAGCGCGGTTTCACGCTGGTGGAACTGGTGGTGGTGATGGTCATCGCGGCGCTGGTGATGGGCCTGGTCGCGACATCGATGTCGCGCAGCATCACCGGCGCGGAGCAGCGCCAGGCGGCACGCAAGATGGTCGCGGCGCTGCGATACACCCGCACCCAGTCGATCATCAAAAAGGAAGAGAACCGCTTCGAGGTCAACCTGGAAGAGCGCAGCTACCTGGCGCCCGGGCGCAAGCCCGTGACCCTGCCTGAGGGCATCGAGATCCAGCTCACCACGGCGCGTTCCGAGGTCATGGATGACCAGGTTGGCGGCATCCGCTTCTTCCCCGATGGCGGCTCGACGGGCGGGCGTATCGACCTGTCGGTCAACGACCGCCTGTACGTGGTCAACGTGGCCTGGCTGACCGGCGAGGCCAGCCTGGACATCCCCGAATGATGCGGTCGCGGCAACAACAATCCGGCTTCACGCTGCTTGAAGTCCTGCTGGCGTTCGTGATTTTCGCGCTCAGCTTCGCCACGGTGCTGGAAATCGTCGGCGGCTCGGTGCGCAGCACCGTGCGGGCGCGTGACTATTCGGAAGCCGCGCTGACGGCGCAGTCGATCATGGAACTGGTGGGCACCGAGATCCCGCTGGCGCCCGGCGGCTACCAGGGCGAGACCGACGACGGCTTCCGCTGGACCGTCGATGTCTTCGACTTCGAGCCCATGGATGACGACCCCCGCATCATGGAGGTCGCCCAGGGCGAGGGCACACTGCTGTTCTGGGTCGACCTGCACCTGGAGTGGGGTGACGGCCTGCGCTCGCGGCACGCGCAGTTCACCACGCTGCGCGCGGTCATGGAGGCGGCGATCCAGTGACGAGGCGAGCGCTTATCCTGCATCACCGCGCATCCGGCTTCACGCTGGTCGAGTTGCTGCTGGCCATCACGATGATGAGCCTGCTGCTGGCGCTGGCCTATGGCGGCATGCGTGCGGCCACGCGCGCGACCGAGAGCGGCCAGGCGCAGCTGGAGGAAAGCAGCCGCCTGCGCATTACCCACCAGTTCATCCGCCGCCAGTTCAGCCTGATGCTGCCGTTGCCCTACATGGTCGAGGCCGATGGCCCGGACGAGGAACTGCGCCAGGTCATGACCGGGACGCCGGAATCCATCCAGTTTGTCGGCCCCATGCCGGGCTACCTGGGCACCGGCGGGCCGCAGGTCCAGTACATCGAACTGGAGCCGGGCGAGAACGGCATGGCGCTGACCTTCCGCCATGCCGTGCTGGAGAATTTCGAGCCGGACAACCTGTTCCTGCGCGACCCCGTGGTCCTGCTGGATGGGCTCGAGTCCGTGCATTTTGAATACCTGGAGCCGGCCGAGGCCGTGGGTGTACGCGCCAACCTGCGGGACAACGAGTCCGCCGCGGACCTGGCCGAGGGCGAAGTCGCCGGCCAGTGGGTGGCCGACTGGCAGATGATCGATACGCTGCCGCTGCTGGTGCGCATGGACGTGGTCTATGCCGACGGCGCCAAGGTCAGCTGGCCGACACTGTACGCCTCGCCGCGGCTGGACCCGCTGGCTGTGGGCGGCGCCGAGTCGCGGCAGGATTACCAGGACATCATTCGCGACATGATCCGCCGTCGCGGGGGAGACCAGGACTGATGGCCGCCTTCGGCCAGGCGCGGCAGCGGGGCATCGCCCTGGTGCTGGTGCTGTGGATCCTGGTGCTGCTGACGGTCACCACCGGCGCCTTCGCACTGATGGCGCGCATGGACCAGCTCGAGGCCAACCAGTTGCTGTCTGGTACCCAGGCGCGCATGTGGGCCGAGGCGGGCCTGCACCTGGCCGCCGTGCGCCTGCGCGACCCCGATGACGCCGAGCGCCCGGTCACCGATGGGCGCGCCTATCGCACCCAGATGAATGGCGTGATCATCGAGACGCTGATCACCGACGAGCGCGGCAAGCTGGATATCAACATGGCCGACGAGGCCATGCTCGAGACGCTGTTCATCAACAACGGCCTGGACCCGGCCCAGGCGGGGCCACTGGCCGCCGCGGTCATGGACTGGCGCGACGACGACGACGTCGAGCGGGTGGATGGCGCCGAGGCGCCCACCTACGAATCCGCCGGCCTGGCCGTGATCCCGGCCAACCGCGATTTCATGCTGCCGGAGGAACTGCTGCAAGTCATCGGCATGCCGTATGAACTGTTCCGCAAAATGGAGCCGGGGATCTCGGTGTTTTCCAACACCGACCTGCCGGAACTGGCCTACGCACCGCCCGAGGCGCTGATGGCCCTGGCGGACATGTCGGCCGAGGACGCCTGGAACTTCGTCCAGAACCGGCGGTCGACGGACATGGCTGACCTGTCGGCAATGACCTTGCCAAACGGCCAGCCCATCATGGCGCAGGGAAGGGGCCTGACGTATAGTATTCGCGTCAAGGCGACCATGCCCAATGGCGTGTGGGACCAAATAGAAGCCACCATCCGCCTGGGCGGCGGGCCGTCCGGCCGGCCATTCCGTATCCTGCGCTGGAAAGAAGGCTTCCAGAAGTGAGCATCGATGGCATCGGCATTGCAAACCCGGCTTGAGAACTGGCGGCTGCGTCTTCAGACCAGTCGCTTCGGCCAATTCCTGAACTGGTGGGGCGCGGAACTGCGCGGCCTGCTTCCGCAAGCCCTGCAGGCGCGCCTGTCGCACGCCCAGGGCAAGGTCGTGCTGCGCCTGGACGACGGCACGCTCGACGTGGCCTGGTTCGAGGCCGGCAGCATCACGCCGCTGGAAAATTACTCGCTGGAGCAGGACGCCGGGCTGCAACAGCAGCAGATCGCCGACCTGCTGCAGGCGCGCGAGCTGGACGAGGCCCATCGTGACCTGCTGCTGGACGGCGGTGACGTGCTCACCAAGACCGTCACCATGCCGCTGGCCACCGAGGCCAACCTGCGCCAGGCGCTGGCGTTTGAAATGGACCGCAACACGCCGTTCAAGGCCGGCGATGTCTATTTCGATTACCGCATTCTTGAGCGTGACCGCGAAAAGGCGCAGCTGCGCGCCGAGCTGCTGCTGGCGCCGCGCGGCATCGTCGACGCCAGCCTGCGGGTGCTGGCCGCGCGCGGTGTGCCGCCCAGCGGTGTCGACGTCGAGCAGGACGGCCGCCCCGTGGGGGTCAACCTGCTGCCGCTGGAACAGCGCCATCGCGTGGTCAACCGCAAGGCGCGCATGAACCTGCTGCTGGCGCTGGGCGCCGTGGCGCTGCTGGTGGCCGTGATGCTGCAGTCATTGTGGCTGCGCCAGCACCAGGTCGAGCAGGTCACCGAGGCCATCGACGAGGTCCGTGTCGAGGCCCGGCGCGTGCAGAACATCCGCGCGCAGATCGAGGACGCCGCCGAGGCCGCCGGTTTCATGGCCAGCCGACGTGCCGAGAACCCGCCATCCGTGGCCGTGCTGGCGGAGGTCACGCGCATTGTGCCCGACGACACCTTCCTCGACCGTTTCCGGGCCTGGGAAGGAAACCTTCAACTGCAGGGCAAGTCCGACAATGCCCAGCAACTGATCGAAGTGGTGAACGGCTCGGCCATGTTTGGTGAAAGCGCATTCCGCGGGTCGACCCGCTACGACAACCGCAGCGGCAAGGAAATCTTCGACCTGCGCGCGACCCTCGAACTGGGGGCCGACGGCTGATGCAGCTCACCTCCGACCAACAGAACGGCAAGCTGACCGCGGTCCTGCTGCTGCTGATCACGTTGATCCTGGCCTACATGCTGGGTTTTCACTGGTTCGTGAAGCGCCACATGGCCTACGCCGAGGAACTCGACGGCCTGCGCAACCAGCTCGGCCGTTTCCAGGCCGTGGCCGGACAGCACGACACGCTGGTCGCGCAGCTGGCGGACATCCGCGCTTCGCGTGATGACGCCGAGCTGTTCCTGGCCGAAGGCGGGTTCAACGAGGCCGCGGCGGCGATGTCGCAGCGCCTGGGCCAGCTGGTCAGCGCCGAGGCCGAGGGTGGCTGCCACGTCGTCAGCCAGCAACCCATCCGCCCGCGTGTGCAGGAACGATTCCAGCGGGTCACGGTCAACGTCCGCATGCGATGCGACGGCGATGATCTCATCCGGGTGCTGTACCGGCTCGAATCCGAGGTGCCGATGGTGCTGATCGATGACCTCAACATCATCCGCCCGCGCACCCGCCGCCGCGTCGGTGGCCAGGTGACCGAGGTGGCGCAGCCCATGGATGTGCGCTTCAACATGTCCGGGTACCTGAAATCATGAGCTGGGCCGAGAACAATCCCGTCGGCCTGGCGCTGGCCGGCTTCTGCGGCCTGCTGGTCGCCATCGCCCTGGTGCTGGGCCTGGCCTGGAGCGGCCCGGGTTCCGTGGACATCGACCCCGACGCCGACGAACTGGCGACACCGGTCACCCCGGATACCACCGGCCTGGTGCTGGGCGACCGCGATGAATACCAGGTCATCAACGACCGCCCGCTGTTCAACGAGACGCGGCGGCCGGAAACCATCGAAGTGATCGAGGGCGAAGACGTCGAAGAGCCGGTGGAAGCCCTGGCCTCCGAAGTGGCCAACCGCCCCGACGTCCGCCTGACCGGCGTCGTCATCACGCCCGAGCAGTCCTACGTCTCGCTGACACCCACCAAGGGCGGCGAGTCGGTCGTCACCCAAATTGGTGCCCCGCTCGAAGACCAGGCCTACGTGGGCTGGAAAGTGGAGTCGGTGGGCGCGCGCAGCGTCGAGCTGGCCTCGGCCCGCGGCGAGACCTTCAGCCTGGACCTGTCGGTCTACGACACCGTGATCGAGGCGCCACCGGAACTGGAACAGCGCGCGATCCCGGGCATGGAGCTGCCGCCGGAAGAAGGCGAGCCCACCGAAGACGGTGAGCGCCTGTCGCGCGCCGAGGAGATCCGCCAGCGCATCGCAGAGCGCCGTGAGCAGCTGCGCCAGGAAGCCGAGCAGGAAGCCGAAACAGAAGCCGATCGCCGCGAAGCCCATCGCAACCAGTACCAGGACGCGATGCGGGCGATGATCAACAGGAATAACACTGATAGTGAACAGTCCGATGAAAATGAATAACACCCGACAACGCCGAGTGACCCTCCGCCAGAGCACGCACCGTGGGGGTGCGCTTTGAGCCGGTGCCTGGTCGCCCTGCTGGTCATGCTGGTCTCGCTGGCCAGCTGTACCACCACGCAGCGCCCGGTCAACAACCCGCACCCGCGCCTGACCAAGGACACTCCGGAAGGCATGCAGGCCGTCGAAGGCGTCTACGCCTCGGGTGCCGATACCGAAGGTGATCCCGGCGTGGTCGAAAACGAGTTTTACGTGGGCGAGAGCGACCGGATCAACGAAGAAGCCGCCCGCCGCCGCCCAACACCGATGGCCGCCGACGGCGAGATCGTCCTGAATTTCGAGGGCGAATCGATCCAGTCCGTGGTGCACACCATCCTGGGCGAGGTCCTGGGCGAGACCTTCGTCATCGGCCCCGGCGTCAGCGGCCAGGTGACCTTCGCCACCTCGAAGCCGGTCTCACGCGACCAGCTGATGCCCATCCTGGAACTGCTGCTGCGCTGGAACGGCGCCACCCTGGTCTGGCACGCCGACCGCTACCACGTGCTGCCGGTGGAGCAGGCCATCCCCGGCCACACCGTGCCGCGCCTGGGCGACGTCGAAAAGGTACGCGGCTACGAAGTCCAGGCCGTGCCGCTGGAATACATCTCCCCCACCGAGATGGCCAAGATCCTCGAGCCCTACGTGCGCCCCAACGCCATCGTCAACGTCGACGTCATGCGCGGCATGATCTTCCTGGCCGGCACGCGCGAAGAGCTGATGAACTACCTGCAGACCGTCGAAATCTTCGACGTCGACTGGCTCGCCGGCATGTCCGTCGGCATCTACCCGTTGATGACCGTCGACGTCGAATCCATCACCACCGAGCTGACCGCGATCTTCGGCATGGAAGAGGGCAGCCCGCTGGCCGGCCTGTTCCGTTTCGTGCCGCTGGAACGCCTGGGCTCGGTCATGGTGATCACCCCGCACGAAAAGTACCTTGAAAAAGCCGAGGAATGGATTACCCGCCTCGACCGCGGCGCCGCCGGCGGCGGCGTGCAACTGTACGTCTACCGCGTCAAGAACCTGGAAGCCCAGGTCCTGTCCGGTTACCTCAGCCAGTTGTTCGCCGGCCAGTCCCTGGACGGCGGCCGCGACAACCAGCAGACCAACCTGGCGCCGGGCCTGGAGCCCGTCACCATGGGCAGCGTCAGTGACTTCAACAACAATCGCAACCAGGCAAACAACGCCGGGTTTCAGGGTAATCGCCGTAATAACCGCGGTGGAGGCTCGACGACCATCGAGACTGAGGAAGGCGTGATTCGCATTACGGCTGTCGAAGAAACCAACTCGCTGCTGATCCAGGCCACGCAATCGCAGTACGCGAGCCTGCAGGCGGCCATCGAGCGTATCGACGAAGAGCCACTCCAGGTGCTGATCGAGTCGCAGGTGATGGATGTGGCGCTGAACGACACGCTCCAGTACGGCGTAAGCTGGTTCCTGTCGAATAATGCCGCCGACATTCCTGCCGATGCCGGCCGGGTGCTGGATACCGTCGAGATCATTGGCTCCGCGTCGGTGTTTAACTTTTCGGACATTATTTCGGGCGGCAAGACGTTTATTGAAGCCACCGTGGCCGCCTTGGACAGTGTGACCGACGTGCGCTCCCTGGCGGCACCCTCGTTGGTGGTGCGCAACAATTCAACGGCGACCATTACCGTGGGTGACCAGGTGCCCATCCAGTCGTCCAGCATCAATACCGGGGGAACGGGCAACGTGGTTTCCAGTGCCCAGTACGTATCAACGGGTGTAACCCTGAACGTGACGCCGCGAATTAATCCGGGTGGCCTGGTGTACATGGACATTTCCCAGGAAGTCAGCCGCCCCGGTGAGGTTGCTGACCCGGAAACGAACCCCAACCCGCCGATCAGCAACAAGTCGGTGACCAGCCAGGTGGCGGTGCAGTCCGGCCAGACCATTTTCCTGGGCGGACTGATCCAGGAGCAGGAAAGCGCGTCATCGGGTGGGCTGCCCTATCTGAGCCGCATTCCGGGCATTGGTGGCATATTCGGGCGCAAGTCCAACACCAAGCTGCGCTCCGAAACCATCGTTATGATCACACCGACCGTGTTGGAGAATTCGAACGACCTGCGTAACGTGACCGATGACCTGCGCGACGAATTCATTCGCGTGCGGCCAATTGAAATCCATACCATCCTGGATAACGAGGAATAATAATGAACAGGGCTCAGTCCGCAATCCGTGCTTTCGCCGCAGCGTTGACCGCGGCGCTGCTCCTTTCTGCCTGCGCCACCATGGGCGGCGGCACGCCTGAAGAGCAGGTGGCCGATCGTGCCCAGGCGCGCTGGGACCTGTTGCTCGAGCGTAACCTAGAAGACGCCTATGAGTACTTCACGCCGGGCTATCGGTCCAGCGTGTCGATCGACCAGTGGCGCCGCAAGTTGTCGGCCCAGCCGGTGACCTGGGATGGTGCGTCTGTTACCGGTGTCACCTGTGACCCGGAAGGCAGTTGCATGGCGCGCGTGCGCGTGGATTACTCCATCCGGGGTGGTTTGCCCGGTGTGCAGCAGTTCAAGTCGGTGACCGACGTCGAAGAAACGTGGATTAATTCAAACGGCGAGTGGTTCTATCTTCCGAAGTCTTGAAGTAAAATCCGTTGCCAACAAACTGCGATTGTCGTAGTATTGCCGTGCAATTGTGCGCGAGAGGTGCGAAGGTTCCGTCTGGAGTGGCCGTTCTCTTCGTGCCAAAGCGTTTAGTTTTTTGCTAGCCCTGTGTACACAATAGGAGTGTTGTAATGAACAGAAAGAATTTGACTTCAGCTGTGTTGGCTGGTCTGACGGGTGTGGCGGGTATCGCTGCTTCCGCTCAGGCAGTTAACCTGAACCCTGACGGTCTTGGTCAGGTCCTGATCTACCCCTTCTACACCAGCCTGGGTGACAACACCACGGCTCTGTCTGTGGTTAACACCACCGGCGAAGCCAAGGCTGTGAAGGTCCGCTTCCTGGAAGGCATGAACTCTTGGGAAGTGCTCGACTTTAACCTGTACATGTCTGAGTACGACGTGTGGACCGCTGCGATCACCACCATTGACGGTGCCCCGCACCTGGTGACCACCGATACCAGCTGTACCGTTCCGTACCTGTACGACGCTGACTTCGACGGTACCCCGGACGCACCGCAGCCGTTTATCGACGTGCTGTACGCTGGTGTTGACGGCAACCCGAACTTCAACGGCGACGGCGGCCCGGACGACATCGACCGTGCAGCCCAGGGTCACTTCGAAATGATCGAAATGGGTACCCTGGTTGGTCCTTCTGCTGTGGCAGCGACCCACGTCGACGGCGTTCCGGCCGACTGTGCTTCCCTGACCGAAGCATGGACCGACGAAGACGTCACCGACCCGCTGGTCGGCGGCTACTGGATCCTGGACGAGTCTGTTGACATCGAAGCGCCGTCTGGCGGCCTGTTCGGTGGCGCAGCAGTCATCAACGTCGAGAAGGGCTTCATGGTTTCTTACGACGCGCGCGCCATCAACGGCTTCGCTACCGTCGCTAACCCGGGTGGCATCTACCTGCACACCGAGCCGGGCAACGTTGACCCGAACCTGAACTCAGGTGACGTCACCGACGGCTTCGTGTTCCTGGAAGACGGTACGGTCCAGGCTTCTTCTGGCCTGACTCGTGGTCTGGACGCCGTGTCCTACGTGTTCATGCACGACCAGATCATGAACGAGTACGCTACCGAGCCGACCGGCACGGGCATCGACTCTGACACCGAGTGGGTTATCACCTTCCCGACCAAGCACCTGTACGTGAACCAGCCTGCTCCGGCAGACATTCCGTTCACCAACGTGTGGGTTGGCAACGGCGACGACTCCGGCGCATGTGAAGTTGTGCTGCTGGAAGGCGAGTACGACCGTGAAGAAGGTACGCCTGGCGACAACCCGAACCCGGGTGAAGGTCCGGTCGTGTCTCCGTCTATCCCGGACGCACTGCCTGGTCTGATTCCGTTCGAACTCTGCTTCGAAACCAACGTCATTCGCTTCGGCGACATCGACGAGGTTGCGGAAATGGGCGACGACGACGAGTACGTGTTCACCGCAGCCACCGAGATCTTCGGCACGCCGGCGAACCGCTACCACAACATCGACCTGGGTGACGACTTCCAGTTCGGTTGGGTGCAGATCGAACTCGACGACTACCCGCATGACCAGAACCAGAACGGCCTGATCGATCCGAACGAAGCCGATCTGTCCCGTGATGCGCTGGGCGGCCTGGAAGGCCTGCCGGTTACCGGGTTCTCCGCTAACCGCTACGGCAACTCCTCGCTGGGTGAGGGCGGCGACGTCCTGGCCAACTACGGCGGCATCTTCCAGCACAAGGGTACGCGCAAGGTGGCGTCCTCTTAATCTGGTAGCTGTAAGTGTCATAGTTAGACCAAGAGAGGGCCGGCATCGGCCCTCTCTTGCATCAAGAAAGAAATATTGTTAATGATTTGTTAGCAATAGATGTATCGACAGCGATGTTCCCGGGAAAGTAATAGAGGAACAGGCTGACTAAATTTTGGGCGGATATGGAGAGTGACAATGTTTAAGACAACAAGGCTGTTGTTGTGTATGGGCGTGCTGGGGGTTTCCGGCATCGCTTCCGCCACCGTCGAAATCGATGGCGTGATTGTTGATGACGTAACCATCAAGTCCGTCTGGACTTACACGCCAAACCAGGCCGTCAATATTCGGACCTGGGAGGGCGACATGACCCTGGTGCCGCAAGCCGGCACGGGTGTAACCAGCGTTACCGGTATGCGGGATGCGAAGGTCGACGGTGAGCTTGTTCCCGGCGTCCAGATCAAGACCGCTTTCTTCAATGGTGATGTGGGTTACTACAACATCGAAACCATCCAGGGCGGCTACACCTTTGGTCCCATGGATAATGGTGAGCCTGAGCCGCCTCCGGTGACCGACGACATTGCCCTGGACATCAGCGCGATGCCGAATACCGTTGTCGAAGGCAGCAACGTGACCATTTCATGGACATCAGCTAACGTGACTTCGTGCACGACCCGGCTGGGTAACGCGGAATGGCAGTCAATCGACCCGGTGATCAATGGTGACGGCAGCGCGGTGATCTACATCGCCAGCACTGCGGGCGTCCCCAACGATCCCAATCCCGTGACGTTCCGTATGCGCTGCGTCAATGAAGACACCGATGAGGAAATCATCAAGGGTACGCATGTCACGGTGACCCCGGCAGAGACGCCGGCGGTGTCCTGTGATGCCCCTTCGCTGTCCAAGGCGGACAGCTGGTCATGGAACGCGTTCTTCCACCTGGACTTCCCGAGCAGTAACCAGCGCGAGACGCTGGATATTGGCCGCACGACCTATTCGTCGATCTTCTGGGATACCGATAATGTGCAGCACAGCGGTGCGTTCACGACCACCCCGCCGGTACAGACGCCGTCTGGCCGTCGCCTGGTAGCGATCAGCCAGTGCCCGGGAGATTTTGACGTCGCGCCCGAGTGCAAGAAGTTGTTTTCCCAGGGTAGTTCTATCCAGTGGTCAACCGAGGGCGGACCGGGTTGCCAGCTGGAGTCAAACTCGCGTTACTACCTGAATGTGACCTTTACCGATGGCGAAAGCTCGACGGCATCTGAATGTACGACGCCGTATTGCCAGACGGAAATTCTGCACGTCGACTGATTCGTTTCGCTGAACTAAGCGATACCGAACAAGTCAGAGCAAGAGAACGACGGGCACCCGTACGCGGGTGCCCGTTTTTTTCAGTTTGAGAAAAGGTGTTTCCCTATGCGCGTTACCATATCCCTGCTCGTGGCCTTGCTGGCCCTCTCACAGACGGTCTCCATGGCCTGGGCCGAAGACGATGACGTTTTTGCCCGACGTGGCAATGGCGTGATTACCCACGAAGAATTTGATGCCCGGGTCGAGCAGATTCCGCCCGAGTACCGAAACAACGTCATTCGGGACAAGGGTCGCCTGCGGCAGATCATCCAGAAGATGCTGATGAACAGCCAGCTGGCTTTTGACGCGCGTGAAGACGGGTTCGAGGCGGACCCGGTAGTACAGCTACGCATGCAGCTCGCGGCCGAGGAAGAGTTGGCCAACGCCTGGGCCGAGCACGTGGTCCTACAGTCCGACCCCGCCGATTACAGCGTCATGGCCGAAGAGTATTACCAGGGCAATCGCTCCATGTTCATGACCCCGGAGACGGTCGATGTTACGCATTTGCTGGTCGGTACCGGTGACCGTACCGATGGAGAGGCCCGGGAGAAAGCCGATCTCCTGTATGCCGAGATCATCGCCCAGCCGGACCGTTTCCAGGCCCTGATTTTTGAGAACACCGATGACCCCAGCGTCAGCACCAACGAAGGCAGCTTCAAGAACGTCAAGCCGGGCGACATGGTCAAGCCGTTCGAAGATGCCGCCTTTGCGTTGGAAGTGGGCGCGTTTTCCGAGCCGGTTAAGAGCCGATTCGGGTATCACATCATCCGCCTGGACGCGCGTAACCCCGGCAAGCAACGCAGTTTCGAGGACGTACGTCCGCAGCTGGTTAACCGGATGCGCAAGGAGCACCGTGAGCGGGTCAAGAATGAGTACCTGTCCTCGCTGCAGCACCAGCCCCTGGAGCTGACCGAGGAGGACCTGGAAGCGATGGTGATTCGCCACTTCGGCCCGGATGCTGTCGAGGGTGCCGGGCAGGAAAAGGAAACCGGCGAGTAGAAGCGACTAGAATGGCCGCTGGTTGTGGCCAAAAGGATAGTGTCCGTTCATGGCGAACGCGTCTCGCGCATCGGTTGCCCCTGAATTCTTCCGCCAGTTGGTGGTGCGGCAGATCCGCCAGGATTACCTGGACAACCTGTCCGGGTTTGCCTGGCTGATCCTGCAGCCACTGTTGCTGCTGGCGGTCTACGCGTTCGTCTTCACGAAAATCTTCCAGGCGCGGATTCCGTCCGGTACCGGCGTGGATTACGTGCCCTGGCTGGCCGTGGCCTTCTGGCCGTGGATGGCGTTTTCCGAAGCCGTGCTCAAGGCTTCGGCCTCCATCGGTGCCTATAGCGGGCTGATTACCAAGGTGGCGTTCGACCGCGAACTGCTGCCGCTGGCCACGGTCACGTCGACCTTTGCCATGCACATGATCGGTTACGTGGCCATCCTGGTCGTGCTGCAACTGCTGGGTACGGACATTCACTGGCTGATGTTGCCCGTCGCCCTGGTGGTGTTGCTGGTGTTCTGGTTGCTGGCCTGCGCGCTGGCGCTGTTCTTCTCGTCCACGCAGGTCTACATCAAGGACATGGCGCAGGTGTTGCCGCCGCTGATCACCCTGTGGTTCTTCATGTCGCCCATTCTCTACAGCCCCACGCAGTTGCCGGGCGCGTTGGCCCACGTGCTGGCCTGGAACCCGGTGACCTGGGTGATGGGGCAGCTGCGCGGCGCGTTGCTGTTCGGCGAATGGCCTTCCGCGCTGGCGCTGTTGGCCGCGGCGGTGATTGTCATCGTGCTGGCCTGGGCCGGGCTGGGCTGGTTCCGCCGCCTGGCCGGTCATTTCGAGGACTTTCTCTGATGCGTCGCCTGGCCCGAATCCAGGGGGTGTCCAAGGTCTATCCGCGGCTGAGCCGGCCCAGGGAGCGCTTCGCGGCGTTTGCCTCGGTGCTGGCCGGGGGCAGTCCCCGCAATGGCGCCCACGTGCTGGAGGGCATCGACCTGGAGCTGTTCGCCGGGGAGTCGTTGGGTATTGTGGGTGAGAACGGCGCCGGCAAGTCGACACTGCTGAAAGTGCTGACCGGGGTCATCCGTCCCACCACCGGCACCGTGGAGATGGACGCCCGCGTAGCGGCACTGCTGGAACTGGGCGCGGGCTTCCAGCCCGAGTTCAGTGGCATGGACAACATCCGCATGAAGGCCTCGCTGCTGGGCCTGGGCCGGCGCGAACTGGCCGAGCGCATGGACGATATTCTCGCCTTCGCGGACATCGGTGAATACATCCACGAGCCGGTCAAGCACTACTCCTCCGGCATGGTGGTGCGGCTGGGTTTCGCGGTGGTGGCCGCGTCCCGCCCGGAACTGCTAATTACCGACGAGGTGCTGGCGGTGGGCGACGAGTCGTTCCAGAAAAAGTGCATTCGCTGGATCGATGGCTTCCTCAACGATGGCGGCACGCTGATCCTGGTCTCGCACAGCATGTACCTGGTACAGAAACTCTGTAAACACGCGCTGTGGTTACAGGATGGTCGCGTCCGCGCGCACGGTGACGCGCACACGGTGGTGCAGGATTACCTGGCCTGGCACGAGTCGCGCGAGGTCGAACGCAAGACCGAGGTCACCCGCCGTAAAGGCGAGCACGCGATCTACCGTGTCGATGCCATGACCCTGGGTGACGATGCCGACCAGGACGCCGCCGGCGTGCTCGACGAGCACGTCATCAATGTCCCGATGGGCAAGGACCTGGACGTCGAACTGGTGCTGCACGGTCCGGATGGGCGCGTGCCCGTGCCGATGTTCGGGATTGTCCGCAACGACGGCACCCCGGTCTACGGCGCCGCGGCCGACCTGGACCAGTACGCGCCGGAAACCCTGTCCGAAGGGGTCTACCGCTTTCGCCTGCGCCTGCCGGCGCTGGCCCTGATGCCGGGTCGCTACCAGTTTCGCGGCCACGCGCTGGACCCGGAAGGGCTGCGCGTGTGTGATACCGAGGAGCGCGAGATCCGCGTCACCGGCGCCTGCAACGACCTGGGCGTGGTTCGCCTGGCGCACGAGTGGGTGGGGCCGGACGAATGATCGCCTCAACGGGCCTGCCCACCGTCGTGCTGCCGGTGCACGACGCGATCGACTGCCTGCGCGGCTGCCTGGCTTCCATTGACGCCCACAGTCCGGAAGCGCGCGTGGTGGTGGTCGATGACGCTTCTGCCGACCCGGCAGTCAGGCCGTTACTGGTGGACTGGTGTGCCGCTTCACCGGGCCGTGAGCTGGTGCCCCTGGATCACAACCTGGGGTTCGTCGGCGCCGCCAACCTGGGGGCCGAACGGGCCGGTGGCGACGATATCGTGCTGCTGAATTCCGACACCCTGGTCACGCCGGGCTGGCTGCAGGCGCTGGCCCGTTGCCTGGCTTCGGACCCCGCCATCGGCTCGGCCACGCCGTGGTCCAACAATGGCGAGATCGTCTCGATACCGGTGTTCTGCCAGGCCAACCCGGTCCCTGCCGACCCCGCCCGGGTGGCCGCCGCGATCGCCGCCGCCGGCGAACCGGTCTACCCGAAACTGCCCACCGCGGTGGGGTTCTGCATGGCGATATCACGCCGGGCCATCGACCGCCTGGGCCTGTTCGACGCCGACACCTTTGGTCGCGGTTACGGCGAGGAGAATGATTTCAGCCTGCGCGTCACGGCCGCGGGTATGCGCAACGTGCTCTGTGATGATGCCTACGTCGCCCACGTGGGTGGCCAGTCCTTCGGCGCCGTCGGCCTGGCGCCCGGCGAGGACAGCATGCGCCGCCTGCTGGGCAAGCACCCCGGGTACCTGGACCTGGTCACGGCCTGGATCGCCGCCGACCCCCTGGCCGGGCGCCGCGCCGAGGTCGTCGCCGCGCTGGGTTAGAATCACCCCACCCAGGAAGACGAAGAACACCGTGTCCGAAGAACTTGAATTTACCGGCGAACGCTTCACCCCGGAGTGCGTTCGCGAGATCTGGTACGAGCACCTGCACCGCTACGCGCTGGCCGAACGGCTGGTCGCCGGCAAGCGCGTACTCGATGCCGCCTGCGGCGAAGGCTACGGCTCCGCGCTGCTGGCCCGGTCCGCGGCCTCGGTGACGGGTGTCGACGTGTCCGAAGACGCGGTGGCCCATGCGCGCGGCCGCTACGGTGATACCGCCAATCTCTCTTTCGAGGTGGCGGACTGCACCCGGCTGCCGTTCGCCGAACAGTCGTTCGATGTCATCGTCTCGTTTGAAACCCTGGAGCACCTGGAGGCCCATGACGACATGCTCGCCGGCTTCCGGCGCCTGCTCGCCCCGGGCGGTGTGCTGCTGCTGTCCTCGCCCGACAAGGCGGTGTACACGGACCAGCAGGGCAACGACAACCCCTGGCATGTGCGCGAGCTTTACCGCGACGAACTCGAGGCGCTATTGCGGCGGCATTTCCCGGCCTGGCGCCTGCTGGGCCAGCGGCTGCAGTTCCAGTCGGTGATCTGGGACATGGCCGCTTCGGGTCCCACGCTTTTCCAGCGCTGGGACGGCGAGCGCGTCGACACGCTGGACAGCGTCGGCCGCGAGCCGGTCTATTACCTGGCCGTGGCGGCCGCCGCGGATGCCGACCTGCCCGACCTGGGCGCGGGACTGTGGCTGTTTGATGACGCGGAGGAGTCGGTCTACGACCACTACATCGGCGAAATCCGTCGCAACATGGCGGCCGGCGGCATCATCGCCGACCGCGATGCCGAGATCGAACGGCTGCGCGCCGAGATCGAATCGCTGAGAAGTGCTCCGGCTCCGGAAACAGCTGCGTCTACAACCCCGGCCCCGCTGCCGTGGTACCGGCGCCTGTTCGGCGCGCCCCGACGGCAAGGTTGACGGGGCCGCGCGCCGTGAGCACGGTCGCCATCGTCGTCAATTTCAACGCCGGCGCCACGCTGGCCCGCTGCATCGAATCCCTGCTGGCTGAAGGCGTGACCCGCATCCGCGTGGTCGACAACGCCTCCACCGATGGCAGCGCCGACGCCGCGGCCGCGCTGGCCGCCCGCCATGACGCCGTCGAGCTGCTACGCAACGACACCAATGTCGGCTACGCCAGCGCCGTGAACGCGGCGGCCGCGGGCATTGGTAATGGCCACCTTCTGATTATCAATCCCGACTGCTACCTGTGCCCGGGGGCGCTGGCCCAGCTGGCCGCGGCTTTGGATGTCGATGAACACGCCGTGCTGGCCGCGCCCATGGTCCGTGACCAGGATGGCGAGCCCGAGAAAGCCGCGTTCAGGCCGCTGCCGGATGCCTGGCGCTCATTCACGCATTTCACCGGGCTGGCACGCCTGGCCGGAGACGACGGGGCGCTGGCCGGTATCCGGCTGGATCCCGCGGCCTGGCCAAGCGAGGTGGCCGTGGCCGAAGCGGTTTCCGGTGCCTGCATGCTGGTCGACGCGGCCGCGTTCGCCCGCCTGGGTGGCTTCGATACCGGCTACCCGTTCCACTGCGAGGACTACGACCTGATGTACCGCATCCACGCGGCCGGCGAACACTGCCTGTTCGTGCCGGCGGCCGGGGCGGTGCATGTGCAGGGGGTCTCCAGCGCGTCCAGGCCGCTGTGGGTGCACCGGCAGAAGCACCGCGGCATGCAGCGCTACTACCGCAAGTTCCAGGCCGCGGGGCACGCGCTGCCGGTGCGCTGGTTCGTACAGGCCGGCATCTGGGGCCACTGGGCGCTGACCTGGCCACGGGCATGGCTGCGCCGCTAGCGGGGCGCACCATCGCCGTGCTGGGCGCCAGCGGCCAGGTGGGCCGCTTCGCGCTGCCGATGTTGCTGGCGCGCGGCGCCCGCGTCATCGCCATCAGCCGCCAGGGTGCGCCGCAGGGCTACCCCGCATTCGAAGGCCTCGACTGGGTCCGTCCGGACCCGCCGGTCCAGGCCGATGGGCTGCTGTCCACGGGGCCACTGACGCTGGCGCAGGAATGGCTGGGGCGAAGCGGTACCACTGCCGGCGTGGCCGCGCTGTCGACCACCAGCCTGCACACGAAGGCGACGTCTGGCAGCACAGCCGAGCAACACCTGTTGTCACGCATTGCCGCCGCCGAAGCGGCATTGGCCGAGGCCGCCGCGCGCGAGCACTTCCCGCTCTGCCTGCTGCGCCCGACCCTGGTCTACGGCGCCGGCATGGACGGGAACCTGACCCGCCTGGCCGCGTTTATCCGCCGCTTCGGCTTCCTGCCGCTATCCAGCCAGGCCACCGGTCTGCGCCAGCCCGTGCATGCCGCGGACCTGGCGCTGGGACTGGTCAGCGGTTTGGCGGCGGACATGGCCTGGACCGGGCCGCTGGTGGGCGGCAGCACGCTGCCGTTCAACGAGATGGCCGGCCGCCTGTTCGACGCCCTGGGCCGGCCGCGGCGCCTGCTACGGCTGCCGCCCGGCCTGCTGGCCACGGTCGTGTCGATGGCCGGGCAGGGCGCCCATGCCGGCATGATCCACCGCCAGTCGCGGGACTTCGTTTTCGATGATCATGACACGCGCGAGCGGCTGGGCATCACGCCGCGGCCGTTCGAGCCCACGGCGGCCGATTTCAGGCCACCCGATACGGCCACGCTGCAAGCGCTGGCGGCGCTGCACGGGTAAGGCTCACGCGCTTATCGGTGGTAGAATGCGTCCTTGTCCATCGTCCGCTCACCCTCCAGTCAAAAAGGAATCGCTGCCCCATGTTTGACAGCCGCTCCACCATTGCCGGTTACGACCCGGAACTGGCCGCCGCCATCGCCGACGAAGCCCGTCGCCAGGAAGACCACATCGAGCTGATCGCCTCGGAAAACTATGCCAGCCCGCTGGTGCTCGAGGCCCAGGGCTCGGTGCTGACCAACAAGTACGCCGAGGGCTACCCCGGGCGTCGTTACTACGGCGGTTGCGAGTACGTCGACGTGGCGGAAAGCCTGGCGCAGGAGCGCGTCAAGCAGCTGTTTGGTGCGGACTATGCGAACGTGCAGCCGCATTCGGGCTCGCAGGCCAATGCGGCGGTGTACATGGCGCTGCTGCAGCCGGGTGACACCATCCTGGGCATGAGCCTGGAACATGGCGGCCACCTGACCCATGGCGCCAAGGTGAACTTCTCCGGGCGCATCTTCAATGCCGTGCAGTACGGCGTTGACGAAGAGACCGCGCTGATCGACTACGACGAAATCCAGCGCCTGGCCGACGAACACCAGCCGAAGATGCTGATCGGTGGTTTCTCCGCCTACTCGCGCGAGATCGACTGGGCGCGCATGCGCGAAATCGCCGATTCCGTCGGCGCCTGGTTCGTGGTCGACATGGCCCACGTAGCCGGCCTGGTGGCCGCCGGCATCTACCCGAACCCGGTGCCGCACGCGCACGTGGTGATGTCGACCACGCACAAGACGCTGCGTGGCCCCCGCGGTGGCATCATCCTGGCGCAGGAAAACGAGGACGTGACCAAGCGCCTGAACTCGCTGGTCTTCCCGGGCACCCAGGGTGGCCCGCTGATGCACGTGATCGCCGCCAAGGCGGTGGCCTTCAAAGAGGCCCTGGATCCGTCGTTCGCCGATTACCAGCGCCTGGTGGTGGACAACGCCCGCGCCATGGCCGATACGCTGGTGCAGCGCGGTTACAAGGTGGTTTCCGGCGGTACCGACAACCACCTGTTCCTGGTTGACCTGATCGGCCGCGACTACACCGGCAAGGACGCGGAGGAATCACTGGGCCGCGCCAACATCACCGTCAACAAGAACACCGTGCCGGGCGAGCCGCGTTCGCCGTTCGTCACCAGTGGCCTGCGCCTGGGTACCCCGGCGGTGACCACGCGTGGCTTCGGCGTCGAGGAATGCACCGAGCTGGCCGTGACCATCTGTGACCTGCTCGACAACGTCGGCGACGAGGCCGCCGAGGCGCGCTCGCGCGCCGTGGCCACGGCGCTGTGCGAGCGTCACCCGGTATACGGCAAGGCCTGAGCCCCGGTGTAATGCATGTGGTGCCCGCTCTGTAACCATGACGAAACCCGGGTGGTGGATTCCCGCCTGACCCGGGATGGTATGCAGATCCGGCGTCGCCGCGAGTGCATGAAGTGCAATAACCGCTTCAACACCTTCGAGGCGCCGGAGCTGAAGGCGCCCCGTATCATCAAGTCCGATGGCGGCCGCGAGGTCTTTTCCGAGGAAAAACTCCGCAAGGGCATGCTGCGGGCGCTGGAAAAGCGCCCCGTGGAAACACGCGAGGTTGAACGCGCCATCCGCCGGCTGCTGCGTGAAATCAGCGGCGCCGAGGAGGCCGAGATCCCGTCCACGCTGATCGGCGAGTGGGTCATGCGCGAGCTGCGCAGCCTGGACCAGGTGGCCTACGTGCGTTTTGCCTCCGTGTACCGCCGCTTCGAGGACCTGCAGGCCTTCCGCGAGCTGATCGAGACCCTGGAGCGCGAAGGCGCGTCGGCGCTGGATACGCGGCAGTTCTCGCTATTGGACGCGCCCACGCCAGGCAAACGGCGCGACGGGTGAGTTTTTCCGATTTCGACCGCGCCTGCATGGCGCGGGCCATCGAGCTGGCGGAACGGGGCATGAACACCACCGCGCCTAACCCGCGGGTGGGCTGCGTGCTGGCGCGCGACGGCGACATCATCGCCGAGGGCTGGCACGAGCAGGCCGGCGGGCCACACGCGGAAGTCATGGCGCTGGCCGCGCTGGAGGACCCGCAGGCCGCCCGTGGCGCCATCGCCTATGTCACGCTGGAGCCCTGTTCCCATCACGGCCGCACGCCGCCGTGCGCGGACGCGCTGGTGGCGGCCGGCGTGGCCGAAGTGGTGATCGCCGCCACCGACCCGAATCCGTCTGTCAACGGCGCCGGCGTGGAGCGGCTGCGCGCCGCCGGTATCGCCTGCCGCACCGGGCTACTGGGCGAGCAGGCCGAGGCGCTGAACCCCGGTTTTATCCTGCGCATGCGCGAGGGCCGGCCGTTCGTTCGGGTCAAGCTCGCGCAGAGCCTGGACGGACGCATTGCCCTGGGCAACGGCGCCAGCCAGTGGATTACCGGCCCGGAAGCCCGCGCCGACGTGCAGGCCTGGCGCGCGCGCGCCTCGGCCATCCTGACCGGCATCGGCACGGTGGCGATGGACGATCCGTCGCTGAACGTGCGCCTGGAGGGCCATGAAGGGCAGCCGCTGCGAGTGATTGTCGACAGCCGCTGGCGCACCCCGGCCGCGGCGCGGACGCTGGCGCTGCCGGGCGAGGTGCTGGTGGCCGGTTGCGCGGACGAACCGGTTCCGGATCTTTTGGCCGTGTCGCCGGCCACGCTGTTGCCGCTGCCGGCCGCGCCGGGTACAGCCGCGGGCACGGCGCCGGTACGCGTGGACCTGCACGCGTTGATGGCGGCCCTGGCGGCGCGCGAATGCAACGAGGTACACGTGGAAGCAGGCGGCCAGCTGTGCGGTGCGCTGCTGGCGGCCGGGCTGGTGGACGAGTTGATGGTCTATATCGCGCCCTGCCTGCTGGGGTCGGATGGCCTGCCATCGTTCGTGCTGGCTCCGCTGGAGGACATGGCCGCGCGGCCCGGCTTCGATTGGATTGACCGGCAGATGTTTGGCGATGACTTGAGAATCCGGCTGCGGCCGCAATATCGGGACAGCTGAGGAACGCGGAGCACGCATGTTTACCGGAATCATTACCCACCAGGGCCGCCTGGCCAGCAGTGACGCCGTTGGCGGCGATCGCCGCATGGTGTTCGAGGTGCCCGTGGACGCGCTGGATGGCGCCCGCGACGGCGACAGCATGTGCGTGTCCGGCGCCTGCCTGACCATGCTGCAGCCCGGTGACGGCCGCTTCAGCGCCGACGTGTCCGCCGAGACCCTGGCGCTGACCACGCTGGGCTCACTGGCGCCCGGCGCCACCGTCAACCTTGAGCCGGCCCTGCGCGCCGGCGACCCGCTGGGTGGTCACCTGGTCAGCGGCCACGTCGACGGCCTGGCACACCTGGCCGACCGCGCGCCGGACGGCCGCGCCGAGCGTTTCGGTTTCCAGGCCCCGGCCGCTTTGGCGAAGTACATCGCCACCAAGGGCTCGATCTGCGTCGACGGCGTCAGCCTGACCGTCAACGCGGTCGCCGGTGAACGCTTCGAAGTCTGTATCATTCCCCATACGCTGGCGGTCACCACGCTGGGGCAACTGGCACCGGGCGACACGGTCAACCTGGAGGTCGACATGGTGGCCCGCTATCTTGAACGCATGCTCGAGGCGAGAGACCCGGGAGCGAACCCATGAGTTTCAATACCATTCCGGAGATCGTCGACGACATCCGCGACGGCCGCATGGTGATCCTGGTCGACGACGAGGATCGCGAGAACGAAGGCGACCTGATCATGGCCGCGGAGAAGGTCCGCCCCGAAGACATCAACTTCATGGCCACCCATGGCCGCGGCCTGATCTGCCTGCCGCTCACGGTCGAGCGCTGCCGGCAGCTGGGTCTGCCGCTGATGGTGACCCGCAACGAGGCCCGTTTCTCGACCAATTTCACGGTCTCCATCGAGGCCGCCGAGGGCATCACCACGGGTATTTCGGCGCATGATCGCGCGCACACCGTGCGCACCGCCGTGGCCCCGGATGCCGGCCCTGCTGACCTGTCACAGCCCGGCCACGTGTTTCCGTTGATGTGCAGCCCCGGTGGCGTGCTCACCCGCGCGGGCCATACCGAAGCCAGCGTCGACCTGGCCACGCTGGCGGGCCTGGACCCGTCCGCGGTGCTGGTCGAGGTGCTGAACGCCGACGGCAGCATGGCGCGCCGGCCGGAGCTTGAGGCCTTCGCCGCCGAGCACGGCCTGAAGATCGGCACCATCGCCGACCTGATTCGCTACCGCCTGGAGAACGAACGCACCGTCGAGTGCCTGTCCAAACGCGAAGTGCAGACCGATTTCGGCCCCTTTGTCATGCATACCTATCGCGACACCATCGAAAACCGCGTCCACCTGGCCATGCTGCGGGGTGACCCGGCCGAGCAGGATGACATGCTGGTGCGCGTGCACATGAAGAACCCGCTGAACGACATCCTGGGTGTTCACCGGGATGATTTTGGCCTGCCAGTGCGTACCGCGTTGCGGGAGATCGACCGCCGTGGCGCCGGCCTGCTGCTGGTGCTGGGCGGCAATGACGACGACGACGCGCTGCTGCGCCGCATCGAGGCCGAACCGGAGCCGGATATCCTGCCCACCGGCGACAACCGCCAGTCACGCGAGCTGCGCACCTACGGTATCGGCGCACAGATCATCGCTGACCTGGGCATTCGCCGCATGCGCGTGTTGAGCGCACCCACCCGCATGTCCGGCCTGTCCGGCTTCGGGCTGGAAGTGGTGGCCTACGACGACCCCGCGGAGGACGACTGATGGCAATCCGTGAACTCGCACCGCGGCGCCCCGGGCGCGGCATCCGCATCGGCATCGCCGCCGCGGAGTTCAACCGGTTCATCACCGACCAGCTGCTCGAGGGCGCGCTGGATGCGCTCCGGCGTGCCGGTGTCGATGACGACGCCATCACCCTGGCCTGGGTACCCGGCGCCTACGAACTGCCGCTGGCTGCCGACCGGCTGCTGGCCGCCGGCTGTGATGGCGTGGTTACTCTGGGCGCGGTCATCCGCGGCGGCACGCCGCATTTCGACTACGTGGCCGGCGAATGCGCCAGCGGCTGCATGCGCGTCGGCCTGGACCATGGCAAGCCGGTGGTCTTCGGCGTGCTGACCACCGACACCATCGAACAGGCGCTGGAGCGCGCGGCCGTGGACGAGGGGAACAAGGGCTACGATGTCACTAACGGCCTGCTGCAGATGATCGCGCTGGTCGATGAACTCACGCCAGGAGAGGGCGGTAATGAATAAGCGCAAAACGGCAGACCGCAATGCCTGGGAGCCCCGCAGCCGTGCCCGTCGACGGGCCCTGCAGGCGCTGTACCAGTGGCGCATGACCGACCAGGCCATCAACGACATCCTGGTGCAGTTCCGCGAGACCCAGGACTTCAAGGGTGTCGACGACGACTACTTCGAACAGCTGGTACGCGGCGTCGAGCGCTCGTCGCCCGAGCTGGCCACGCAGCTGGACGAGTTCATGGACCGTGAACTGGCCCGCTGCGACCTGATGGAGCAACTGGTGCTGCTGATCAGCGCCTGGCAGCTGCGCAACGAACCGGAGACCCCGGGCGCGGTCGTGCTGGATGAAGCCGCCGACCTCGCCAACCGTTTCGGCTCCGCGCAGACGCACAGTTACGTGACAGCGGTCCTGGACCGCGCCGCCCGGGCCTGGGGCGCGCTGCCTGCCGCGCCGGCCGGTGAATGAGTTTGGCCTGATTGACCGCCTGCGGGCCGCCATGCCCGCGCCCGGCCCCGGCCTGGCCCTGGGCATCGGTGACGACGCTGCCGTTTTCGATCTGCCGACAGGCCAGCAGCTGGTGGCCTGCACCGATACCCTCAATACCGGTATCCACTTTCCCGACGACACCGACCCCGCCGCCATCGGCCACAAGTCGCTGGCGGTGAATCTCAGCGACCTGGCCGCGATGGGTGCGGACCCTGCCTGGGCGCTGCTGAACCTGTCTCTGCCCGATACCTGCCCGGACTGGCTGGATGCCTTCGCCGCCGGCTTCGCCGCGCTGGCGGGGCCGTCAGGCATCACGCTGGCCGGTGGCGACACCACCCGGGGGGCGCTGTCGGTCACGGTCACCGCGCTGGGCTTCGTCCCGGCCGGCCAGGCCCTGACCCGTGACGGCGCCCGGCCCGGCGACCGCGTGGTGGTCTCGGGCACGCTCGGCGACGCCGCGCTGGCCCTGTCGCGACTGGGTTCCGACGCGCCACCGGCAGCGGCGCAGCGCGACCGCCTGGATCGCCCGACACCCCGGCTCGAACTGGGCCGTCGCTTGCGTGGCCTGGCCACGGCCTGCATCGATATCTCCGATGGCCTGGCGGCAGACCTGGGGCATATCCTGGCGGCCTCCGCCGTCGGCGCGCACCTGGACGCCACGCGGTTACCCGCGTCCACGGCCCTGGCCAGTCTGCCGTTCGCACAGCGGCTGTCGCTGCAGGCGACCGGCGGCGACGACTACGAGCTGTGCTTTACGCTGCCAGCTGCACACGCCGCCGAACTGGACGCGCTGGCGGCGGACGCCGGCGTTGCCCTCACCGATATCGGTGAGATCACGCCGGGCGACGCGCTCGAGTGGAGCGGCCCCGGCGGACAGCCGGTGCGGCTGGACACGGCGGCCGGCTACGATCATTTCGGGGGCGGCGGGACATGACGACCGTCGACCGCAAGGCCCTGTATGCGGCGTTCCGAAGCTGGGACGGCTTCCTGGCCATGGGTTTCGGCTCCGGGCTGTCGCCGCGCGCGCCGGGCACCGCGGGCACGTTGGTGGCGGTGCCCCTGGCCTGGCTGCTGCAGCCGCTGGGCACGATGGGCCTGCTGGCCGTGGTAGCCGTCACGTTCGCCTTCGGCACCTGGATCTGTGATCGCGTCGGCCGCCGGCTTGGCGTGCCGGACCACGGTGCGTTGGTCTGGGATGAGTTCGTCGGCTATTGGTTTGCGATTGCCTTCGCGCCACCGGGCTGGCCCTGGCTGCTGGCCGGGTTCGTGCTGTTCCGGATCTTCGACATCCTCAAGCCCTGGCCCATCCGCCTGGCCGATCGCCATGTGCACGGGGGCTTCGGGGTCATGCTTGATGACCTCATCGCGGGTGGCTTCGCGGCGCTCGTGCTGTGGGGGGTGGTCGCCCTGGTGGGGTGAAACCCGTCGTTGCGTGAGGGGGCGTTGCCCTGGGTGGGTGAGGTGTGGGGGTTTTGGGGTGGTGTGTTGGCCTTCGGCTGCCCTCGGCCCGGTGGGCTTGGTGGGGTCGGGCCGACGGGGCATCCTGCCCCGGCGCCCCTCGGCGCGCCATCCCTGGCGCGCCG